>JBGQMX010000036.1:0-23238 GCA_041500805.1 Methyloceanibacter sp.
CGCGCTTTCTGCAGCGCGGCTTCAAATTCCTCAACGGAGGAATCGCGCGGTTGCGGATTTGGTGTCGCGTGAGGAACGCTGTCAGAGGGGTAGGAAAGCTTCGCAGGCTGACTAGCCGGGCGATCGGCAAACTTGGCGTGCAAGATAGCGCGCATAACTTGGGCCTTTCGGAAAATTTGATTTAGCCGAGCCGCGGGGGCAGATCGCCCGCTTTCTCGACGAACACGAGAACGGCCAGAGCCGCTTCGATCTTAAGAGCCGGTGACACTGCTCACCGCATCTGCCGGCATTGCCGTATCCCGGTCTAATGCCGCCGCAAGGTCCAAAGGATCGATGGTCACCATCTCAACGGCGGAGCCAGACGGCGCCGGCACGAAGATTGCCGTCGCCACGCGATGGTATGCCGAAAAGGACAAACCCTTGATGAGCTCTTCGTCTGTCACCACCCGATAGTCGGCAGGCGGCAACAAGCGATCGACGCCCTTCACACAGAAGGGTCGCTGGAAGGTGACGGTCTTGGTGCTGGTCCGTAACGTCATCGCCAGAGACCACGCGAGGGGTCGAGCGAGGGGGCCGAGAGGGGATCAAAGGGTGGACGATCGGTCCACCCTCTTTTCCCCGAGAGAGCCCTCTCAGTGAACCTTTCGCAGCTCATCCATGCCATTTGTCACATGCGCCTTGATCGGCTCGGCCGCATCGGCCGTCACCTTGGTCGAAAGGGCGCGGACTTCCTCGGCTTGGGCTGTCAGCGAGCTGAACTGCTTCTGCCAATAGGCCGCCTGCAACTCCACGACCTCGGCAAGGTTCTTGGCGCTTGCCAAGCTCTTGGCCAGATCGAAGACGGAATTCAGGTTACGCTGGGCGATGTCGATGATCTTGCGGTTGAACGCCGCTGCGCCCTGTCCCGCCGCATCGAAAGATTTCTCGAACGTCGCGATTGATGCGTCGAGAGCGTTCCTGGAACGGTCATAGGCCTCGCGGGTCTGAGCCACGGTCTTCTCGGCCGCGGACCGCACCGCCTCTGGAATGGCGGTGTCGAGACCGAGGAGGCCGAGTTGGGCCGTCACGTCGCGGTAGGTGTTGCGGGCCTGGTCGGCGGCAGCTTGGGGATTGTAGGACGTGGTCATTGTTTTACCTCTTGGACCTCTCGCAAGGGCGCAAAGGTCGGGATTAGGGGTTTGATGGGGCCTGGCACCCCTTGGCGCGGTGGCCTCGCTCACGCAGGGGCGCCGCCTTCTTCCAAGGGGATCCGGACTTCGCTTAAGCGCGGTCCAGCTCAGCCGGTAGGTAGCTCGTGACTTCCATGCCAGCTTCGGTTTCTTGGATGTGAGGTTTCAGCCATTCGTTCATGGGATCTCCAATTCTTGGTTACGGTTTCAGGGTCGCTTTAAGGGGCTCATCGAGGGCTCGCTCATGCGCGCGAGGTCAATCGCACGGAGCGAGTAGCCCGTGCATGAGCCGATGACGCGTACGCTTGAAACCGCGCGCCTTCGGTGGCCAAATTTTCGAGAAAGGGGTCGCGCTCGTAGTTGGCGCGATACCGCGAGCCCAAACTTGCGCCCACAAAGGGCAGGCTCCTTAATCGTGTATGGGGCTCGGCACCTGCCTTTACAAGCTGATCGCCCTCCAGCAATGCCGAAACCCTTGAGCGAGGCCAAGCCTCGGTCGGGTTCAAGGCTCCGTTGACCCACGTCAAGGCGTGTCTCGCACCTCCTCGCTACTATGCTTGGGATTTCCCTGAGCAACGCAAGGAGCGGCGCCATGAGCACAGGCCTCGATACCTTCGACAAGACCGTCCAAGAGTCCAATCTCTGGCTCAAGGACCTGATGGAGCGGCTCAGCACCCTTGAGCGCCATCATGCCTACTCCACCTTGCGGGCGGTGCTGCACGCCTTGCGCGACCGCATCGGGCCGGAGAACGCAGCCCATCTCGGGGCGCAATTGCCGATGTTGCTGCGCGGCCTCTTCTACGAAGGCTGGGATCCAACGGGCAAGCCGACCAAGGAGCGCCACCAGGCGGCGTTCCTCGCTCATATCGCCGGCGAGCTGCCCCGCGCCGATGCGAGCGAGGTTGAGCAGGGCGTCTACGCGGTGCTCGATGTCCTGTCCAAGCGGATCGACCGCGGCGAAGCGGTCAAGCTCGCCGGGATGTTTCCCCAAGAGCTGCGCAAGTTCTGGCCGGCCTTCATCCAGGAAGCCGCGCGAGGGAGGCAGGCCGGCGCCGCCTAGCGGCTCTTGCCTTTGAAGGCGTGGGTGCCGGGCTTGCCGCCCTTGGAGCGGGGGCGCGACTTCTTCAGCGGGATCTCGCGATTGTGCGGGCCCATCTCGTCGAGGGTCGGCTTGTGCGGGCGGGTGAGCGCCACTGACTCGGCCTCGGCTGCGGAGCGCTCCAATTCGCCCTGCCGCGCCAGCGGATCGTTGGCGATGGCGAGCTCCATCTGGCGCAGGCGCTTGACCTCATCGCGCAGCCGCGCCGCCTCCTCGAATTCGAGATCGGCCGCAGCGGCGCGCATGCGCTTCTCCATATCGGCGACGACGGCTTCGAGATTGTGCCCGATCAGCACCTGCTCGTCCTCGGCGAAGCCTGTGCCGGCATCGACCAGCACATGGTCGCGCTCATAGACGGAAGCCATGATGTCGCCGATGTGCTTCTTCACGCTTTCCGGGGTGATGCCGTTGGCCTCGTTCCAGGCCGTCTGCTTCTCGCGCCGCCGCGCCGTCTCGGCCATCGCCCGCTCCATCGACCCGGTGATGCCGTCGGCATAGAGGATGACGCGGCCGTCGATATTGCGGGCGGCGCGGCCGATGGTCTGGATCAGCGAGGTCTCGGAGCGCAGGAAACCTTCCTTGTCGGCATCGAGAATGGCGACCAGCGCGCATTCGGGGATGTCGAGGCCCTCGCGCAATAGGTTGATGCCGACCAGGACGTCGAAGGCGCCGAGCCTCAAATCGCGGATGATCTCGATGCGCTCCAGCGTCTCGACGTCGGAATGCATGTAGCGCACGCGGATGCCCTGCTCGTGCATGTACTCGGTCAGATCCTCGGCCATGCGCTTGGTGAGCGTGGTGACGAGGATGCGATAGCCTTGCGCCACCACTTTGCGCGTCTCGTCGATGAGGTCGTCGACCTGGGTCGTGGCCGGACGGATCAGCACCGGCGGGTCGACCAGCCCGGTGGGGCGGATCACCTGCTCGGCGAACACGCCGCCCGTCTGCTCGAGCTCCCAAGCCGCCGGGGTCGCCGACACATAGATCGACTGCGGCCGCATGGCATCCCATTCCTCGAAGCGCAGCGGCCGGTTGTCCATGCAGGAGGGGAGGCGGAAGCCATATTCGGCAAGGGTGGACTTGCGCTTATAATCGCCGCGGAACATGCCGCCGATCTGCGGGATGGTGACATGGCTCTCGTCGACGAAGACGAGCGCGTTGTCGGGCAGATATTCGAACAGAGTCGGCGGCGGCTCGCCGGGTTTCCGCCCGGTGAGATAGCGCGAGTAGTTCTCGATGCCGGCGCAGGAGCCGGTCGCCTCGATCATCTCGAGGTCGAACAGGGTGCGCTGCTCGAGCCGCTGGGCTTCGAGCAGGCGGCCGGCGCCATGCAGCTCGGTGAGCCGCTGCTTCATCTCCTCCTTGATGCCGCGGATCGCCTGCTTCAGCGTCGGCTTCGGCGTCACGTAGTGGGAGTTGGCGTAGACCTTGACCAGGCTGAAATCGTCGGTCTTGGCGCCGGTCAAGGGATCGAACTCGGTCAGGCTCTCCACCGTCTCGCCGAACAGCGAGATGCGCCAGGCGCGATCCTCCAGATGCGCGGGCCACAGCTCGATGGTGTCGCCGCGCACGCGGAACGAGCCGCGCACGAAATTCACGTCGTTGCGCCGGTATTGCAGCGCCACGAGGTCGGCCATCAGCCGGCGCTGCTCGACCTTGTCGCCGCGCTTCAGGCTGAAGGTCATCGCCGTATAGGTCTCGACCGAGCCGATACCGTAGATGCAGGACACGCTCGCCACGATGATCACGTCGTCGCGCTCGATCAGCGCGCGGGTCGCCGCGTGGCGCATGCGGTCGATCTGCTCGTTAATCGACGAGTCCTTCTCGATATAGGTGTCGGTGCGCGGGATGTAGGCCTCGGGCTGGTAGTAGTCGTAATAGGAGACGAAATACTCGACGGCGTTGTCGGGGAAGAAGCTCCTGAACTCGCCGTAAAGCTGGGCGGCAAGGGTCTTGTTGGGCGCCAGAATCAACGCCGGGCGCTGCGTCGCCTCGATCACCTTGGCCATGGTGAAGGTCTTGCCCGAGCCGGTGACCCCGAGCAGGACCTGGTCGCGCTCCTGCGCATTCACTTGCGCGACGAGCTCGGCGATGGCGTGCGGCTGATCGCCTTTGGGCTTGAGCTCCGATTGGATGTGCAAGGGCACCCCGCCCTCGGATTTGTCCGGCCGGGGAGGGCGGTGGGGGACGAAGGCCGCAATGGCCTCGCCGGTGACCAGCGGATGGTTCTGGATCAGAGGCTGCGGCGCCTCGCCGAAGCCTGGCGTACGGCGGTCGCCCGAGAGTGGCATTCCGCTCGCTTCGCCCGTGACGGCGCGCGGCTCGGCGCGGGAGCCGAAGGTCTTGGGAACGCGGAGGGGCATGGCCCGAATATGGCGGCTACAGGGGAGGGATGGAAGCCCTCCCTTGGGGCCATCAAGCGATCGTTGGCGTTTTGATTTGTTGAGGTTTTTTTCGCTACAACAGGCCGTCGTCGGTTAGGGTTAGCCTGAGATGCACCTGCTTCACCTCATGCACGACGTGCCGCTCTGGGTCACCGCGCTCGCCGTCGCCAGTGCGGCGGGGCTCTACAGCATTGGCCTCATGATGCTGGCCCGCACCCTCGTTGGCGTCGAGCGTTTGAAGCTCAATAATGAGGTCGCCGGGTTCAAGTTTGCCGTGGTCGGCGTGTTCTACGGCGTGCTGCTCGCTTTCGTGGTGGTCTCCGTGTGGGAAGACTTCCACACTACGGAAGCGGCCGTCCGCAACGAGGCGAAGGCCGCCGTCGATCTGCATCGGCTCACCTTTGCTCTCCCGGTCGAAGGCGGCGCCGAGATTCGTCAGCGCCTTCTCAGCTACACCGACCACGTGCGCAAATTTGAATGGCCGTCGATGGCGCTCGGCCGGCCGAGCGGCGACGTCGCCAGAGACCTCGACCAGCTGAGCCAGGCGGTTTTCAACGTGCAGCCGCACGGCGAGAGGGAGCTCGCCCTCTTCCAGGACGCCCTTAGACTATTGACGGTGATTACCGATAGCCGCAACGAGCGGCTGGACAGTTCAGACGGGTCGGTGCCTCCCGTCCTGTGGTTCGTGCTGATCATCGGCGGCGCGATCACCCTCGGCTATCCGGCCTTTTTCGGGTCGTCGAATCTGTGGGCGCAAATCCTCATGACCGCGGCGCTTGCCGTGCTCGTTTCCTTCTCGATGCTGCTCGGCCTTGCCTTCGACTATCCGTTCAGCGGTGCCGTGCATATTTCCGTCTCGCCGTTCGACAAGGCGCTCGAGCAGATGCCGCCGACTTGGCCGCCTCCCTGAGCAGAGCTTACCTGACGCGCCAATTGAGATCGCCCTAGGGGGCGCCTTGATATCGGTCAAAAGAGCTTGCCTCTTTCTTGAGCACGACACCCTCGACTTTCGAACAAATGCGCTCGACTCCTGGTCCGTTGGGCTCCTATAGAGGCGTTCAAGAGGGAAACAGCCAAGGGTCTGGGATTCCATCGCTTTGTCAGCGCGCTCGAAGACAGTCGTGACCTTTACCGACGCGGCCGAGGAGGCGCGGCGCCCGCTCCCCAGGAGGCGCATTTGAACGCGAAATCGCTCGAACAGGCCCTCGCCGAGGCGTTTGAGAGGGCGGACAGTCTCGATGCCCCGCTCGAGGACCGGCTGAAATTCTATCTCGGCGAGTCGCGCCGCCTCCTTCCCGACCTTGAAGGGACCTACGATCAGCTGGTCCAACGCATCGCCGCAAACGGCGCCGACGAGTTCGTGCCGGCGGTCAGCGAGGTCCTCCCCAATTTCGTCATGACCGACGCCAAGGGCCGTCTCGTCGATCTTGCGTCGCTGTTGGCTGAGGGCCCCCTCGTGATCAGCTTCAATCGCGGGCCGTGGTGCGACTATTGCGGGCTCGAGCTGCATGCGCTCGCCCGCGCCTACCCTGAAATCGTCGCCGCCGGCGGGGAGGTGATCTCGATCGTGCCGGAGACGGGCAAATATGCGAAGACGCTGCAAGCCGTGCGGGGCCTGCCCTTCAGGGTGCTGACCGACCTCGATCTCGCTTACGCGCTGTCCCTCGGGCTCGTGTTCTGGGTGGGCGACAAGATCAAGGACGCCTACCGGGACTTCGGCATCGATCTCGACCGCTTTCAGGGCAATGGCGGCTGGCTGTTGCCGATCCCCGCGACGCTCGTGGTGGGACAGGACGGCCGCGTCAAGGCACGCTTCGTCGACCCGGATTTCCGCCATCGCATGGCGATCGAGGACATTCTCGGCGCGCTCGGCTGACGCGGCCCATCTCGCTGAGAGTCACCGGCGCAGAGTGGCGCGGCCCGAAAAATTTGGTTGTTGACGTTCGCGCAAACGCGGCACGCCAAATTGCCACTTTCTGCTGCGATCAGCGTATAATGAAAAAAACATTTGACTCGCCATGTGGGACGGCAAGCCTGGACCAGTGAAGCGTTGATTCGTGCAAGTACGCGTCCGTTTGAGCGGTCGAGTGCGGCAACAGAGCAGAATCGGAGCACAAGCCATGGCTACGAGAACGACTGGGAAGAAGCGCACAACGAGTAAGAAGACGAGCCCACGCAAGAGCGCGAGGAAGGCGGTGCGCACCGTGCGCAAAACCGCGCGCGTCGCGCGTAAGACAGCGCGCAAGACCGGGGCCAGCAAGACGACGGCAAGACGGGCAACCGCCCGTAAGACCACTGCCAGGAAGACGAGCGCAAAAAAGGCGCCGGCGCGCAAGAGCACCGCCAAAAAGACCACGGCGCGGAAGCCTGCCGCACGCAAGCCTGCGGCGCGCAAGACGACGGCGCGCAAGCCTGCGGCACGCAAGGCGCCGGCGCGTAAGCCGGCGGCAGCGGCCAAGCCGGTCGTGGCAAAGCCGGTCGTAGCAAAACCGGTCGTGGCCAAGCCCGTAGTGGCCAAGCCCGTGGCGGCAAAGGTCGCGCCCGCCGCGCCGAAGCCTGTGGCTCCGGCCCCGGCTGCGGCGAAGCCCGCGATGCCTCAGCCTGCGCCAGCCAGACCCATGACCCCGCCCTCGCCGGCCATGGGAAGCGGCGGCATGGCGCGCCCGGCAAGTCCGCTCGGAGGCGGCTCGCCGGCCCCATCGGCCCCTCGTCCAGCATCGCCCGGAGGCATGCCGGGCTCAGGCGCGAGCCCGAGCCCCCAGCCTTACCGGCCCTCTTGGGCAAAAGACGACGACGACGACATGTAGGCGATTTGCGGAGGGCCGCGTCGTAAGACCGGCCCTCCCACTCCCTGCGTGACGAGGCCGCCGAGACCGGGGCGGTCTATGCGAGATCCCCGATCTCCCCTTCAGGGGACGAGCCGCCATGTCCTGGCGACGCCCCCGGACGTTATGTCGACTCGCCTTGACGGGGCGCGTTCTTTATTCCCTTAAACCCCTTCGCAACTGACGCCCTTCGAGGTCGCCCATGAGTCCTGCTTCGATCGCGCCCGGGCTTTGGCCCCAACTCGCTCCGATCATCCTTCTCGTCTTCTCCAACCTGTTCATGACCTTGGCTTGGTATGGCCATCTCAAGTTCAAGTCGGTCCCGCTACCGACCGTGGTGCTGGTGAGTTGGGGGATCGCCTTCGTGGAATATTGTTTTGCCGTGCCGGCGAACCGGATCGGCAGCGCGGTCTATTCGCCGGCGGAGCTCAAGACCATCCAGGAGGTGATCACGCTGATCGTGTTCGCGGGCTTCACGGCGGTCTATTTCAAGGAGCCGCTCAGCCTCGTGCAGGGCGCGGGCTTTGCGCTGATCGCGCTTGGCGCGCTGCTGGTGTTTCGTGGCCAGGCTTGAGCCAGCGGGCGGCCACCGGCGTCAGGCGTTTATCGGGGGAGGGGAGAGTTTCGTGGGGTGGTGGGCCTCCGGATGGGCTGTCGCCGTCCGGAGGCTGCGCTGGAGACCTAGACGCCTCTGAACAGATTACCGACGGCGAGGATCACATAGGCGACGATGGCAACCCAAAAGGCGTGCTCGCTGATGAATGGAAGCGCAACAAAGGTGCCGATAATGGCCAAGACGGCCAAGATTGCGGAGATGATGAACACCGCGGTGGTCGGTGGCGAAAGATTCATGTCCAGCCCTCCCTCTTATTGACGGGCGGACTCTAATGTCTTTCGCTGAAAAAGCGAGTGGTTTACTTTGTCAGCGCGTAGGGCCAACCTCTGGCTAGCGGCCGTCGAAAGCTCGACGAGAAGGAGGCGAGGTAATGCGTCCAATGATGCGGTTGACCCTTGGGCTTATTGTTCTCATTGGGATTTTGGCGGTAGTCTCGGTCGGGCTCCCGGCGCATGTCACGGTCGCGCGCTCAGTGGTCATCAACGCGCCGGAATCAGCCGTCTTCCCCTATATCAACAATCTGCACCGCTTCAGCGATTGGTCGCCATGGGGCCTTCGCGATCCGCAATTGGTGGTGACCTATGCGGGGCCAGAGGAGGGCAAAGGCGCCCAACTCCAATGGACGAGCCAGGTCAAGTCGATCGGGACCGGCAGCATGGAGATCAGCAGCAGCGAGCCGAACCACACTGTCGGCCTTGCCGTCAATCTCAACGGCTTGGAGGGCACGAGCTCCTACGACATCGCACCGGCCGGCTCCGGCAGCAAAGTCACCTGGAGCTTCGGCTACGATTCTGGATCGAGCCCGCTCAAGAGGTGGAAGGCGCTGATGCTCGACGGCTTTATCGGGGCGGAGTATCGCGCCGGCCTCGACAAGCTCAAGGATAAGATCGAGACCGAGCGTCGCCCGACGGCGCCCACGGTTTCGGTGACTCCGCCGGCGGGGGGGACCTCGACGCAGACCGAGATGCCTTCCGCAGCCCTTCCGCCCGGCGGAGCGGCACAAACCGGAGCTGTGCCGCCGAGTGGGGCCGCCCCGGCCGCAAGCGGCGCGCAGACTGCGAGCACGCCTGCCGTGCCGGCCGTGGCGCCCGCAGCCGATGCCGTCACCCCGGCGCCTGGCGTAAAGCCGCCGAAAAAGCCGATACGTCGCCGGACGAACCCGACCCAGCAGGGTCAGCGATAAGCAGGCCTAGAGCCCGCGCATAGAAATCTAGAACAAAATCCGCCGGATTGAATTGTGGCGCTCCGAAGTCCCCCTCATCCTTCCGCCATGCGACTTGCGCGACGCGCCTCCGGGTCAAGTCCGAGGGTGCCGAGCAGCCCTCGGCTGCTCGGCGGGTGAGGGTGAATAGCTCACGCTAAAGGTGACCGAATTCTTCTCTAAAGCTTCTGCTCGACGCTTGGCGTGGGCGCGACTGGGGGATCCACCTTGATCGCCTGGATAATGAGGCGGAGCGAGTTCGCCACGAAGGGGTCGAGCGGCGAGCAGGTGACGAGGGCAACCTCGGCGTCGCTCGGGCCGCTTGGCGCGCCATCGGTCGCCTCGAGATGCGGATCGACCACCTTGCGTCCGGTGACCTTATAGACGCGGGACGAGCCGTCGGCGCCCGTGACCGTGATGCGGTCGCCCACCTCCACATCGCCGAGCTTGGTGCGAGACGCATGCGCCTCTCCGCCGGCTGGCTGTGCGGTCTGCGCCAGTAAGTCCTCGTCAGCGGCCGGGCTTGGGTCCCTGGTGATCGCGGCGCTCAATCCGCTCAGCTGCGGCACCTTCGTAGTGGTGCCGGTGGTGGTGTCTTCCCAAGGCCAGGGCTCCTGCTCAGGGAGGCCGGCAAGGGCCTGCTCCCAGGCGCTCTGACGGAGCACCTGGGCAAGCCCGGTCCCCCCCATGAGGTGGAACCCGTCCCCGGCCGGGAACGAGGCCACCAGGACCAAAAAGCCTATCGCCGCCCCGAGTCCCCATCCGAGCTTTGCGCTCGAGCGGGAGAAGAGGAGGAGGAGCTGCATCGACCCCCGTTTCGACATCAGATCCTCCTCCCGATCCGCCGCGGGGAGGCATAGTCGCGGCGGTGGTAACGCCACAAGATGAAGGTCAGCGCGCTGAGGAAGCCGAGCACCAGCGCGAGGATGGCAAGCCTCTGGTTCAAGTTGTGTGGCACCTTCAGCGAGGCCAACGGGCTCGCGTCGGGTTTGGGCACGACGGTGAGTGGCAGCAGCGGATAGGTCTGCGCGGCATTGCCGGCATCGGGCTCTAACGGCACGACGGTCGGCGATGGGTTCGGATCGACCGGTGCGGTCTCGGTCTGCGCGAGCGCATCGGGTGCCGTTGTTGCCGGTTCCGCCGTTGTTGCGGCCCCCCCGTCGAAGCCGAAATGTGATGGCCTTGCCGTCGGCGTCGGCAGCGCCCCCAAGGCGTTGTTCATGCCGCCCGACCGCATAGCCTTCTGCATCGGCGCCGACCCTGGCGAGCCGAACACCTTGTCGTAGACCCAGCCGTCGGGAAGGTTGACCGGCATGTCGACGCTTGCCACGCCCTGGCCGTCAGGCCGCGACTTGGTCTTGTCGATGGCAATGAGGCTCGTCTGGCTCGACACGAGATGATGGGCGAGCGCCACCGTCTCGATGGCCTTGTCGATCCCGGTCGCGTTCGGATCGGTATAGAGCTTGGCCTCAAGCGAGGCGATTTTGCTGCGCGCCCAGAGCTTGGCGACGCCAGCGCCTTCGATGGCGTCGGAAATCTTCAAGGCCGCCGTCCACGGCTTGCCGTCGAACGTGCCGGAGAGGTGCAATTCACCGTTCATCGAGGTCACCCTGGCGGACAGCACGACCGGCTCGCCGGCATAGAGATCGGGGAGGGGATCGGGCCAAACTTCGACGCTCGTCCCCGTCGGCCACGCGGCCTTCAGCCCTACCATGACCGGTTTCTCGAGCTTGGTGAAGAGGGCGCTCATACGTTCGAGCACCTGCTCCTCGGAGCCGATTTCGGTGAAGGTGCCGCGGCCGAGCTCGGCAGCGCGCCGCATGAAATAGGTGTTCGGCGCCGAGCCGATACCGACCGTGAACAGGCGCGAGCGGCCGACATGTTTGGCAATCTCGTCGAAGAGCTGAGCCTCGTTGCCGACCGCGCCGTCAGTGAGGAACACGACCTGGCGGAGGCGGCTCGTGTCATTGGGACTGGCGTCCTTGAGCGCGGCCTTAAGGGCGGGAAGCATCTCGGTGCCGCCTGCCGCATCGAGCCGCGACACGAAATTCTTGGCGATCGCCAGATTCTCGGAGGTGGCGTCGACGGATGTGTCGAACAGGGTCTCCATGGTGTCGTCGAAACGGACCACGTTGAACTTGTCGCCTGGCCTGAGGCGGCCGAGCGCAAAGAGCAGGCTCTGTTTCGCCTGGGCGATCGAGGTGCCGGCCATGGAGCCTGAATTGTCGATGACGAAAATCAGCTCGCGCGGCAGAAGCTTCGGCGCGCCGTCGAGCGTCGGCGGCGTGACCATGGCGAGGAGATAGTCCTCGGTGCCAACCGTCTCATGGAAGAGCGCGGTCTGCGGCACGGACGCGGCCTGCGGGCTCCAGGTGAGCTCGAAATCCTTGTCGGCCGGCACGGTGCCTTGGGCGAGGCTCAGGGTCGCGGTTTCGTCGCCGGTCTTGTTCAGCGTGATCTGATGGAACGAGCTCTTGATGTCGCCAAGGGTAAAGCCCGCATTGAGCTTCACTTGGATCGACACGGGGTTGATCTTGCCGGCCTTGGCGGGGTCGAGCACCGGCGGGGTGATGCGGTCGCGGTCGGGCACCGGATCGGCCGGGCTCTGCTTGCCGCCGTAGTCGACCACGCTCACGTCGCTTCCCTCAGGATTGTAGCGGGGGGCGACCACGAGCGGGAAGCGCAGCGAAAAGATGCCGCCGTCCTGCTTCACCGTCTCCTGATATTCGATGCGGACGACGATCGACTCGTGCGGGCCGATATTGGCGACGGAATTGGTGAAGATGTTCGGGCGCTCTTGCTCGACGAGGCTCGCCTTCTGGCCGGCGTCCTTGGCCGCTTCATAGGCCTTCTTGGCCTCGTCGCGGCCCTTGATCTCGCCCTCGATCACGCGCGAGCCGATCTCCATGCGGAGCGCATCGACGGCGGACTGCTCGGGCAGCGGAAAGACATAGACGCCTTCGAGCCAGCGGTCTGACGGGTTCTCGAAGCGCTGGGTGACGGCAACCCGCGCAATGGTGCCGTTGACCGTCATGACCACGTCGGTGTTGAGGCGCGGCGCCTCGACATAGGCCCCGTCCTCTCCGGACTGGAGCAGGAGCGCGCCGGTGTTCATGTCGCCGGGATTGACGAGGGCCGCCTGGGTGGCGGCGCCTTCGCCGCGAGCGGCGGGCTCAGCCTGCGCCAAAAGGCTCGGCAGCGTGAAGAGCAATACCAGGATCAGAGAAAGGAAAAAGGAAGTTGCCAGGGGCGCGCATGAGCGCAGAGCTTGGCGTCGCATGGTCATCGACTTAGCCCTCGTCTTTCGGCACGAAGCAAAGGAAGCACGCCATTAGGGCGCGGCTTTAACCGGATTGTGGCCCACACACGCGCTTCGCGTGACCGGCCCGCCACAGTTGTGGCTTAAATGAGGTTGAGGCCGAGCCGCTGCAAGCGCCGCCGAAGCCTCATGGCGGGCGGGAACCGAAAGCCGAAGCGAACCGTTAGCCGCTCAAGGGAGGAGCTCGCAGCGCGCTTAGAGCGCGAGCGGCCGCGCAGCGCTTTCCTTTCCATGCGCCAACCGCCAACCCAAGGAGGCACGTCGAGCCATGCCCGCAAACAAATCTTTGGAGGATCTTTTCGTCAATCTGCTCAAGGACATGTACTACGCCGAGAAGCAGATCCTAAAGGCGCTGCCGAAGATGGCCAAGACGGCCGACTCCGACGATCTGCGCCAAGCCTTCGAGCATCATCTCAGGGAGACTGAAGGCCAAGTCGTGCGCCTCGAGCAGGTGTTCGCCCTGTGCGACCTGAAGCCCTCAGGCAAGACCTGCCATGCCATCAAGGGCCTTCTCGAGGAGGGCGAGGAGGACATCAAGGACGCCAAGGACCCGGATGTTCTCGATGCCGGCATGATCGCCGACGCCCAGGCCGTCGAGCACTACGAGATCGCCCGCTACGGCACGATGATCGCCTGGGCGAGGCAACTCGGCATGGAGGATGCTGCACGCCTGCTGGAGCAGACCCTCGAGCAGGAATACAGCGCCGACCGGCTCCTCACCGACCTTGCCGAGGGTGCGCTCAATCGCGAGGCCGCGTAAGCGCGCTCCAAAGCTCTAATGATGCCCAAGGATGAAGTCGCGGGCCCGGTCGCCCGCGGCTTCCTGCTTTTTGCGCCATAAGACTTAGCTGATCAGACTTGCAGCTGATCGCGCCCCCGCTTAGGGTGCGCCCGCCTCGGCCGCGAGGCTTTCACATCTATCAGGAGATCGACATGGGACTGGTCGCCCGCACGCTCGAACGGGTCAAGCCCTCGCCGACCATGGCCATCACCAGCAAGGCGCGCGAGCTGAAGGCGGCCGGCTTCGACGTCATCGGCCTTGGCGCCGGCGAGCCCGACTTCGACACGCCCGACAACATCAAGCAGGCGGCGATCGAGGCGATCAAGCGCGGCGAGACGAAATACACCGCCGTCGACGGCATTCCCGAGCTCAAGCGGGCGGTCGCCGAGAAGTTCAAGCGCGAGAACGGCCTCGCCTACAAGCCGTCCGAGATCACCGTCGGCAGCGGCGGCAAGCAGGTGCTCTATAATGCGCTGCTCGCCACGCTCGATCCGGGCGACGAGGTGATCATTCCCTCGCCCTATTGGGTGAGCTATCCCGACATCGTGCTGCTGGCCGGCGCCGAGCCGGTCATCGTCGAGGCCAAGCTCGAGGATGGCTTCAAGCTCAAGCCCGAGGCGCTGGCCCGCGCCATCACGCCCAAGACCAAATGGTTCATCTTCAATTCCCCGTCGAACCCGACTGGCGCCGCCTATACGCGCGACGAGGTGAAGGCCTTGACCGATGTGCTGGTCAAGCACGAGCATGTCTGGGTGCTGAGCGACGACATTTATGAGCATCTCGTCTATGACGGATTCAAGTTCACGACGCCGGCCGCGGTCGAGCCGAAATTGAAGGGACGCACGCTTACCCTGAACGGCGTGTCCAAGGCCTATTCCATGACCGGCTGGCGGATCGGCTATGGTGGCGGGCCCGAGCCGCTGATCAAGGCGATCGCCACCCTGCAATCGCAGTCGACCTCGAACCCCTGCTCGATCAGCCAATGGGCGGCGGTCGAGGCGCTCGATGGCCCGCAAGATTTCCTCACGGACTGGGTCGCCTCGTTCCAGGAGCGGCGCGACCTCGTCGTCGCCATGCTGAACCAGGCCAAGGGCATTTCCTGCCCTAAGCCCGAAGGCGCGTTCTATGTCTATCCGTCCTGCGCGGGATGCATCGGCAAGACCACGCGGGCCGGCAAGACGATCGGCAACGACGAGGCATTCGCCACGGCGCTGCTCGAGGAGGAGGGCGTCGCCGTGGTGCATGGTGCGGCGTTCGGGCTTTCACCCTTCTTCCGCATCTCCTATGCGACCGGGATCCAGGCGCTCGAAGAGGCCTGCCGCCGCATCCAGCGCTTCTGCGGCAACCTCAGCTAAGACTTGCGCGAGGGGCACGACATGAAGTTCAGCACGAGCAACCAGATCAAAGGCAAGATCATGGAGATCCGCAAAGGGGCGGTGACGGCCGTGGTCTATGTCGCCATCGCCGGGGATACCAATGTCGAGGTGAGCGTCACCATCCCGGCCTTGGAGACCCTCAAGCTTTACGAGGGCAAGCCTGTGATTCTGATGATCAACCCGGGCGACATTATTATTGGGTGCGAATAGCAGCGCCTACGTTTTGTGCCCCCTCACCCGGCGCGGTTAAGAGCGCGCCACCCTCTCCCACGAGGGGAGAGGGTGGAGCCTGCGGCAGCACCACGATTCCCTCTCCCCTTGTGGGAGAGGGCTTTCCGCCGCGATCTTGCGCGAGCATCGCGCTCAAGTAGCGAAGCGATAGCGCATAGAATGCTTCGCGCAAGTCGCATGGCGGAAAGGGTGAGGGGTGTGCTCTGCTTCCCCTGCCGTGGAGCTGCGGCTGCGGGTATTAGTGAGGACCATGAACAGCGTCACCCTATCTAACGACACAGGCGCCACCGACCGGGCGTCGCGCATCCTTCATCTCGCCGACGGCAGGCGCATCGGCTATGCCGAATTCGGCGATGCGCAAGGCATGCCCGTGCTCGCCATGCACGGCACGCCGGGCTCGCGCTTCATGTTTGCGCTCACCGACGCCGCCGCGCGCGAGAGGCGCCTGCGCATCATCGCGCCCGAACGGCCGGGCTATGGGCTTTCCGGCTACCGCCGCAGAGTTTCGCTCGCGCAATTGGCGGAGGACGTGGAAGCGCTCGCAGATGCGCTGGGGCTCGACCGGTTCGCCGTCATCGGCGTCTCCGGCGGCGGCCCTCACGCGATCGCTGCCGCGGCGGCGATGCCTGCCCGCGTCGCGCTTCTGGCGCTCATCAGCCCGGTCGGTCCGATCGCCGAATGTCGTGGCCGCATCCGCATGTCGGGGCTGCATCGGCTCATCTTCACCGGGTTGGGGCGGTCGCCCGCGGCCACGCGCAGCTTCTTCTGGTCGCTGCGGAGCTTGGTTCGGTGGGCGCCGGGCGTTGCCTATCGGCTGCTGATGCAGCGGGTCACCCAATCGGACCGCAGGGTCTTGGGCCACGTGGAGGTGAGGGCCAATCTTCAGGCGGCGCTAAAGGAAGGCTTAAGGCCCGGCATCAATGGGGCGCTTCAGGACTTGCGGCTGTTTTGCGCGCCTTGGGGCCTCGTGCTTGCCGACATCGACGTGCCGGCGGTGGTGTGGCAGGGCAGCGACGACACCATCGTGCCGCCGCAAGCGGCCTATCATCTGGCCGAGACGCTCCCCAACTGCCGGCTCGATGTCATCCAGGGCGCGGGCCATTATTGGGTGTTCGCTCAGTTCGGCCGCGTGCTCGACGCGGTCCAGGCCGCGCTCAGAACAGCCAGGTGAAGCGGCCTTTCACGGCGTTGTCGGCGAGGTCGGATGCGATCTGCCCGGAATAGGAGACGCCGAGGGTGGCGGTCGGGGAGAGATTGAGGTCGAGGCCCGCTTCGACCAGAAGGCTGTTCTCGGCGAGCGGCACGCCGGTCACGTCGAAGCCGATGCCGGTCGAGGCGAAGGCAAGTGCGGCGTCCGGGGTCACGTCGTCGAAGGCGTGCTGCCACGCCGCAGACACATGCGGGGTGAAGACCATGTTCGAGACATGCATCGTCGTCGCGGCCCTTAAGCCCAGGGTCGAGTAGGTGACGTCCTCGTCATTGTCGCGGCCGGTGAGCGCCGCAAGCTCGCCGCGCTCCTTGAATGAGTCCGTGTTGACCTCGACAAAGGCAAGGCCGGCGAAGGGCTCGAGCGCCATGCCGCCCATCGCCAGGGGATACGCGGCCTCGCCGAAGAGCTGGCCGGTGTCGGCGCTGTAAGAGGCCTTCTCCCGCTCGAAGTAGCCGGGGAAGACCACGGCGCGGCTCGTGTTGATGTCGTTCCACGCCCAGGCGCCGCCGCTGCGCAAGGCAAGTGGGCCGAGATTGCCCCCGGCGTATCCGGCGAGGTGGAAGCTCTCGACCTCGGCGCCGCTGTGCAGCGCATCGACGGAAATGTCGGATTGCGAATAGCCGGTCGCCAGCCCGAGCCGCCAGGTGCCTGACACCCGCGCATCCATGCCGGAGACGAAGCCGCCGAGATTGCGTTCGGCCGAGGCAGCATTTTTGTTGCCGTCGAAATCGCCCCAGGCGCCAAAGGCATTCGTCCAGAAGGCAAGGCCGGGGCTCGCCGGGGCGGGAGCCAAGGATTTGTCGTCATAGCCCACGGCCATGGCTTGGCTGTCGAGAGAGGCGACCTGCGGCCCTCCGGCGCCGAGCGATGCGAGCTGTCCGGCATTGTTGGTGTGGCTCGCCTGCATGAGGCGTCCCAGCACGGCCTCGCGCACATAGCGGCTGTCGTCGGCGAGAATGCCGGAGACGCTCGCATGCACCCCGCCCGACAGCGCCTCGAAGGCTTGCCGCGCCTGCTCAGCCGTGAGGTTGAGCAGCGCCAGGCACAGCGCGTCATCCGGCGCGCAGGGCGCGGCGCTCACCTCGGCAGGAGGGGTGACGCTCGCCTCGGCAGCAGCGGCGGTGCTCGCTTGGTTCTGCGTCGCGGCAACGCTCGCCATGGGGGTGTTGTTGCGGACGAGGGTGAGGACCACATCGTTCGGGTCGTAGGTGAGCGTGGGATCGAGGAAGGCGAGATTGCTGGTGACGCTGTTAAACTCGCCGCTTCGGCCGCCTTGGGCGGTCAGGATGATGTAGGTTGTGCTCGGATTATAATCCCCGTTCTCGGCCAGCACCTCGACCGTGCCGCCAAGAATGGTTGCCGTCCCGCCCGCTATGATCTTGTCCGACGCTCCTGCGGCATTGACCTCGACCTGATACACCGAGCCCGCGTCAAACGCGACATTGCCAGCGACATTGAGCGTGCCGATGGAGTTGCCGGGCGCGACAATGCCACCGCTCATGGCGCCGAAGCTTCCGATGACGCCCGAGCCGCCAAGCGTTCCGCCATTCACGGTGAAGGCGGTGTTAGGCATCGCGCCGTTGACGGAGAGGAGGCCCCCATTCACCGCAAAATTCGTGATCGTGGTGTTGGTGCCGGTCAGCGTCCAGTGGCTGCCGTCTTCCTTCGCGAAGGTCTCGAAGTCCTGATATTGCAGGCCGGCGCCGATGCTGGCGACATCGAAGCTCGCCGTGCCTTCGCCGCCAAGCACGAAGCTGTCAGTGCCGAGACCGGCGAACACGTTGCCGTTGATGACAGCTCCCGGCTGGAGCTCCAGCCGGTCATCGGTGCCGCAGCCGCACTGATCGAACGAGATGGCGCCGCCGGCCCCGCCATTGACCGTGCCGGCCACAACGACACTGGCGGGGCCGCCTACGATGTCGATGGCAAAATCGCCGGCGCCGGTGCCGGTGCTCGTCACATGGCTCGCAGAGCCGACGGTGATGGAGATCGGGGTGCCTCCGCTATAGGCATAGATGCCCTCATAGCCGCCGGTGACATCGCCATTGGCGGTGATGGAGAGCGCGCCGCTGCCATAGTTCAAGGCGACCAGGCCCGCATAATAGCCACCGACGGTCGTCCCTGCTGCCGTCGTCACGGTGAGAGCGGTGCCATAGTTCCGCGCAAAGATGCCGAGGTCATTGGTGCCGGTGACATCGCCATTGGCGAAAATGGTCAGCGCGCCGCTGCCGTAGTTGCGGGCACTAATGCCGCGATTGCCGCCGGTGACATTGGTGCCGGCGCCGGTGGTGATGGTGAGATCGGTGCCATAGTTCCGCGCAAAGATGCCGAGGTTATTGGTGCCGGTGACGTTGCCATAGGCTTTGACGGTCAGCGCCCCACTGCCGTAGTTGCGGGCACTAATGCCGCGATCGCCGCCGGTGACCGTGGTGTTCACCCCGGTGGTCACGGCGAGACCGGTGCCGTTGCCAGAGTTGAACGCAAAGATGCCGTCTTGAGTGGGAGGGGTAATGGCATCCCCCACATCGCCGTTGGTCTCGATTTTCAGCGCCCCGCTGCCATAGTTGCGGAGGGAAATGCCATCAAGACCGCCGGTGACGGTGGTGCCAGCGCCGGTGGTTACGGTGAGGTCGGTGCCAGTAACGTTAAAGGCATAGATGCCGACCAGAAAGCTGCCGGTGACGTCGCCATTGGCTTTGACGGTCAGCTGGCCTGTGCCAAAGTTGCGGGCAAAAATGCCGTCAAGGTCGCCGGTGACGGTGCTGCCTGCTCCGGTGGTCACGGTGAGATCACTACCGGCATGCGCAATGAAGTCGCCGTTCCGCGCCAGGATGCCGAAGTTGTTGGTGCCGGTGACAACGCCATAGGCTTTGATGTCGAGCGCGCCGCTGCCGAAGTTGAGGGCATTGAGGCCGGTGCCGCCGGTCAGCCTGCCGTTGGTGACGACCGTGACGCTGCCCTGATTGCCGGCGGGAATATCGCCGGTGGATACGATGTGAAGTGCGTCGTTAGCGGCGGTGAGCGGCGATGCATTGGCGTCGGTGTAGGAGAGGGCGCCGTCGCCCACAATCTTGATGGCGAAGGGGTCCGTGGTGTCAACGCCGCCGAAGCCGCTGGCGGTGCTGACCTGGGCGTTGTTGACGAGGAAGTCTTGCTCGGTGGTGAGCTGTGGGCCTGAGCACAAGAACACCGGCGAGGCCGGGTTGGGATCGCAAGCCGCATAGGCGCGGCCAGCATAGCCGGTCAGCGCGCCCACCAGCATCGTGGACGACAATAACACCTGCCGGCGCAACGAGCGACCGTGCCCCCACCCCCAACTCACGCCCTTCGCCGCATGACCGGCTTACGCGGGCTCAGTAGTAATACGAGCAGGCCCGACAATCGAACAACCAGCATTCGAGAAGACTCTGTCGAAGGATCTCTGCTTTTGCCGAGGCCGTGGCTAAAAAGCCACAAATCGTTTGGCTTCGCCTCAAAGCAAGGCATTGCTAGAGTGACTTTTGGCAGCAAAGGAAAGCGTATGTCCCAGCGTAGCGACGGCACATCATCTGCCTTGAGCGATGAGAAGCTGGACTCGGCTCTAGGTCACGATGCTCTCGGCACGTCTCCGGCGGAGGAGACGGGGAAGCCGGCGGAAGAGGCCATCACCTATTCCATGTCGCCGGGGCTCGCGGGCTTCCTCGGGTCGCAGCGGATCGCTCTCGCCATCTCCTCCTATCAGTCGGGCAAGTTCTATCTGCTCGGGCAGAACGTCGATGGCGGGCTGCTCGTGCATGAGCGCTTCTTCCGCAAGGCCATGGGGATTTGCGTGGCGGACCGAGACACCATCCTGCTCGCGACGCTGTTCCAGATCTTGAAGTTCAAGAACGTGCTGGATCCCGACCAGCAGATCAACAACGTGTTCGACGCCTGCTACGTGCCGCGCGATATCGCGGTGACCGGCGAGCTCGACGCCCACGACATCGGGCAGCTCACGGACGGCCGCATCGTCTTCGTCAACACGCTCTACAACTGCCTCGCCACCACCTCGGAGCGCCACAGTTTCACGCCCATCTGGAAGCCGCCCTTCATCTCGAAAATCATCAAGGAGGACCGCTGCCACCTGAACGGGCTCGCCATGGAGGACGGCGTGCCGCGCTACGTCACGGCGGTGAGCAAGTCCGACACCATCGACGGCTGGCGCGACCGGCGCTTCGACGGCGACATCGTCATCGATGTGCAGACGGGCGAGATCGTCATCGGTGGCCTCTCCATGCCGCATTCGCCACGGCTCTATCGCGACCGATTATGGGTGCTGAATTCAGGGACGGGCGAGATCGGCTGGATCGAGCGGGGGGCTTCCGCCGAGGATGCCAAGTTCCATGTGCTCGCCTTCTGTCCCGGCTTCGTCCGCGGGCTCGCCTTCCACGGCAAACACGCGTTCGTCGGGCTGTCGAAGCCCCGCTATGAGCGTTTCGAGGGGCTCGCCCTCGACAAGAAGCTCGCCGAGGCGGATTCGGAGCCCTGGTGCGGCGTGCAGGTCATCGACCTCGACACCGGCGCGTGCGTGCATTGGTTCCGCATCGATGGGCCGGTGGGGGAGCTTTACGATCTCGGCGTGGTGCCGGGCGTGGTGCGGCCCATGGCGCTCGGCTTCGCCACCAACGAGATCCTGGGCCTCATCACCCACGACAAGCTCTCCGAGGCCTGACCACCTAGTTCGATGCCTAGAGCTTGTCGTAGGTCAAACAGCAACAGTCCTTCAATCCGTCTTGACGCGTTTTGCAAGCGAGCTTTTCGTCGGCTCCCGGGCAAGGTTGAGGGATGGCGTCGGCGGCCAGTCCGCTATGACACGTCGCGCTGTAATGAACGCAATTGCCGCCCAGCAGTTCTGAATTCTTCGGGCAGTGGCAGTTGTTGGGTGGCGAGCCCACCATTCCGTGTTGGCAGGCCGTGGTGGCCGCTTCAGCCGTTCCCCCCGGCGGCTCGCAATAGCCAAACTGGCCTGGTACCGCGAGAACCCTGTAGCCGGGAGGGCATGAATGCTCGCCCGGCGCAACCGTTTGGGTCTCTTGCCCGGCATTGCCGGCGCCATTCATGTCTGCAGGCGGGTTCGTCGTGCCTTGCTCGCCACCCGTCGCGCCTTCGGGTGAGCCGGCGGGGGTCTCGCCGCTCGTGCCCGGAATGGCATTTTTCCCATGGACCGCTCCTTCCGGGCCTGACCTGCATCCGAACTTTCCATCGAACATGCCGCAGACGATCGCGGCTTCGATGACAAGCGACTGTTCAGGCACGGATGACGGCCTGATGGACTGCGCGAGGGCCACCGCTCCGTCGCCGCCGACAGCCAAGGGCAGCACCCAGAGAAAAGCCGCCAGCACAAAGGCGCAAAGCAGGCGCATGGAAACTCCGTCCGATGAAGTCACCGACATAATGACATGGGAACCCGATCAGAACAGCAAGACGAGGCGTCACCCACGATCCGCTCGCCGAGAGCCGGCCCACTTAGGGCCCGGTGTCCCGAATCGGGCACTTGCCAGAGGCCGTTCCTCTTGACACGATGGCGTCATTAAGGCCTGAGCCGCGGGTGGGTTGCGTCAGGAGCCTTCCCCCGCGGGTGATAACCGCCAAGGGAGGAGACCATGGGTCAAGCGCAGGGCCAACCAGCCCGCAGCTCCCGCTGCATCGCACTGGTTGGCCCCTATCTCAGCGGCAAGACCACGCTTCTTGAAGCCATTCTTGCGCGCACCGGCGCCATCGGCCGCCAGGGCACGATGGCGGGCGCCAATACGATCGGCGATGCCTCGGAGGAGGCCCGCCACCACGGCATGAGCGTCGAGCTCAACGTGGCCACCGTCGACTTTCTCGGCGACAGTTTCACCTTCCTCGATTGCCCCGGCTCCATCGAATTTTAGGCCGATGCCGCCAATGCCCTGTCCGCTTGCGACGCGGCCGTCGTCGTGTGCGAGCCCGACGAGAAGAAGGTGCCGGCGCTGCAACTGATCCTCAAGCAGCTCGAGGATCGCGCCATCCCCCATTTCCTCTTCATCAACAAGATCGACAAAGCGGAAGCGCGCGTGCGCGACATCGTGCCGATGCTGCAGCCGGCGAGCACCAAGCCGCTGGTCTTGCGCCAGATCCCCATCTGGGAGAACGATATCGTCACCGGCTTCATCGATCTCGCGCTCGAGCGCGCCTATGTCTATCGCGAGCATGCGCCGAGCGAGGTGATGGCCATTCCCGATCCGCTCGCCGGGCACGAGAAGGAGGCGCGCTTCTCCATGCTGGAGAAGCTCGCCGACTATGACGACGAGCTGATGGAGCAGCTGTTGGAGGATGTGCCGCCGCCCCGCGATAAGATCTTCGACGATCTCTCCAAGGAGCTCCGCGATGGGCTGATCTGTCCGGTGCTGCTCGGCTCGGCCGAGACGAGCCACGGCATTTTCAGGCTACTCAAGGCGCTCCGTCACGAGGTCCCGTTCGTCGAGAGCACGGTAAAGCGGCTCGGCGTCGCATCAGCTCCCACTTGCGCCTTCGTGGCCAAGACCTTCCACACCGCGCATGGCGGCAAGCTTTCGCTCGTGCGCGTGCTGACCGGCACGTTCGCCGACGGCTTGACCGTCCATGGCGGGGCCGACGACGAGCGCATCTCGGGCGTGTTCAACGTCATGGGGCAGGAGCCGGTGAAGCGCGGCGAGGCGAAGCCGGGCGACACGATCGCCTTCGGCCGCCTCGACAGCATCAAGACCGGCGACACGCTGGTCGCCGAGAAGGGCAAGTCGGTCAAGATTGCGGCCGCGTCCATCACCAAGCCCGTGTTCGGCCTCGCCATCGCCGCCAAGGAGAAGAAGGACGAGGTGAAGCTCACCGCGGCCATCGCCAAGATCATCGAGGAGGACCCCTCGATCTCGCTCACCCACAGCCAGGACATGGGCGAGATGGTGCTGTGGGGGCAGGGCGAGATGCATCTGCGCGTGGCGCTCGAGAAGCTGGTGCGCAAATACGGCATCGATGCGAGCACGCGCCCGCGCCAGATCCCCTACAAAGA
>JBGQMX010000037.1:0-23204 GCA_041500805.1 Methyloceanibacter sp.
CATCTGTGGAAGGGCAAGCCCGTCAAGGCGCTCACCGAAGGGCTGACCAAGTCCGGCGGGCGCAACAATCATGGCCGCGTCACCATGTGGCATCGCGGCGGCGGGCATAAGCGCACCTACCGCAAGGTGGATTTCAAGCGTGGCGGCAAGCTCGGCGTGCCGGCGACGGTGGAGCGGCTCGAATACGATCCGAACCGCACCGCCTTCATCGCGCTGATCAAGTACGAGGACGGCGAGCTCTCCTATATTTTGGCGCCGCAGCGGCTTGCGCCCGGCGACACGGTGATCGCCGACACCCGGGCCGACGTGAAGCCCGGCAACGCCATGCCGCTCGCCAACATGCCGATCGGCACCATCATCCACAATGTGGAGATGAAGCAGGGCAAAGGCGGGCAGATCGCGCGCGCCGCGGGCACCTATGTCCAGCTCGTCGGGCGCGATGCGGGCTATGCCATCATCAAGCTGAACTCGGGCGAGACGCGCATGGTGCCGGCCGAGTGCATGGCGACCGTTGGTGCCGTCTCCAATCCGGATAATTCCAATATCAATTTCGGCAAGGCCGGCCGCATGCGCTGGAAGGGGCGGCGCCCCGTCGTGCGCGGCGTGGCCATGAACCCGGTCGATCACCCCCATGGCGGCGGCGAGGGCCGTACCTCAGGCGGCCGCCACCCGGTGACCCCCTGGGGCAAGTCGACCAAAGGCAAGAAGACGCGCTCCAATAAGGCAAGCGACAAGTTCATCCTGCGCAGCCGCCATCAGAAGAAGAAGGGATAGCTCAAGTGTCACGCTCGGTCTGGAAAGGCCCGTTCGTCGACGGGTATCTCCTCAAGAAGTCGGAGAGGGCGCGTGGCAGCGGCTCCAACGCCGTGGTCAAGATCTGGTCGCGCCGCTCGACGATCCTGCCGCAATTCGTCGGCATCACCTTCGGCGTCCATAACGGGCAAAAACACATCCCGGTGCTCGTCACCGAGGACATGATCGGCCACAAGTTCGGAGAGTTTGCGCCGACGCGGACCTTCTACGGCCACGCCGCAGACCGCAAGGCGAAGAGGACGAAGGCGTAATTATGGGCAAGCCGGCGCGCGAGCGGACGCTGAAAGAGAACGAGGCGAGGGCGGTCACGCGGCTCATGCGCGTGAGCCCGCAAAAGCTCAACCTGCTTGCCCAGCTGATCCGCGGCAAGAAGGTCGACCGCGCGCTCGCCGATCTCACCTTCTCGCGCAAGCGCATCGCCAAGGACGTGAAGAAGACGCTCGAATCGGCAATCGCCAATGCCGAGAACAATCATGACCTCGACGTCGATACCCTGGTCGTGGTCGAGGCCTATGTGGGCAAGAATCTGGTGTTGAAGCGGATGCGGGCCCGGGCGCGGGGCCGCGCCGGCAAGATTGAGAAACCGTTTTCGCAGATCACCGTGGTGCTGCGCCAAGTCGAGGAGCCCGCTTAATGGGACAGAAGGTCAATCCAATCGGGCTCAGGCTCGGCATCAACCGCACCTGGGATTCGCGCTGGTATGCGACGCGCGGCGAATATCCGCGCCTGCTGCACGAAGACTTGAAGATGCGCAATCACATCCTCACCTCGCGCAAGCAGGCCGGCATCTCCAAGGTGGTCATCGAGCGCCCGCACAAGAAATGCCGGGTGACGGTGCATACCGCGCGGCCCGGCATCCTGATCGGCAAGAAGGGCTCCGATATCGAGAAGCTTCGGCGCGAGCTTGCGTCCATGACGGACTCGGAGGTGCATCTCAACATCGTCGAGGTGCGCAAACCCGAGGTCGATGCCGTGCTCGTGGCCGAGGGGATTGCGCAGCAGCTCGAGCGCCGGGTGGCCTTCCGCCGCGCCATGAAGCGCGCGGTCCAGTCGGCGATGCGCATGGGCGCGCTCGGCATCCGCATCAATTGCGGCGGGCGGCTCGGCGGCGCGGAGATCGCGCGCATGGAGTGGTACCGCGAGGGGCGAGTGCCGCTGCATACGCTGCGCGCCAATATCGATTACGGCACGGCGCTTGGGCGCACCGCTTACGGAATCATCGGCGTGAAGGTGTGGATCTTCAAGGGCGAGATCATGGAGCACGACCCCATGGCCCAGGAGAACAAGGCGCTCGAGGCCCAGGAAGGCGGCCGCTCGCAAGGGCGCCGCGAGCCCTCTCCGGCCCAGGCGTAGGATCGAAAGGCAAAGCTTAGCGTCATGCTGCAACCGAAGCGTACCAAATACCGCAAGGCCCATAAGGGGCGCATCAAGGGCGCTGCCTCGAGCGCGGTCACGCTCGCCTTCGGCACTTTCGGGCTGAAGGCGCAGGAGCCTGCGCGCATCACGGCGCGTCAGATCGAGGCGGCACGGCGCGCCATGACGCGGCAGATGAAGCGGTCGGGCCGGGTATGGATCAGGCTCTTCCCCGATGTGCCGGTGTCGAAGAAGCCGACCGAGGTGCGCATGGGCAAGGGCAAGGGCACGCCGGAATTCTGGGTGGCGCGGGTGAAGCCCGGCCGCATCATGTTCGAGATCGACGGCGTCGGTGAGCCGGTGGCGCGCGAGGCGCTCCGGCTGGCCGCAGCCAAGCTTCCGATCAAGACGCGCGTCGTCGCGCGCATCGTTGAGGTCTAAGCCATGAAGGCCGGTCAAGTCCGCGGCATGACGGAGGATCAGCTCAGCGACGAGCTGATCAAGCTGAAGAAGGAGCAGTTCAACCTGCGCTTCCAGGCGGCGTCGGGCCAGCTCGAGAACACGGCGCGGGTGCGCCAGATCAAGCGCGACATCGCGCGCATCAAGACGATTGCGCGGCAGAAGACCGCTGGCGCGAAGGCGTAAAGGAACAGAGACAATGCCGAAACGAGTTCTGCAAGGGGTCGTGGTGAGCGACAAGAACGACAAGACCGTGGTGGTCCGCGTCGAGCGGCGCTTTACCCATCCGTTGCTGCAGAAGACCGTACGGCGGAGCAAGAACTATCACGCCCATGACGAGAAGAACGAGTTCAAGGTGGGCGAGACGGTGTGGATCGAGGAATGTCCCCCGGTCTCCAAGCAGAAGCGATGGACGGTATTGCCGCGCGAGCACGCGGCGAGCTGACGGCCAGGATAAGAGTTAAAGGCACGTGCCATGATCCAGATGCAGACCAATCTTGACGTCGCCGACAATTCCGGCGCGCGGCGCGTGCAGTGCATCAAGGTGCTGGGCGGCTCGAAGCGGAAATATGCCTCGATCGGCGACACCATCGTGGTGAGCGTCAAGGAGGCGATCCCGCGCGGCCGCGTGAAGAAGGGGCAAGTGATAAAGGCCGTGGTGGTGCGCACCGCCAAGGGCGTGCGCCGGCCCGACGGCTCGATCATCCGCTTCGATCGCAATGCCGCGGTGCTGGTCAACCCGCAAGGCGAGCCGATCGGCACGCGCATTTTCGGCCCCGTGACCCGCGAGCTCAGAGCCAAGAAGCACATGAAGATCGTGTCGCTCGCGCCGGAGGTGCTTTGATGCGGAAGCTCAAGATCAAGAAGGGCGACCACGTCGTGGTGATCACCGGCAAGGACAGGGGCAAGAAGGGCGAGGTGCTCAAGGTGATGCCTGAGGAGAACCGCGTCATCGTCAAGGGCGTGGCCATGGTCAGGCGCCATCAGCGTCAGACCGCCGCGCAAGATGGCGGGATCATCACCAAGGAGGCGGCGATTCACGTCTCCAATCTCGCGATCGAGGATCCCAAGGACGGGAAGCCTACGCGGGTCGGCTATAAATTTCTGAAGGACGGGCGCAAGGTCCGCTTTGCCAGGCGCTCGGGGGAGGTCATCGATGGTTGAGCAGACCTATACCCCCCGTCTCAAGCAGCATTATCAGGACGTGATCAGGGACTCGCTCGCCAAGGAGTTCGGCTACGCGAACCGGATGCAAGTGCCCCGGCTCGAGAAGGTCGTCCTGAACATGGGCGTGGGCGAGGGCATCAACGATTCCAAGAAGGTGACGGCGGCCGCCGCCGATCTCGCCCTGATCGCCGGGCAGAAGCCCGTGATCACCCGGGCGCGCAAGTCGATCGCCACCTTCAAGCTCCGCGAGGGCATGCCCATCGGCGCCAAGGTCACCTTGCGCCAGAACCGTATGTACGAGTTCGTCGACCGGCTCGTGAACATCGCGCTGCCGCGGGTCCGGGACTTCCGGGGGCTGAACCCAAAAAGCTTCGATGGCCGAGGCAATTATTCGCTCGGGCTGAAGGAGCATATCATCTTCCCCGAGATCGATTACGACAAGGTCGAGGATGTCCTCGGCATGGACATCGTGGTCTGCACGACGGCGCGCACCGACGACGAAGCGCGCGCCTTGCTGGCGGGCTTGAATTTTCCGTTTCGCGGCTAAGGGCGAGCCCAGGGCCGCGACAGGAGGACGTGAATGGCAAAGACGAGCATGATCGAGCGCAACAACAAGCGGAAGCGCCTCGCCAAGAAGTTCAAGACGCGGCGGACGCGGCTCAAGGCGATCGCCGCCGACCGCGTGCTGCCGGCTGAGGAGCGGTTTGCTGCGAGGCTCAAGCTCGCGGAGCTGCCGCGCAACTCCTCGCCGACGCGCATCCGCAACCGTTGCGATCTCACGGGCCGCCCCCGCGGCTATTACCGCAAGCTCCACATGTCGCGCATCGCGCTGCGTGAGCTCGGAAGCCAGGGGCTGATCCCCGGCATGGTCAAGTCGAGCTGGTAAGGACGACGATGAGCATCAACGATCCACTAGGCGATATGCTTACCCGCATCCGCAACGCGCAGATGCGTTACAAGGCCAAGGTGACGACGCCCGCCTCGAAACTCAGAGAGCACGTCCTCGACGTTCTCGCCGAGGAGGGCTATATCCGCGGCTATGCGCGCGTCGATTATACCGGCGGACGGGCGGAGTTCGAGATCGAGCTCAAATATTTCGACGGCGAGCCGGTGATCAAGGACATCAAGCGGGTGTCGACGCCGGGCCGGCGGGTGTATTCATCGGTCAAGGACCTGCCGACGGTCGCCAACGGACTCGGCGTTGCCATACTCTCGACGCCGAAGGGCGTCATGTCGGACTCCCGAGCGCGCACCGAGAATGTCGGCGGCGAAATTCTCTGCAACGTGTTCTAAGCGGGCTATCGAAGCGAAGGTTGACCCATGTCGCGGATCGGCAAGAAACCAGTGGCAATTCCCGGCGGCGTCACCGCGGCGGTGAACGGCCAAGAGGTCAAGGTGAAAGGCCCCAAGGGCGAGCTCATGCACGTCCTGGTCGATGACGTCATCGCCAAGCTCGACAAGGGCGAGATCGAGATCGCGATGCGCGAGGACACCAATCGGGCGCGTGCCATGTGGGGCATGTCGCGCACGCTGGTCGCCAACCTCATCGCCGGCGTGACCGAGGGCTTCACCAAGAAGCTCGAGATCACGGGCGTCGGCTACCGGGCCGCCGTGCAAGGGTCCAATCTGCAGCTGCAGCTTGGCTACAGCCACGACATCGCCTATCCCATTCCGCAAGGCATTCAGGTGGTCTGCCCGAAGCCGACCGAGATCGTGATCACCGGCATCGACAAGCAGAAGGTCGGCCAGGTCGCGGCGGAGATCAGGCAGTTCAGGCCGCCCGAGCCCTACAAGGGCAAGGGCGTGAGATATGCGGGCGAGTTCATCTACCGCAAAGAAGGCAAGAAGAAATAGTAGGACGAGAGAGATGAGCGCATTGCATGAGAGCTTCATTCGGCGTTCGCGCCGGGTCCGCCATACGCTGAAGCGTACGGCGAACGGGCGGGTGCGCCTGTCGGTGTTCCGTTCCTCCAAGCATATCTACGCCCAGGTGATCGACGATTCCGCCGGCAAGACCATGGCGGCGGCCTCGACGCTCGACAAGGACCTCAAGGGCTCGCTGGCCAAGGGCAGCGATCGCGCGGCAGCCGAGGCGGTGGGCAAGCTCCTCGCCGAGAGGGCGCTGAAAGCCGGTGTCAAGGACGTCGTGTTCGACCGCGGCGGCTATCTCTATCATGGGCGCGTCAAGGCGCTCGCAGATGCGGCCCGCGAGGCGGGCTTGAACTTCTAGAGGATCGAGATCATGGATCGCAGAGGGGGCCGAGGCCCGCAAGGAAGAGACCGCGAGGATCGCGACAGCGAGTTCGTCGACAAGCTCGTGCACATAAATCGCGTGGCCAAGGTGGTCAAGGGCGGCAGGCGCTTCGGCTTCGCCGCGCTTGTCGTGGTTGGCGACCAGAAGGGCCGCGTCGGCTTCGGCCACGGCAAGGCGCGTGAGGTGCCCGAGGCCATCCGCAAGGCGACCGAGGCGGCCAAGCGCAACCTCGTCAAGGTGCCGTTACGCGAGGGCCGTACGCTGCATCACGACGTGATCGGCCATCACGGCGCCGGCAAGGTCATTTTACGCGCGGCGCCTCCCGGCACCGGCATCATCGCCGGCGGCCCGATGCGCGCCGTGTTCGAGACGCTCGGCATTCAGGACGTGGTCGCCAAGTCGCTCGGCAGCTCCAATCCCTACAACATGGTGCGCGCCACGTTCGATGCGTTGCGTCACGAGGATAGCCCAAGAGGGGTGGCGGCGCGGCGCGGCAAGAAGGTGAGCGAGATCGTCTCGCGGCGGAGAGACGGGGCGGGCGACAGCGCGGCCCAGCCCGAGGCCTAAGCGTGAGCCTCGACAAGCAAAGGTATTAGCCAGATGGCCGATGCAGCAAAACGGAAGACGATCGTCGTGGAGCAGATCGGGAGCCCGATCCGGCGCCCCGGTATTCAGCGCGCGACGCTGATCGGACTCGGCCTCAACAAGATGCACAAGCGGCGGACGCTGATCGACAGCCCGCAGGTGCGCGGCATGGTGGCCAAGATCGCTCACCTCGTGCGCATCGTCGAGGACGAGGCGGGAGCTTAAGGGAAGAGTCATGCGACTGAATGAGATCAGCGACCGGCCAGGCGCGACCAAGGCCAAGAAGCGGCTCGGCCGCGGTATCGGCTCGGGCAAGGGCAAGACCTCGGGCCGCGGCGTCAAGGGCCAGAAGGCGCGCTCGGGCGTTGCCATCAAGGGTTTCGAAGGCGGCCAGATGCCGCTGCATCGGCGGCTGCCGAAACGCGGCTTCAAGAACATCTTCACCAAGAAATATAACGAGCTCAATCTCGGCCGCGTTCAGGAGTTCGTCGATTCCGGGCGCCTTGACGGCAAGAAGCCGATCACCATCGAGGCGCTGAAGGAAGCGGGCCTGATCCGGCGCGCCAAGGACGGCGTGCGCCTGCTCGGCCATGGCGAGATCACCTCCAAGCTCGCCTTCGAAGTGACCGGCGCCTCGGGGAGCGCGATCAAGGCGGTCGAGGCCAAAGGCGGCACGGTCACGCTGAAATCCATCACTGGCCGGGAAGCCCCTCCCGGCGACGCGATCAAAGCCAAGCGGCGTGCCGACAAGCGCGCGGCGGCCACGGCCAAGCCCGAAGGAAAGGCTGCCAAGGCCGCCAAGGCTGCCAAGGAGGCTGCCAAGGCCGAGGGCGAGCAGCCCGCCGAAGGCAAGCCTGCCAAGCGCAAGGCCGAGGCGGAAGAGGCCAAGGCCGAAAAGCCGAAACGCGAGGCCAAAGCCGAAAAGGGCGAGGCGCCTGAGCCGAAGAAGGCCAAGGCCGACCAGGGCGAGGCCAAGAAGCCAAAAGCGAAGCCCGCCAAGAAGGACGACTAGTCCGAGTGACGCGAGGCGGTATGGCCGCCGCCCTCAGCGATCCTCGATAAGGGAAGAGCGCGCCAATGGTCTCTGCCGCAGAACAGCTCGTCTCCAACCTCAACTTCGCGGCCTTTGCCAAGGCCGACGAGCTCAAGAAACGCATCTGGTTCACCCTCGGCGCGCTCCTCGTCTACCGGCTCGGCACCTATATCCCGATCCCCGGCATCAACCCGCAGGCGCTCGCCGACGTGTTTCGCCAGAACCAGTCCGGCATCCTCGGCATGTTCAATATGTTCTCTGGCGGTGCCGTCGGCCGCATGGCCATCTTCGCGCTCAACATCATGCCGTACATCTCGGCATCGATCATCCTTCAGCTCCTCACCACCGTCTCGCCGCATCTCGAGCAGCTCAAGAAGGAGGGCGAGCAGGGCCGGCGCCAGATCAACCAGTACACGCGCTACGGCACGGTCCTTCTCGCGACGCTGCAAGGCTACGGCATCGCGGTCGGGCTCGAAGGCGCGGGCAACGTGGTGCTCGATCCCGGCTGGTTCTTTCGCATCACCACCGCCATCACGCTGGTCGGCGGGACCGTGTTCCTCATGTGGCTCGGCGAGCAGATCACGGCGCGCGGCGTCGGCAATGGCATCTCGCTCATCATCTTCGCCGGCATTGTCGCGCAACTGCCGCATGCCGTCGTGGGCACGCTCGAGCTCGGCCGGCAAGGCGCGCTGTCGACGACGCTGATCATCATTCTGCTGATCATGGCGGTCGTCGTGATCGCCGTCATCGTCTTTATGGAGAGAGCGCAGCGGCGGCTGCTCGTGCAATATCCGAAGCGTCAGGTCGGCAACCGCATGTTCCAGGGCGATGCCTCGCACCTGCCGCTCAAGCTCAACAGCGCTGGCGTCATCCCGCCGATCTTCGCCTCCTCGCTGCTGCTCTTGCCGATCACGGTGGCGAATTTCTCCGCCGGACAGGGGCCCGATTGGTTGAACACCGTCACCGCCATGCTCGGACGGGGTCAGCCCCTCCACGTCATCATCTACATAACGCTGATCATCTTCTTCGCCTTCTTCTACACGGCCGTCGTCTTCAACCCGAAGGACACCGCCGACAACCTGAAAAAATATGGCGGCTTCCTTCCCGGCATCAGGCCCGGGGAGCGTACGGCGGAATATATCGACTATGTGCTCACCAGGATCACGGTGGTGGGCGCGATCTATCTCGCCGCCGTGTGCGTGCTGCCCGAGATCCTCATCTCCTATGCCGGCGTGCCGTTCTATTTCGGCGGCACCTCGCTCCTCATCGTGGTGAGCGTCACCATGGACACCGTCGCTCAGATCCAGAGCCATCTGCTCGCCCATCAATATGAGGGCCTGATCAAACGGTCGCGTCTCAGAGGAGCGAGGCGGAGATGAACCTGGTCCTGCTCGGCCCTCCCGGCGCGGGCAAGGGGACGCAGGCCAAACTGCTCGAAGACTCCCGCGCGCTGGTCAAGCTCTCCACGGGGGACATGCTCCGGGCCGCGGTCGCCGCCGGCACCGAGCTCGGCCGCAAGGCCGGCGACATCATGGAGCGTGGCGAGCTGGTGCCTGACGATCTCGTCATCAAGCTGATCGCCGAGCGCATCGACGCCAAAGGCGGCGTAAAGGGCTTCATCCTGGACGGTTTCCCGCGCACCATCGCCCAAGCCGAGGCGCTCGACCGCCTGCTCAAGGTGCGAGGCAAGAAGCTCGACCGGGTGATCGTGATGGAGGTCGACGACGATGCGCTGGTCGAGCGGATCGCCGGCCGCTTCGCCTGCGCCGATTGTGGCGAGGGCTATCACGACCTCTACAAGCTGCCCAAGGTTGCGGGGGTGTGCGACCGCTGCGGGAGCACCGAGTTCGTGCGGCGGCGGGACGACACCGAGGAGGTGGTGCGCTCGCGGCTCAAGGCCTATCACGCCCAGACCGAGCCCCTGATCGACTACTACACAAGGCAGGGGAAGGTGAGGGCGGTCGACGGCATGGCCGGCATAGCGATCGTGCAGGAGGAGATCGACGAGGCGCTCGAGAGCGCTGGCGCCTAGGGCGAAAATTGGGCAATAACCCCCGGTTGACCTTGTCAAGCGGAATCGCTACATAAGCGCGACCACATTGAAGGATGGACTGACCGGTCCCGGGGGTAGAGCCTGTCCGCGGTCGGTCTTGTTGTGTTCCGATTAGTTTAATCCGGCTTTAATTTCAGCACGTTAGCCGTGCGCGAGGAGACGACTGCGTGGCCCGAATTGCAGGTGTGAATATCCCGACCAACAAGCGGGTCGAGGTGGCGCTCACTTATATCCACGGCATTGGCGATAGCTTCGCCAGGAAGATCTGCGCCGAGGTCAGCATCCCGCAGGAGCGGCGGGTGAGCCAGCTGACGGAATCGGAGGTCAGCCAAATCCGTGAGGTGATCGACCGCGACTATATTGTTGAAGGCGACCTCAGGCGCGAGGTCGCGATGAATATCAAGCGGTTGATGGATCTCGGCTGCTACCGGGGCTTGCGGCATCGCCGCGGATTGCCGGTGCGCGGTCAGAGAACCCATACCAATGCGCGCACGCGCAAAGGTCCGGCCAAACCGATTGCCGGCAAGAAAAAGTAGACATTTCCAAGCGCGGCCGCGCCTTCGCTTCGGCCGGCGTCAATTCGCAAATGCGGGATTAGAACATGGCCAAGGACAAGACGCGGGTTCGTCGCCGCGAGAAGAAGAACATCACGTTGGGCGTTGCCCACGTGCATGCAAGCTTCAACAACACGATGATCACCATCACCGATGCGCAAGGCAACGCCATCTCATGGTCGTCGTCGGGCGCCATGGGCTTCAAGGGATCGCGCAAGTCGACGCCGTATGCCGCCCAGGTGGCGGCCGAGGATGCCGGCAAAAAGGCGATGGAGCACGGCATGAAGAATCTCGAGATCGAGGTGAGGGGACCGGGCTCGGGGCGCGAGTCGGCGCTGCGCGCGCTTCAGGCCGCCGGCTTCAACATCATCTCGATCCGCGACGTGACACCGATCCCGCATAACGGCTGCCGGCCACGCAAGCGCCGGCGCGTCTAAGAAAGGCAGGGCTGACCCGCACATGTTGCACGAGGACTCTCGGAAGCTGGGGCAGGCAGCCCCGCTCATGGACCAAGAAAGGGCTCACCAGGTGCTGCAGAAGAACTGGCAAGATCTCATCAAGCCCACCAAGCTCAACGTCGCCTCGGGCCGCGACCCGCAGCGTTTCGCCACGGTCGTAGCCGAGCCGCTTGAGCGCGGCTTCGGGCTCACGCTCGGCAATGCGCTGCGCCGCGTGCTGCTGTCGTCGCTGCAGGGCGCCGCCATCACCTCGGTGCATATCGATGGCGTGCTGCACGAGTTCTCCTCGATCCCCGGCGTGCGCGAGGACGTCACCAACATCGTCCTCAACATCAAGGAAATCGCGCTCCGGCAGCATGCCGAGGGCGTGAAGCGCATGGTGCTGAAGAAGGAAGGGCCGGGCGTAGCCAAGGCCGGTGATATCGAGGGCGGCGCGGATATCGAGATCCTCAACCCGGATCACGTCATTTGCACGCTGGACCAGGGCGCCACGATCCGCATGGAGTTCACCAGCTCGACCGGCAAGGGCTATGTGCCGGCCGAGCGCAACCGGCCCGACGACGCGCCGATCGGCTACATTCCTGTCGATTCCCTGTTCAGCCCGGTGCGCAAGGTGTCCTATCGCGTGGAGAACACCCGCGAGGGCCAGATTCTCGACTACGACAAGCTTACCATGGAGATCGAGACCGACGGCTCGGTGCGGCCTGAGGATACGGTGGCGCTCGCTGCCCGCATCGTGCAGGACCAGCTGTCGGTGTTCGTCAATTTCGAGGAGCCGAAGAAGGAGACGACCTTCGAGCGCCAGCCCGAGCTCGTGTTCAATGCCGCGCTGCTCAAGAAGGTCGACGAGCTCGAGCTGTCGGTCCGCTCGGCCAATTGCCTGAAGAACGACAACATCGTCTATATTGGCGATCTCATTCAGAAGACCGAGGCCGAGATGCTACGGACGCCGAATTTCGGCCGGAAGTCGCTGAACGAGATCAAGGAGGTCCTCGCCTCGATGGGGCTTCATCTCGGCATGGAGGTGCCGGACTGGCCGCCAGAGAACATCGAGGAGCTCGCCAAGCGCTTCGAGGATCATTATTAGCCAGGGATCGGAAATCGGACGTCAGAACTCAGCGCTTTCGATCCTGATCTCTGACCACCGACACCCGCCCGGAGGGAACCATGCGTCACCGCAATGCCGGCCGTAAGCTCAATCGCACTGCCACCCATCGCAGCGCGTTGTTCGCGAGCCTCGCCGTCGCGCTGTTCAAGCACGAGCAGATCGCAACCACGCTGCCCAAGGCGAAGGAGCTCAAGCGAGTCGCCGACCGGCTGATCACGCTTGCCAAACGGGGCGATCTGCATGCGCGCCGTCTCGCCTTCTCCCGCATCAGGGACGAGGCCATCGTGGCGAAGCTGTTCGGGACGCTCGGGCCGCGCTATGCCGCCCGCCCGGGCGGCTATACGCGGGTGATGAAGGCGGGGTTCCGCTACGGCGACTCGGCCCCCATGGCCGTGATCGAGCTGGTCGACCGCGATCCCGAAGCTAAGGGGCTCGATTCCGGCCCGACGCCAGCAGAGCGCGAAGAGATCGGCAAGGCCGCCGCTTAAATAGCGGACAAGGCGTCATTCCGGCGAAAGCCGGAATCCAGAAATCCAACCGGCGAAGGCCGGACTTCAAGATCTAGGTTCGGAGATTTGCGCCCTAGATACCGGCCCCGCCGGTATGACGGCTAGGGTGAGGGCTTGAGAAAGCGCGCCGCCTCAAGCGGCGCGCTTCTGTTTTGCCCAATTTACTTGTCGCCGTCGCTCTCTTTGGCGTCAGGGTGCTTGACGTCATAGGCGGTAATGGCCACCTGCTTGATGCCTTTGACCCCATCCCCGAGAATTCCGGTTATGACCTTCGTGGCCTCTTCGTCGCTTTTGCCGTTGGCGTCGAAATCCGACTGCCAGTAGATGACCGAGCGGTTCGGCTCGTCGTCCACTTCAAGCCAAAGCTTTGACTTGTAGTTCTTGACGGGCAACGGGCTTTCGACGATCTCGTAGGTGTAGGCGAGATCCTCGGTGCCGGTCAGCTTCTCCTTGATCACGCCGCCGTCCTTGAGCGTGAGGGTGCGGAAGGTCACGTCGCCTTCTTTGGTCTCCTCGCATTTGGCAACAGCGGGATGCCAGTCCTTGATGGCGCAAAACTCTCCGACAATCGCCCATATCTCGGGTGGAAGGCCGGGGGCCTCGGTTCTCTTCTTGACCGTGATCGCATAGGCCGAGCCGCTGCCGATCAGGAGCGCAAAGCCGGTGACCAGGGCCAGTTTCATCATACGCATGCGTTTCTCTCCACAGTGTAACGTTGATTTTGCAAACACGCCCGCGGGCATCTTAGTAGAACTTCCCGGTCGGGCAAGCTAAGAACGTTCCGGACGAACCCCGTCTAGGCCCTTGAATCTGGCCGCAGGAAAGCCAGTTACTCCGTTGGATAGCTTGGGCTATAGCCTTGCCCATGACGTTTTGCGACCAACCCCGATTGGGGCGAACAATGAGGCTCATGACACCCTCACCCTTCATCAGGAGCTGTGCGGCCCTCCTGGGCGGAGCCGTGCTGCTCACCGGGCTTTGCGGACCGGTGCAGGCCCAGCGCGTGGTGCCTGAGAGCGCGATCACGATCAAGCAGTCCTACGCGCCGGTGGTGAAGCGGGCCGCGCCGGCCGTGGTCAACGTCTATGTGCGCCACCGGGTCGAGCAGATGGTCTCCCCCTTCGTCGACGACCCGTTCTTCGGGCGCCTATTCGGCGAGCGTTTCGGTATTCCGCAAGAACGCATCCAGAACTCGCTCGGCTCGGGCGTGCTCGCCAGCACCGACGGGGTCGTGGTCACCAACAACCATGTCATCCAGGGAAGCGGCGAGGCGGAGATCACCGTGGCGCTGTCCGACGGACGGGAGTTCCCGGCCAAGGTCATCCTCAAGGACGAGCAGACCGACCTCGCCGTGCTCCGCCTTGATGCCAAAGGCGTGGAGTTCCCCTCGATCCAGTTCAGCGATTCGGACACGCTCGAAGTGGGCGATCTCGTGCTCGCCATCGGCGACCCGTTCGGCGTCGGGCAGACGGTGACGAGCGGCATCGTCTCGGCGCTCGCGCGCACCCAGGTCGGCATCTCCGACTATCAGTTCTTCATCCAGACCGACGCCGCCATCAACCCGGGCAACTCGGGCGGCGCGCTGGTCGACATGGACGGAAAGCTGATCGGCATCAATACCGCGATCTTCTCCCGCAGCGGCGGCTCGCACGGCATCGGATTTGCGATTCCTTCCAACATGGTGCGGCTCGTGGTTCAGTCGGCGCTCAAAGGCGGCAAGGTGCAGCGGCCATGGCTCGGCGCCTCGCTACAGCCGGTCACCCCTGACATCGCCGATTCGCTCGGCCTTGCGACGCCGTCGGGGGCGCTCGTGGCAAGCGTCCATGCCAAGGGTCCGGCGGCTGAGGCCGGCTTGCATGCCGGCGACGTCGTCGTCAGCGTCGACGACAAGGAGGTCAAGGACCCGCAGGCCTTTCAATACCGCTTCGTGACCAAGGGCATCGGCGGGACGATCGAGCTCGGCGTCTTGCGCAAAGGCCAGAAGGTCAAGGTGACCGTCGCCCTGCTGGCGCCGATCGAGGACCCGCCGCGCGACGCGCGCGATCTCGAAGGCCATCATCCTTTGACCGGCTGCAAGGTCGCCAACCTATCGCCTGCCGTTGCCCAGGAGGTCGGCGTCGAGGACGATGGCCGGCAGGGCGTGGTGGTGCTCGAGGTTCAGGACAAGACGCCGGCGGCCCGCCTGGGCGTCAAGCGTGGCGACATCGTGCTTGCGCTTAACAATGAGAACGTGAAGTCGGTGGCGCAGCTTGTCGGCGTCCTCGACAAAGCTGACGGCGGCTGGCGGCTTTCGCTCGAGCGCGGCGGGAAAGTGTTCAACCTCGCCATTCAGGGCTAACGCATGAAGAAGGCCGCGGCCACGCTGTTCGAGGCTGCCGGGCTCGCCGACAGCGCTCCGCGGCCGCTCGCCGACCGCTTGCGCCCCGCCTCCCTCGATGAGGTGATCGGCCAGGATCACCTGTTGGGGGAGCAGGGCATCCTGCGCCGCATGGTCAAGGCCGGGCGGCTTTCCTCGGTGATTTTCTGGGGACCGCCGGGGACGGGGAAGACCACCGTGGCGCGGCTGCTCGCCGAGGTCACCGAGCTTCACTTCGAGCAGCTCTCGGCGATTCATTCCGGCGTCTCGGATTTGCGCAAAGTGTTCGAGGCGGCCCGCGCGCGGCGCGAGGAGGGGAGGGGAACGCTCCTCTTCGTCGATGAGATCCACCGCTTCAACCGCTCGCAGCAGGATGCCTTCCTTCCTTACATGGAGGACGGGACCATCATCCTGGTCGGCGCCACCACGGAGAATCCCTCCTTCGAGCTCAATTCGGCGCTTCTGTCGCGGGCGAGCGTGCTCACCTTCAGGCGCCTCGACGAGGCGGCGATCGAGGCGCTGCTGCAACGCGCGGAAGCCCATGAGGGGCGCAAGCTGCCGCTCACCGACGACGCCCGCGTGGCGCTCATCAACATGGCGGACGGCGACGGCCGCGGCGCCATGAACCTTGCCGAGGATGTGTTTCTCGCCACGTCTTCAGGGGCCAAAACACCCCTCGACCGCGAGGCGCTCATCGCTCTCGTGCAGCGGCGCGCGCCCCTCTACGACAAGTCCCAGGACGGCCACTACAATCTGATCAGCGCGCTGCACAAATCGGTGCGGGGCTCAGACCCCGATGCCTCGCTCTATTGGCTCGCCCGCATGCTCGCAGGCGGCGAGGACCCTCTCTATATCGCGCGCCGCCTGGTGCGCATGGCGGTGGAGGACATCGGGCTTGCCGATCCGAACGCGCTGCTACAGGCCAATGCCGCCAAGGAGGCCTATGACTTTCTGGGGTCGCCCGAAGGCGAGCTGGCGCTCGCGCAGGCCACGGTCTATCTCGCGACCGCGCCGAAATCGAATGCCGCCTATGTCGCGTTCGGTGCGGCGTCGCGCGCGGCGACGGAGAGTGGCTCGCTGCTACCGCCCAAGCACATCCTCAACGCGCCGACGAAGCTCATGAAGCAAGAGGGCTATGGGCGGGGCTATGCCTACGACCATAGCGAGGATGAGGCCTTCTCAGGCCAGAACTACTTCCCTGACGGCATGGAGCGGCAGCAATTCTATGCGCCTACGTCCTATGGCTACGAGGCGGAGGTGAAGTCGCGCCTCGACCGCTGGACGAAACTTCGCGGCGAGCGGTCTGGACGCAAATAAGCCTCGTCGAGCGTCCCCGCTTTCAACGCATGATGAAATAAGCGAGGAAATCGAAGAATTTGCCGAAGGGCGGGCGCACGCCTTCGGCGACATTGAACCTCGGCTGCTGGTACACGCCCTTGGCGTGGCTCATGGTCTTGAAGCCCTCGGGGCCGTGATAGGCGCCCATGCCGCTCATGCCCACCCCGCCGAAGGGAAGATCGTCCTGAGCGTAGTGGAGAATGGTGTCGTTGATCACGACGTTTCCGGACGTGGTGCGATCGAGAACGAGCCGGCGCCCGGGGCCGTTAGGCCCGAAGAAATAGAGCGCGAGCGGCCTCGGCCGCGCATTGACATAGGCGACGGCGTCTTCCAGCTCGCGATAGGGCACGATCGGCAGGACGGGTCCGAAGATCTCGTCCTTCATCACGCTCATCTCGTCCGTCACATTGAGCAAGAGTGTCGGCAGGAACAGCCGCGATTGCGACGCGGTGGCGGGCTTGGTGCCGATCTCGATCACGCGCGCACCCTTGGCGCGGGCGTCTTCCACGAGGCCCGACAGGCGCGCGAAATGGTGATCGTTGATGATCCAGGTGTAGTCGGGGTTCGCGCCGATATCCGGATAGAGCTTGGCGACCTCCTCCTTGAACGAAGCGACGAAGTCCTCGATCTCCTCCTCGGGCAGGAGGGCATAGTCGGGCGCGACGCAAGTCTGGCCGCCATTGGCGAGCTTGCCGTAGGCGATGCGGTGGGCGGCGGTGCGCAACGGCGAGCCGCGCTCGACGATCGCCGGGGACTTGCCGCCGAGCTCGAGCGTGACCGGGACGAGATTCTCGCTCGCCGCGCGCATGACGGCGCGTCCCACCGGGATGCTTCCGGTGAAGAGGATGTGGTCGAAGGGGAGGGCCGAGAAGGCGCTGCCGACCTTGGCATCTCCCGTCACCACCGCGACCTGATCCTCCTCGAAGATCTCGGCCAGCATGGAGGCGAGCAGTCCGGTGGTCGCTGGCGTCAATTCAGAGGGTTTGAGCATCGCGCGGTTACCGGCCGCCAAGGCCGTGGCGAGCGGCGTCAAGGCGAGCGACACGGGATAGTTCCACGGCGAGACGATGCCGATGACGCCGAGAGGCTGATAGACCACACGGTTTCCGCCAGGAAAGAACACCATGGCCACGCTCCGCCGTTCGGCGCGCATCCAGCGTCGCAAATTGCGATGCAGATATTTGATGGTGTCGACGGTCGAGCCGAGATCGAGCAGCACGGTTTCCTGCCGTGACCGATGGCCGAAATCGGCGTTCAGCGCGGCGACGAAGTCCTCCTGGCGCGCGAGGATCGCGTCCTTGAGCGTCAAGAGATCGCGGCGTCGCTCGGCGAGCGGGGGCGGACCGTCGCGCAAGAAGGCGGCGCGCTGGCGGGCCAGCGTGGCGGTCAAACCGCTATTGGTATGGATCGGGAGCTTGGCGTTCACCGGGGACATCCTTCCATCTTAACCGAGTCCTCGCGCCTGCCGCCGGCCGGGCTTAGGCGGTGGAAAAGCCCAGCCTAGTCAGGCTGGCAGGGTCCGCTCTCACCATAGCGGATCACCTTGACCTTTTCCGTGGTGACCAGCGCGCTTCCCATCATGCTCTCGATGGCGGCGACGAATTGCGTGATCTTGTCCTCGCCATCCACGATCTCGATCACCAGCGGCAGGTCCTGCGACAGACGCAGGATCTTGGTGGTGTGCAGATGGCTCGAATGACCAAAGCCCATGGGCCCGCGCAGGACGGTGGCGCCGGCCAGGCCCATCTCGCGCGCCTTCAGCACAATCGCCTCATAGAGCGGCCTGTGGCCGGCCTTGTCGTCCTCGCCGATGAAGATGCGCAGCAGCACCGCGTCACGGGATAGCGGCATGGTCAGATCCACTTCATGGCGTTGAACGAGGCACCCACTATCTGTCCGGCCCAGACGGCCAGCAAGCAAAGCGTCACAGAGCCCACGATGTTGGCTCCTCCATAAAGCCACTCGCCGTCGTTCAACAGGCTCATGGTTTGCAGGCTGAACGAGGAAAACGTGGTGTATCCGCCACAGATCCCCGCCATGAGCGCGAGCCGCGCGGTGGACCCGATGAAAATTCTGCCGTCCGGCGCCGTGAGCGAGGCAATGAGCCCGATGACGAATGATCCGAGGACGTTCACGAACAGCGTGCCCCAGGGGAATGTCTCGCCTATCGTCCGCGCGACGACACCGGAGCACCAAAAGCGCGCCACGCCTCCAAAGGCGCTGCCGATCGCGATCCAAAAGTAAACTGCCATGGAAGCTGGAGTCTCCCTCGCGGCTGCTTGTACCTGCGAATCAGTCCGCTGTCGTTCGGGGTCACTTTGCCACGAGCACGGGGCAGGGCGCGAGGTCGACAAGCCGGCCGGCGCGGCTGCCGATCAGGCGCTCATAAAACGTCGAGTGGCCGGTCGCGCCGATCACGAGGAGATCGGCTCCGAGCTCGCCGGCGAGCATGATGATGTCGCGCACGGGGTGTCCGGTCAGAAGGTGCGTCTCAACCTTGACGCCTTCCTTTTCGGCCTCTGCCTCGGCGCGTCTCAGAAGAGCGCGATAGCGCCGATCAGCTATCCGCTTTTCGTTCTTCACCTCACCAATGGTCTCCGGAAATTCGGAGATCTCCTCGACGCAAACGATGTGAAGTTTCGCGCCTGTCTGCTTGGCGAGACCGACCGCGAGGGTGAGCGCCTTATCGGCTCCTGCCGAGCCGTCATTGGCATGAAGAATCGTCTTGAACATGGGCATCGCTCGCTTCGACAAACATCTGCATCATTCCGGCGCGCGTGACGCAACCGGTTCGGTGGAGGGGCCCGCGCCTTCCTGGCGCTGCGGCTCGGCTTTGGGCAGTAGGTGGCGCGGCAAATAGAAAGCGTTGGCAATCACGGTTGGGATCACCGCGCTGGCGATGACGGCGGCGACAAGGGCCGAATATTGAACCTGGGTGATAATCCCGTGCGACAGACCGAACAGGGAAGAGATGGTCCCAAAAGTGAGACCGGTCGACATCAGCAGGGTCGTGTAGGCCGCCTCTTTGTTCGGCGCCTTGTAGAACTTGGTGACCGGGTAAACGCCGACGATCTTCGCGCCAACCTTCACGATCAGCATAAAGATGAAGGCGGCGGGGGCTGCAATCAGCGCTGGGATCGAGACGAAGGACCCTGCCCGAATAAAGTAGAAGGGCGTGAGCAGGCCAAATGTCAGGGTGCGCAGTCGCCGGACGAGGATGTGATCCTTGCCGACCGTGCCGGCCAGCACCATGCCGATGAGGTAAGCGGGGAGCACGGCCTCGCTGTCAGCCCAAGTGGCAAGGGCCCCCATTCCCAACAGGCACAGCAATAGGAACTTGGTCTCAAGCTCAGAGGGGCGATTGCCATAGAGGCGGAAGAAACGCGGCGTCACCCAGGGAAGAAGGCCGAACACCACGGCGCCCACGCCGAGGAAGATAAGCGTCTTGATGGTGAAGGGGGCAAAGATGAGGCCGAGGGCGACGACCGTGCCGAGATCGGTGACGAAGCAGGCGGCGAGGATCGTTTTTCCATATTCCGTCGTATTGAAGCCGAACTCCAGCATCACGGCATAGACGACGGCAACCGATGTCGTGGACATGGCGACGCCGGCGAGCCAGCTCGGCATCGGCTCCCAGCCAAGTACGAAATAGGCGCCTGCCGTGCAGCCGAGAAAGGGGAAGAGGAAGCTTGCGAATCCAATCGCGGCGGCTTCCTTCCATTTAAGCTTGAACACGTCCGGGTCGAGCTCGGCGCCGGCGAGGAAGGTCAGGACGATCGCCCCTAGGCCCGACAGGAATTTGATCCAGGTCTCGTCGGTTCCGAGCACCGCGGAGCCGATGGCGGCCCCGATGATGAGTTGCGCGATGGTGCCGACCACGATCTCGGACAGGGCGCTCGAAACCCGCAGCCAAATCGACAAGAGAGATGCGATCAGCGCGAGCCCAAGCCACAGCGCCGCTAACGCCCAAATGCCCGTCATGTCGCCTCCTTGGCGTCAGTCTCAAGTCCGCCGGTGGCTGGAGGGCGGGGAGACAAAACAAAACCCGCCTCGCGGCGGGTTGCGGACTTAAGCTCCCACCGCATATCAAAGGTGCGGTAGGAGTCATTAGCCAAGAGGCGGTTTCGGGGGGACTCCATCCCCTTCGAATTTTCGTTTCTGATGCTAACTGAGTCTCATAGCCGATCAAGTCGAATTGGCGGACTATGGTTCCCAAATCTTGATTTCGCTTCAACGTCTGAGGCTCAATGACGCAGAGATCGGCGGTCGAAACCCGCAATGTCAGCGCTGCCGAGGACGGCATGCGGCTCGACCGCTGGTTCAAGACCCATTATGCAACGCTGCCCCATAGCCGGCTGGAGAAGCTGCTCCGCACCGGCCAGGTGAGGGTCGACGGGGCCAGAGCCAAGGCGAGCCTGCGGCTCGCCGCAGGCCAGGCGGTGCGCGTGCCGCCGCTCCCCGACGTGGCCCCGCCGCCGGGACCGAAACACGCACTGTCGAAGGCCGATCGCGATTTCCTCGCCTCCATCACGCTCTACGAGGACGACGATCTCTTGGTGCTCAACAAGCCGTCTGGGATCGCGGTGCAGGGCGGCACCAAGACCACCCACCATATCGACCGGCTGCTCGAAGGCTTGGGCGACGGGCCTGAGACGCGGCCCCGCCTGGTGCACCGGCTCGACCGCGACACCTCGGGCGTGCTCGTCATCGCCAAGCGGAGGTCGGTCGCGGCGAAGCTCGGGCGCGCTTTTCAGACCCGCTCGGTGCGCAAGATCTATTGGGCGCTGCTGCATGGCGTGCCAAGGCCGCCGCAAGGCAAGGTCGAGGCGGCGCTGGTCAAGGCCTCGGGTCCTGAAGGCGACCGCGTGCGCAAGGCGCGCCCCGGGGAGCAGGAGGTCGCCCAGTCGGCGGTGACCCATTATGCCGTCGTGGACAGGGCAGGGCAGACGGTCTCCTTCGTCTCGCTGAAGCCTGTCACCGGGCGGCAGCACCAGCTCAGGGCCCATATGGCGATCCTCGGCCATCCCATCCTGGGCGATGAGAAATATCACGCCGACAGGGACTTGCCCGAGGGCGTTGCGAAGAAGCTTCACCTGCACGCGCGGCGCATCAGCTTTACCCACCCCTCGGGTGAGGGCGTGGTCGACGTCACGGCGCCGTTGCCGGAGCATATGGCGGCCGCCTTCGCCATCTTCGGTTTCGAGGCGCGGGAGGGAGATGTCACCGGCGGTGAGTAAGCCGAAAGGCGCGCCTAGCACCCGTTCAGCATCTTCTCGCGGGTCTTGATCTCGTCCTTCATGGCGTCCAAGCCCGGGTTCATCTTGTCGCACCAATCGAAGTGAGCCTGCTTGTCGTCGAGCCAGCGCAAGCCGGTGAACCCACATTTTTTCGCGATATTGGTCGTGATCTGCACCATGGTCTGATCGGCGTACCAATGGCAGGTGCAGTCCTGCAATTCGCTGGCGCGGGCGTCGGCCTCAGACTGGGCGAGCGGCTCGTCGACGATCAGGCACCAGGCGAGGTGGCCGCTCGTGCCTTTGCCCCAGCGCAAGCCCTGAAAGCCGCATTTGAGCTGCTTGGCGAGCTTGACCGCCTTGTCCGCGTCGTTCGCGTATTTGCCGCAGAAGGCGGGGTCGGCGGCGCGAGCGAAATTGGCGGGCGCCAAGAGTCCAAAGGCGGCGAGCAAGCTCAGAGCCAATACACAGCATCTACCCATCGGACATTCCTTTCGGAAGCTCGTTGAAACTCTGCTTCGCGTTTCAGGTTAGACCTGAAAAGCAAGCAAGCGAGGGAACAAAGGGGGTTCAGCGGAAATAAATCACAGCCTATCGAGGCTCCCCTGTTGCGCGGTACAAGCGAATAAGAGGAAACGCGATGCCAGGGTCCGACAGGTCCGCGCCGGCGAGCGGCAAGGGCAGAGAGAGAAAGACGGCTCTTCCCAAGCGCTTCTATAAGGAGGTGACGATCAAGGATGAGGGCGCGGGCGGCATGGCCCCGCTGCTCGACGGCAAGCCTGTGCGCACGCCGGGCAAGGCCCCGCTCGCGCTGCCCAACCGGAAGCTCGCCGAGGCCGTTGCCGGGGAATGGCGGGCGCAAGGGGAGCGCATCGATCCCGAGACCATGCCGCTCACCAAGCTCGCCAACAGCGCCATCGACGGCGTCTCCGGGCGCGAGGACGCGGTCATCGACGACATCATGGCGCATGCGGGCTCAGACCTTCTCTGCTACCGGGCCGAAGGGCCTGAGGGGCTGGCGGCCGCGCAGCGCAAGCATTGGAACCCTGTGCTCGCCTGGGCCAAGTCCGCGCTCAAAGCGCCTTTGCGGCTCGCCCAAGGTGTCGTCCACGTGGCGCAGCCCGAGTCTGCGCTCCAGGGCATCAAGCGGGAGCTCGAGGGCCTCGACGCTTTCAGCCTCGCCGCCCTCCATGTGATGACGCAGCTCACCGGGTCGGCACTGCTTGCGCTTGCCGTGGCGCTCAAACGGCTCACGCCGGAGGAGGCGTGGAAGGCCGCCAATGTGGATGAGGACTGGCAGATCAGCCAATGGGGCAAGGACGCCGAAGCCGCCCTGCGCCGCGAGAACCGCTGGCGCGATTTTGCCGCCGCGTCGCGTCTGGTTCGGCTGCTTGAGGCTTGAGCGAGGCCAAGCGAGCAACGCCGCTCCGTGCTCCCACTTTGCCCCCCCTCACCCGGCTTGGACCTAAGGTCCAAGCCAACCCTCTCCCACGAGGGGAGAGGGTTGGAGTCTGCGGCGGCGCCACAGCTCACCCTCTCCCCTTGTGGGAGAGGGCTTTCCGCCGCGATCTTGCGCGCGAAGCATGCGCAAGTCGCATGGCGGGAAGGGTGAGGGGTGAGCCTTCCGGGCATTTGCGCGACTTGTGGCCCATGCTATTCACCGTCATGGGCGCGTCACCTGGGGAGCGGCTATGAAGGAAGTCCTGGAAGAGCTCGAGGTTCGCCGCGACAAGGCGCGCGCCGGCGGTGGCCCTAAGCGCAGCGAGGCCCAGCATCAACGCGGCAAGCTCACCGCACGCGAGCGCCTCGACCTCCTGCTCGACGAAGGCTCCTTCGAGGAGTTCGACATGTTTGTCGAGCACCGCTGCACCGATTTCGGCATGGAGGGGAGCAAGGTCCCCGGCGACGGCGTGGTCACCGGCTGGGGCAC
>JBGQMX010000038.1:0-23200 GCA_041500805.1 Methyloceanibacter sp.
CCCTCCCGATGTCATCTACGGCAAGGCCGACAAGATGATCAACAAGGGCTCCTACGATGCCGCGGCCAAGGAGTACGAAGAGGTCGACATCAATCACCCTTATTCGCAGGAGGCCCGCAAGGCCATCGTCATGGCGGCCTATGCCTATTACAAGGCCGGCAAATTTGACGACGCGGTCTCCGCCGCCGACCGTTACCTCACCCTTCACCCCGGCACCCAGGAATCGGACCTCGCGCAGAACATCATCGGCATGTCCTATTACGACCAGGTGCTCGATCCGAAGCGCGACCAGACCAATGCCCGCAAGGCGCTCGATGCCTACAATACGCTGCTGCAGCGCTACCCCAATTCGCGTTATGCGGCGGAGGCGACCAACCGGGCGCGCATCCTGCGCGATCTCCTGGCGGCGAGCGAGATGACGGTCGGGCGCTATTATCTCCGCCACAACAACTATCTTGCGGCGATCAATCGCTTCCGCACCGTGGTCACCGACTACCAGACGACGGAGCAGGTGGAAGAGGCCTTGATGCGCCTGACCGAGGCCTATATGGCGTTAGGCATCGTCAACGAGGCCGAAACGGCGGCTGCCGTGCTCGGCCACAACTTTCCGGACAGCAAGTGGTACAGCCACGCTTACAGTCTCTTGGGGCAGAACGGTGCCCAGCCGCAGGAGCACGAGGGGTCGTGGATCACGCAGTCCTGGAAGGGCAACGGCAAGCCCGCCTGACCTCAGCGCCATGCTAGCCGCCCTGTCGATCCGCGACATCGTCCTGATCGACAGGCTCGATCTCGAATTCGGCCAGGGCCTGTCGGTGCTGACCGGCGAAACGGGCGCCGGCAAGTCGATCTTGCTCGACGCCTTCTCGCTTGCCATCGGCGCCAGAGGCGATGCCTCGCTGGTGCGGCAGGGCGCCGCCCAAGGCCAGGTGACGGCAAGCTTCGATCTTCCTCCCGGCCACCCCGTGTTCGAGCTCCTGGCGGCGAACGGCATTGGGGCCGATGACAGCTTGATCTTGCGGCGGGTGCAGGGGGCCGACGGCAGGAGCCGCGCCTTCATCAACGATATCAGCGTGAGCGTGCAGCTCTTGCGACAAGTGGGCCAGGCGCTGGTTGAGATCCATGGCCAGCACGACGACCGCGCCCTGATCGACCAGAGCGGCCATCGCGATCTGGTCGATGCCTTTGGGGCCTTGAGCGGGGAGGCGGCCCGCGTGGCTGAGGCCTACGCGGCCTGGCAAGAGGCGGACGCTGCGCGGGCGCGGCAGGCGAGCGAGATCGCCGCGTCCCGTGCCAATGCCGACTATGTGAGCCATGCGCTTGAGGAGCTGCGCCTGCTCAACCCTGAGCGCGGCGAGGAGGAGGCCTTGGCGTCCCGCCGCCAGCTGATGATGCACGCCGAGAAGATCGCCGCTGAGCTCAACGAGGCGCTCGACGCCCTGCAAGGGGAGGGGACCGACGGCGCCCGCCTTGCCGCAGCCCTTCGCCGCATCGAGCGCCAGGCAAGTGTCGGCGGCGCTGTGCTGGCGCTGGTGGCGGAGGCGCTCGAACGCGTGCTCGCCGAGACCAACACGGCGCGCGCCAGGATTGAGGAAGCGCTGGCTTTGACGGCCTTCGAGCCGAAGGAGCTTGAGCGCGCCGAGGAGCGCTTGTTTGCGCTGCGGGCGCTCGCCCGCAAGCATAAGGTCATGACCGACGACCTGCCCGTGCTTGTCGACAGGCTCGAAGCGGAGCTTGCCGCCCTCGACCAGGGCGAGACGCGGGGGTCTGAGCTTACCCGTGCCGCAGAGGCCGCGCGCAAGGCCTATGAGACTTTAGCCGTGGCCTTGAGCAAGGCACGGAAACAGGCGGCCGAACGCCTCGATGCAGAGGTGGCGCGCGAGCTCGGCCCGCTCAAGCTCGACAGGGCAAGCTTTATCACCAATATCGAGACTGTCGCCCTGGCCGCAGGCGGACCGAGCGGCATCGACCGGATCGCCTTCTTTGTCAGGACCAATCCCGGCACCGAGCCCGGCCCGTTGATGAAGGTCGCCTCAGGCGGCGAGCTGGCACGGTTCATCCTGGCGCTGAAAGTCGTGCTTGCGGCCCGCGGCTCCGCGCCCACCCTCGTCTTCGACGAGGCCGATGCGGGCGTCGGCGGGGCGACGGCCGCCGCCGTGGGCGAACGCCTGGCGAGGCTTGCCGCCCGCGCTCAGGTGCTTGCCGTGACCCACGCTCCGCAGGTTGCAGCCCTTGCTGACGGCCATATGCTGATCGCCAAGGAGCCTGTGCGCGGCCCTGAGGGTGAGGCCATGGCGACGCGCGTCGCCGTGCTTGAAGGCGCCCATCGCCGCGAGGAGATCGCGCGCATGCTCGCCGGCCAAACCATCACCGACGAGGCGCGCGCCGCAGCCGAGCGGCTGATGAGCCGGTCGGCATGATGCGAGCATGAGCAAGGGCAAGACCAAAAAGAAGGATCAGGGCCGTTCGCCTCCGGACACGAAGCCCGTTGCCGAGCTCGACGAGGCAGAAGCGACTGTAGAGCTCGCGCGGCTCGCCGCCGAGATTGCCCATCACGACGAGCTCTATTACCGCAAGGACGAGCCCGAGATCAGCGACGCCGCCTATGATGGCTTGCGTGCGCGGAACGAGGCCATCGAGGCCCGCTTTCCCCATCTCGTGCGCGACGACAGCCCGTCACTGCGGGTGGGCGCGGCCCCGGTCGAGGCCTTCGGCAAGGTCGTGCACCGCGTGCCCATGCTCTCCCTCAATAATGTGTTCGACGAGGAGGGCGTGCGCGACTTCCTCGACCGCATCAGGCGCTTTCTCGGCCTCGACTCCACCGAGGGGCTCGCCTTCACCGCCGAGCCCAAGATCGACGGGCTCTCCATCACCCTTCGCTACGAGAAGGGGAGACTCACGCAAGGAGCGACCCGCGGCGACGGCTATGAAGGCGAGAACGTCACTGCCAATGTCCGCACCATCGCCGATATTCCGCACAGCATCAAAACGAGGAGCTTCCCGGATCCGTTCGAGCTTCGCGGCGAGATCTATATGAGCCGCGCCGCCTTCCAGAAGCTGAACGACGAGCAGGTGCGGCAAGGCGAACGCCTTTTCGCCAATCCGCGCAACGCCGCGGCGGGCTCGCTCCGCCAGCTCGATCCCGCCATCACGGCGCAGCGGCCGTTGCGCTTCTTCGCCTATGGCTGGGGCGAGGTGGCGGACCTGCCGGCCGAGACCCAGTGGGACGTCTATCAGCTCCTGCGCGCCTGGGGCTTTCCCCTGAACCCCTTGATCAGGCTCACCCGCTCGGTCGAGGAAATGCTTGAAACCTATCGCGATATCGAGGGCGGCCGCGCCGGCCTCGACTACGACATCGACGGCATCGTCTACAAGCTCGACCGGCTCGATCTCCAGCAGAGACTAGGCTTCGTCTCCCGCTCGCCCCGCTTCGCCATCGCCCACAAATTCCCCGCCGAGAAGGCGACCACGACCTTGCGCGACATCGATATTCAAGTGGGCCGCACCGGCGCGCTCACCCCTGTCGCCAAGCTCGACCCTGTCACCGTCGGCGGCGTGGTGGTGCAGAACGCCACCCTGCACAATGAGGACGAGATCGCGCGGAAGGATGTCAGGATCGGCGACACCGTCATCGTGCAGCGCGCCGGCGACGTGATCCCGCAGATTCTCGGCGTGGTTCAAGAGAAGCGGCCTAAGGGCGCGAAACGATTCGCCTTTCCCGATGTCTGCCCCGCCTGCGGCAGCCGTGCCTAGCGCGAGATCAATCCGAATGCCGGCAAAGAGGACGCGGTGCGGCGCTGCACCGGCGGCCTCATCTGCCCGGCGCAGAGGGTCGAGCGCCTGAAGCATTTCGTGTCCCGCAATGCCTTCGACATCGAGGGGCTCGGCGAGAAGCATATCAAGGCGTTCTACGACGACGGTCTGATCCAGTCCCCGCCCGACATCTTCACGCTTGAGGCGCGCGACAAGCGCTCGACCGCCAAGCTCGCGATGAGGGAAGGGTGGGGCACGCTCTCCGCCGAGAAGCTGTTCGCGGCAATAGAGACGCGGCGCAAGGTGCGGCTCGACCGCTTCATCTATGCGCTGGGCTTGCGCCATGTGGGCGAGATCACGGCGCGGCTGCTGGCGAGGAACTATGGTTCGGCCGAAGCCTTCACGAAGGCGATGCAGGAAGCTGCGGCCGATCGTGAGGGCGAGGCCTTTGCCGAGCTCGACAATATCGAGGGCATCGGCCCGACCGTCGCTGCCGCAATCGCCGACTTCTTCGCCGAGCCGCACAATGTGGAGGTCGTCGATGAGTTGCTCAGAGAGGTGAGCCCGCAGCCGCTCGAGGCCGTCGATCACGCCTCGCCTATCTCCGGCAAGACGGTGGTGTTCACCGGTACGCTCGAGCGCATGACCCGTCCGGAGGCCAAGGCGAAGGCCGAGCGCCTCGGCGCCAAGGTGGCGGGCTCGGTCTCCAAGAACACGGACTACGTGGTGGCAGGCCCTGGCGCAGGCTCGAAGCTGAAAAACGCCGAGGCCTTGGGCGTGATGGTGCTCACCGAGGAAGAGTGGCTGAAGCTGATCGATTGACACGAAAACACGAAAACACTAGATTCGTGTTATGAGGAATGTCACGATCAGCTTGGATGAGAACGTCGCTCGCTGGGCGCGCGTCAAGGCCGCCGAGCAGGACAAGAGCCTGTCGCGTTTCCTGGCGGAGCTGCTCGAAGAGCGGATGAAACACGAGTCCGACTACGAGGCAGCGCGCCAGCGGTTCAAGGAGGGAAAGCCCTTCTCTTTCAGGGAACCCGGGGAAAAATTGCCCACGCGCGACGAGATCTATGACCGCAAGATATTTCGCCGATAGCAACGTCCTGATCTATGCACGGGACGTTGTCGACGTCGCGAAACAGCAACGCACCAATCTTTGGCTCGAGTTCCTGTGGGACACGGCAGCTGGGCGATTGAGCTATCAGGTTCTCCTCGAAACGTACTCCGTTCTGACGGCGAGGCGTAAGCTGCATAGCGAGGAAGCCAGAGTCTATCTCGCAGACTTCCTCGCTTGGCATCCGATGGTTCTCGACTGGACGGTCATGCAAAACGCGTGGCAGGTGCAGGATCGCTTCGGCTTCAATTGGTTTGATTGTCTGATCGTCGCTGCCGCCCGAATTAGCGAATGCGACTATCTTCTCACCGAGGATCTGCAGCACGGCCAGGATCTCGATGGAATCGTTGTCGTCAATCCATTCGAGGTCGAGCCTGGCGCAGTTCAGTAAGCTACGGCTGCAACCTTACCTCACCCATATTTCAGCTTCATCGCGACGATGGCGAGCGCGAGCCCAAGCGTGATGGCGTTGGAGACGATGATCGGCAGGTTCCCGATCAGGCAGCCGAACAGGAGCCAGAGCGCAACGCCGATGGCGAAGGACACGTACATGAACAGCGAGATCGCCCTCGTCTCCTTGTGGCGGATGATATGCAGCGCCTGCGGCACGAAGGCGGTCGTGGTCAGCGTGGCCGCAAGGCCTGACACGAGAATTTCTATCGACATCTCTTTCGCTTCTTAGCGCACTTTCCACCTTGAACAGTGTCGTGCCCGGTTTTGAGCAACAAACCTGCACCATGCTCCCCGCTCCCCCCTTGCGGGGGAGCACGCGCGCTCCTTCGGCGCGCGGAGGGGGGTGTGCAGCGAGTCGAGTCTATGCATCGAACCCCCCTCCCTAGCCCTCCCCCGCAAGGGGGGAGGGGAGAACAAGCGGCTCAGCCGCACCACTCATCGCCTCGTCCGGGCAGTTCGCAGCTTGCGGAATATGCGTCAACCGATATGCGCCGTGGCGTGGCGGAGCCAGGCCCTGTCGTCGCTGAGCAGCACCGGCTCGACCTCTCGCCGCACGCGCGCGTGATAGGCGTTGAGCCAGGCAAGCTCGAAAGGCAGGAGCTGCTTGGGGTCGATGAGACGGCGGTCGAAGGGCACGAGCGTCAGCGTCTCAAATCCCATCATCTCCCGCGTTCCGCCAGCGATCCGCTCGGGCGGCGTCACCAGGACGAGGTTCTCGATCCTGATGCCGTAATGGCCCTCGCGGTACAAGCCGGGCTCGTTCGACAGGATCATGCCGGGCTCGAGCTCGACGGTGCCGAGCCGCGACAGGCGCTGCGGCCCCTCATGCACCGAGAGATAGCTGCCGACGCCGTGGCCCGTGCCGTGGTCGAAGTCGAGCCCTGCCTCCCACAGCGGCCTCCGGGCGAACGGGTCGAGGTCCTGGCCGCGCGTGCCCTTGGGGAACCGCGCCGTGGCGATGGCGATATGGGCTTTCAGCACCAGCCCATAATGCCGGCGCATCTCGGGCATCGGCGTGCCGATGGCGACGGTTCGGGTCACATCGGTGGTGCCGTCGGGATATTGGCCGCCTGAGTCGATGAGATAGAGCGAGCCCGCTTTGAGCGTGCGCTTCCCCTTGGTGGTCGGCCGGTAATGGACGATGGCACCGTTCGGACCTGCGGCCGAGATGGTATCGAAGCTGATATCCTTGAGCTGGCCTGACTCGCGGCGGCAGTCTTCGAGCTTTATCGCGGCGGCGATCTCATCGACCTTGCCACCGTCGCCCACCTCGTCGATCCAGGCGAGGAACCGCGCCATGGCCACGCCGTCCCGTAAGTGCGCGGCGCGCGCGCCCTTGATCTCCGCGGCGTTCTTGATGGCCTTGGGGTGGATGCACGGATCGGCGCCGGGCACAAATTTGGCGCCCTCCGCCTCGAGCGCTTGCGCAAAGCGCATCGGCGCCGTTTCGGGATCGAGCCTGACGCGCGCTTTCGCCTGACCCAGCGCCTTGAGCTTGGCCATAAGCGCAGCGGGCTCGGCGATGTCGATGAATTCCTGGAGATTTCCGCGCACGTTGCCGCCGACCTTGGCGGTGTCGATGAACAGGGTGGGCCTCCCATTCGCCGGCACGATAGCGAAGGCGAGCGCCACGGGCGTGTGCCTGATGTCGCCGCCGCGGATGTTGAACAGCCAGGCGATGGAATCGAGCATGGTAAGAAGCACGGCGTCGGCCTTCTCCTGTCGCAGCAGCGTCTGTACGTCGCGGATCTTGTCTTGCGCGCTGCGCCCGGCGAATTCGAGACCATGGGGCATGATCGGGGCCGAGGAGGGCTTAGGGCGCTCCTGCCATAAGGCGTCGATCGGATTGGCGGCGACCGGCTCGAGCTTGATGCCGGCCTTGCCCAATGTCTCGGTGAGGCGCTCGACCTCCTTGATCGTATGCAGCGAGGGGTCGTAGCCAACGGCGGCGCCCTTGCTGAGCTTTTCCGTGAGCCAGCTCGAAGCTTTGGCCTCCGGCGTCTGCAGCACCTCGAAAAGGGTAGCGTCGGTTTGCGCGCGGGCCTGCAGGATGTAGCGCCCGTCGACGAGAAGCGCCGCCGCCTTGTCCAGCACGATCGCCACGCCTGCCGATCCGGTGAAGCCTGTGAGCCAGGCGAGTCGCTCGGCCGAAGGGGACAGGAACTCGTTCTGGTGCTCGTCGCTATGGGGAACAAGGAAGCCCTTGAGCTTTCGCGACTTCAATTCCCGCTGCAACGCCTTGACCCGCTCGCCGCTTGCGCCCGGGGAACTCACGTCATCGAAAATTTGATACATGGTCGGCTTTTGTAAGCTCAAAGGTCGCCCACGATCAATCGCGCAAAACCCGCCCGCTGCGACGGGTTATCACCAAGGTCGTCCATCCATCGAGAATGATTCGCTTTTCGAGGCTGAAGCCAAAGGCGCTGTAGCGCGCCTCGATGCCGCGCGCCTGGGTTTGCGTGATGCCGGAAAGGATGGCGGTGCCGCCCTTGGCGATGTTCCGGGACATGGCAGGAGCGAGTTCGTGCAGGGCCCGCTCGAGCAGATTGACAAGGACGAGGTTGGGCTTCACGCGGCTGAGAAGGGGATGGTCGAAACCTGAAGCCTTGAGCGTGCGAACCAAGGGTGCCACGCCGTTCTTCCGCGCATTGTCGGCGGCGATGGCCACGGCGAGCGGATCGTTGTCGCTTGCGAGCACGGGGACAAGCAGCCCCTTGGCGGCGGCGATGGCGAGAATGCCGGTACCGGTGCCGATGTCGAGGATGCAGCGCGGGCGGTCGCGCTTCAGCGCATCGTCCAGCGCCATGAGGCATCCGCGTGTGCTCGCGTGATGCGCCGTGCCGAAAGCTTGGCCGGCGTCGATCTCGATGGCGAGACGATGCGGCTGCACGCGGGCCCGGTCGTGGCTGCCATAGACGAGGAAGCGCCCGGCCCGCACGGCCCCGCGCTGTCCTTGCGAGAGCGTCACCCAATCGGCGTCGGCAACGTCCTCGATGCGCAACGGCCCGAGGCCTTCGCCGCCGGCAGCCTCGATCAGCGCCAGCAACGCTTCGCGGTGCGGCGCCGCCTCATAGTGGGCGAAGACCTCGAAGCGGCCCTTGCCGAGATCGAACAGGCCCACCGCGACCGGAGAAGGGTCGGGCGCCTCTTCGAGAGCAAGCGCGATCCGCTCGGCGCGCAGTGCGTCTGCCTCGATGGTCGCTTGGTAGATCGTGGTCTTTGCGGGCGGCGCCTCGGCCTTGAGCGCGCTCATGCTTTGGCAGGGGAAGCGGCTTTATCGAGACTGTCGACGTCGAGCAGCCGGTCCCACAGCGTGTCGAGATGATCGCGGGCTTCCGCCGGCGCAATCGCCGTCAGGTTTCCGTCGGCATCGCTTCTGACCAGGCCGTCAGCGAGCAAGCGGTGCAAGGCGTCTTCCGCATCGTAGCCGACGCTCGCCTCGCAGCGCTCCTTGAGGAAACCGCTGATCGCCGCCCTCGCCTCCGCCAGCGCCTCTTGATGCGAGGGCGATTGCGCGAGGAAGGCATAGAGCAGCATGTCCTCCTTCACGTCCTCCTCCTCGGCATTCTCGGCAATCAGCGTCAGCGCGCCGAGATTGTTGGCGAGGCTGCAGAAATAGAGGTTCTGCGCCAGCACCATCATGTAGCGGTTGCGCGTGTTGAAGAAGCCCATCACCTGGCGGAAGATCACGGCCGAAAGTCCGGCAATCGCCACGGCCAGCGTGAAGGGATTGGTGGCGGCCAGGAGCTTGGTCGCCGTCCCCATGACGCCGGCAGCGGTGCCGCCGCCTGCGGTGACGAGGAGCCGGAGCTTGTCGAAGGGCCGAAACGCGATGCGCGTGTTGGGGAACAGCATCTCGAGATCGACCTGGGGGATGCGCTTGAACACCTTGACGTAGATCTTCCCGCTCGAGACGCCGGGCGGCAGATGCTCCCGCCGCCGGCGCGCCATCTTCAGCGCGCGCTCGCGGTCGACCCCTGTGGCAGCGACGATCTCTGTCGCCCGCTCCTCGGTGGGCTTGAGCTTCAACAGCAAGAACAGCCGCTGGAAGATCGGCACCTCGGTCCGCTCCTTGGCGAGATAGAGCCGCCAGGGATTGCGGTCTTCAAGCACCTCGACCGCAGTGCCGCGGTAATAGAGCAGCAAATCGTCGAAATCGCCGAGGTCGACCTGTAGGCTCAAGCCGTGGGGCGAGCGCTCGACCAAGATGCGCTTCAAGTCCTCCTGGCTGAGCCGGACATAGTTCGCCTGGACGAGGAGCCGCTCGACGCCCTCGATGAACTCGGCCCGCGCCTTGGCGCGGCCCTCATCGTCGAGCTCGATGAGGCTTGCCGTGTCGCTGTCGGGACTGAAGGGGAGATAGTCTTCGAGGAGGTCGAGCAGGCGCTTGCGATAGTCCTGGTGGCGCCAGGCGGCGAGGCAGTCGAGCGCGCGGCCCCAAACCCGCTCGTCGCCGCCCTGCTCTTTGAGCCTGGCAATCAGCTTGGCGCGGAGCCCGTAGCGGCTGACCGGGATGAAGTGGTCGCGGCCGGCCGCGGCCGCTGCCGCGGTCTTTGGTGTGGCGCCGTTTGCCTCTTTGGCCGCGCCTGGAGCGGGAGAGGGTGGCGGCTCGGTCGAAAGCAGGGCGGTCATGGCGCCGAAGCTTAGGCGAGCGCGCCATTCACAATCAAATGCCTGGGCGGAGTGCCCCCCGACCCGGCCGATTTATTGCGGCTGCGGCTTGGGTTTTGGCTGCGTCAATGCGGACTGCTTGCCGAAGCAGGCGCGCGCCGCGGCTTCCTGCTTGCACGGCGTGCCGGCTGGCGTTCCGCAAACCTGCGCGAGCGAGGCCCGGGGGACGCAAGCCCCGTCAGGACCGCGCCAGCCGGGACCGCCCTTGCAGCCGCAGCCGCTGCAGCGGCAGGCATCGTCGGCAAAGGCCGGTGTCAGTGCCGGCAGTGAGAACAGGATGAGAACTCCGACCATAAGAGCGCGCATGGGAACCTCCCTCGTTGACGGTTGCGCCGATCGGCGCCCGATCAATGTACACGTTTTGTTCTCACCGCGAAAGGCTGTTTTTTGAGCCTGAGAGTGCCCTCACCAATTGAGGCACATGGTGGCGAACGTCTTGAACGCCTTTGCATCCGCCGGCGCGGAAACCTTGGCGCCCGGCGCATCGATGCTGACCTTCCGGCCCTTGTCGGCGATGTCGAGCGCCAGTTGCTTGCCCGGCACGCTTGCCTCGTAGCGATAGACCTCGCCAGCGGCGCCGTTGGTGCAAGGGTCCGCTTCGCTACAAATATCGGCTTTGAGCGGTACCTCTTTCCGTCCGCCCTTCGTCTCCACGACGAGCACGACCCTTTCGTCTCCAAGCTTCGTCCCCGGCGCGACATCGACCTCGATGCGGGTCTCGTCCCTTCCGGTCTCGCCTTCTTCCTGGCCGCAGGTGATTGAGAGAATCGGCTTGTCCGGTTCGCCATAGAACAGATAGGCGATCTCCGACCGCTCCACCGTCCAGGCCGGCGCGGCGCTTGCGCCGGAGGAGATCAGGCTGAGCGCTGCGGCAAGAACGACCGAACACCGCACCGGCTCACACCGCCTCGACGAAGCTGTCGACCACCTTCTTGCTCCCGGCCTTGTCGAAATCGACGGTGAGCTTGTTCCCGTCCACCTGCGTGATGTGGCCATAGCCGAACTTCTGGTGGAACACGCGCGGCCCGATCGCAAGCCCGGCGCCCTCCGCCGTGCTCGCCGCCACGAGCGTGCCATCGATGGTGATGGGCTCGCGGCGCGGCGCCGACGGTGTGGCTCCGCGCGGCCTATTCCGCTGCGCCCGCTGCCAGCCCGGCGTCTCGTAGAAGCCGCTGGCGAACAGATTCTCCGCCGTGTCGAAGCGGCTCGGCCCATAGCCGCGCAAGCCCCTGTCCTCGGCGACCTGCACATGATCGACCGGCAGCTCGTCGATGAAGCGCGAGGGGAGCGCGGTCTGCCACGTTCCGTGGTTGCGGCGATTCTGGGCGAAGGTGATCTTGGCGCTTTTGCGCGCCCGCGTCAGTCCCACATGGGCAAGCCGGCGCTCTTCCTCGAGGCCGGAGCGGCCAGACTCGTCCAGGCTCCGCTGATGCGGCAACAGCCCTTCGTCCCAGCCGGGGAGGAACACGGTGTCGAATTCGAGCCCCTTGGCGCTGTGCAGCGTCATCAAGCTGACCCGGTCGGCGCCCTCCTCGGTGCTGGCATCCATGACCAGGCTGACATGCTCGAGGAAGCCCGCCAGCGTGTCGAACTCGTCCATGAAGCGGATCAGCTCTTTCAGGTTCTCAAGCTTCGACTGCGCCTGCGGCGAGCGCTCAGCCTGCCACATGCCGGTATAGCCAGACTCGTCGAGGATCAGCTCGGCGAGCTCGGTATGGCGCGTGGTCTCGATCAGCGAGCGCCAGCGGTCGAAGGCTAAGATGAGGTCGAGCAGGCCTTTCCGCGCCTTAGGCTTCAGCTCCTCGGTCTCGGCGATCAGCCGTGCCGCCTGCATCAAGGGCACAGATCTCGCGCGCGCCAGCTGGTGCAGCGATTTCAGGCTCGCCTCGCCCAAGCCCCGCCGCGGCGTATTGATGATGCGCTCGAATTTGAGGTCGTTGGCGGGATTGAGCGTCACCTCGAAATAGGCGGTCGCGTCCCTGATCTCCTGGCGCTCATAGAAGCGCGGGCCGCCGATCACCCGGTAGGGAAGCCCGAGGGTGATGAAGCGGTCCTCGAAGGCGCGCATCTGGAAGGACGCCCGCACGAGAATAGCGATCTCGCTTAGACGATGGCCTTGCCGCTGCGCCTGCTCGATGTCCTCGCCGATAAGCCTCGCCTCTTCCTCGTCGTCCCAGCAGCCCTCGACCTCGACCTTCTCGCCCAAATCGCCGTCGGTGCGCAGCGTCTTGCCGAGGCGCCCTTTGTTGTGCGCGATGAGGCCCGAGGCCGCGCCGAGAATATGGCCGGTGGAGCGGTAGTTGCGCTCGAGCCGGATAATCTTGGCGCCGGGAAAGTCGGTCTCGAAGCGCAGGATGTTGTCCACCTCGGCGCCCCGCCAGCCATAGATCGACTGGTCGTCGTCGCCGACGCAGCAGATATTACCGGTCCCTTGCGCGAGCAGGCGCAGCCAGAGATATTGCGCGACGTTAGAGTCCTGATACTCGTCGACCAGCATATAGCGGAAGCGCTGCTGATATTTGGCGAGCACGTCGGGGTGCTCCTGGAACAGCCGCAAATTCTCGAGCAGCAGATCGCCGAAATCGGCGGCGTTCAGCTCCTTCAGGCGCTTCTGATACAGCGCATAGAGGTCGCGCGCCCGGCCATTGGCGAAGGCGAAGCTCTCGCCCTCCGGCACGCGCTTCGGGACCAGCCCTCGGTTCTTCCAGCCGTCGATCATGGCAGCGAGCAGCCGCGCCGGCCAGCGCTTCTCGTCGATGTTCTCGGCCTCGAGCAGCTGCTTGAGCAGCCTGATCTGATCGTCGGTATCGAGCACGGTGAAGGACGGCTTCAAGTCCACGAGCTCGGCATGGCGGCGCATGATCTTCACGCCGATGGCATGGAAGGTCCCGAGCCAGGGCATGCCCTCGACCACGCCGCCGATCAGCTGGCCGATGCGGGCCTTCATCTCCCGCGCTGCCTTGTTGGTGAAAGTCACGGCGAGGATCTCGCCCGGCCGCGCACGGCTTAAGCTCAAAATATGGGCGATGCGCGTGGTGAGCACGCGCGTCTTGCCGGTGCCGGCGCCGGCAAGGACGAGCAGCGGCCCGTCGAGCGTTTCGACCGCCTCGCGCTGCTCGGCGTTGAGCGCATCGAGATAGTGGCTCGGGCGCCGGCGCATGGCGCGCTCCGAGGTGGAAAGCTGCGGCTCCTCCTCCTCGGGAGGGGGCAGGGCGGCTTCCGCAGCTGAGGAGCGAATCTTTGTCATGGACCTCGAAGCTATACCATCGGCCGTGGCCGGCGAACAAAAGAGGAAGGCGCTGGTGCTCGGGCGCTGGCGCCCAAGCGGCTAGGCTTTGCAATGTTTCTGTCATATGACAGCCTGCCGTCCGGCCGCGCCTAGGCCGCAGCTAAGACCCGCTCAACCCGGTTGCAACCCTTGGAGTGAGCTAACCTCTTGGACGAGACCCCGCTCGAACACGCAACGATGAGCGCCGAAGCCGCTGCCTCGACCGCGCTCGAGCAAGGGCCGCAGCAGCGTCAGCAGCACAGAGGCTTCACCCGCGAATGGGGCGCGTTGCTGTTTGCGGTGGTAAGCTTCGTCATCGCCCAGATCGTCGTCGTATCGTTGCATTATCGGGCGACGCGGTTGGAGCACCAGAGCCAGGAGATCCAGCTCGCGCGGGGCCTCTATCGCGAGTTCTATCTCGAGGAGAAGCCTTACCTGCAAATCGCCAACGGCATCGAGTCCTGCAAGAACCTCTACAAAGGCGACGGCGGCAGCTTCGGCCACATGCAGATCAACGAATATCTGGGTTTCTTTTCCGATCTCGGCATGTTCATGCAGCGAGGCGCGCTCAGCGAGGAGATGATCGGCCATTTTTTTGGCGCGTTTATCATAGAGGCGTATGAATATCCTGAGATTCAAAGCTATATCGAACGCATTCAGAAGAATTTCCATCAGCCCGAGGCCTTTGCCGAATTTGAAGGCATTGCCCAGGCTATCGCCCGCGACAAACGCTTCGCGCCGCTCGTCGAGTTCGCCAAGACTATGTGCGCCACAACGCCGGAAGGTAGTTCAGGGCCATGAGAGTGATTGCCGGGGCCGCCTTGACGGTTCTTCTTGCGGTGATCGGCCCGAGCCTGCTCATCGCCGCAGATCATCCTGAAGCCGGAAGCGGAACCGCGGCCGGCGCCTCTGACGCAAGCGACGCTGATCCCGCCAAGGGGAGCCCTGCGGGAGAGACCAGCCCTGCGGGGGAGGCGAGCCCTGCGGGAGGGACGGCAAATCCAGGGCCTCCGCAAGACGCTGGCAGGACGGACAACCAGGGGCCCTCGACGATGGACGTCAACCGGCACCGCCCTGGTGCCTGTCCCGAAGGACCGCCTTGCAAGGAGGGCGACTGATCGGCACGCGTTGGCGTCGTGGTGTCACACCAAGGGAACTTTCCCGCTTTGAATCTGACAAAAAACCGCAGGAAAAGTTTGCTATAGCCGTTGCAGGGGCGCGAGCGCGCTGCCAAAAAAGAAACTTCAACCTCCACGTCCAGCTGGGAGACCGGGATATGCTTCAAGTTTTGAGGATGGGTATCGCTGTGCTTGGTATTGCGGTGTTTGCTGTCTGCGGCGTTCGGCCCGCAGAGGCCGGATGCCAGTTGATTACGGCGACCCACAGTGCCGGCTCTAAGGCCGAAGCCGCCCAGAGCTCGCAAGCCCTTGCCGTCCAAAGCGCCTATGACCTAAAGCAGGCCAGGCGTTGGAGCCACGTCACCATGAGCGCACGGAAAGTGAAGGGCGACCCCTTCTGGAAAGCCGTACGGCCCGACGGCGTACCCGCGGATGCGCAGCTCAAGCCTGACATCATCACCGCGCGCTTCTACACGACCTGCTTCACCGGCGTTGTCGTTCCCTATGTCTGCACGACGGGCTCCGCCGTCTGTGGCAACTAGCTGGTGGGGCGTCTCGCCCCGGTCGGCTGCTGGCGGAGAAGAAAGATGCTTCAAGCTTTGAGGATGGGCTTCGCTGGACTTGGCGTTGTAGGGCTTGGCTTGTCCGGCCTTGGACCCGCACAGGCCTCGTGCCAGTTGATTACAGCCACTGCCAGCGCCGGCTCCAAGGCTGAAGCCGCCCACAGCTCCCAGGCGCTTGCCCTCCAGAGCGCCTATGAGCTGAAGCGCGCCAAGAGATGGGCTTACGTCACCCTGTACGCTCACAAGGTCAAGGGCGACCCCTTCTGGAAGGCCGTTCGGCCTAATGGTGTTCCGGCTGACGCGCAGCTCAAGCCGGACATCGTCACCGAGCGTTTCTATTCGACGTGTTTTACCGGCGTTGTGGTGCCTTACGTCTGCACCACGGGCTCGAGCGCCTGCGGCCAATAGATAGTCCTCGATCATGACGCGCCGGGCCGAAGGTCCGGCGCATCAAGGCCTCGCCTGCGACGAGCGCATGGCAACCGCTCGATGCCGCCCGTGACACTATGCCGAACCAGAAGCCCCTGATCGGCGTTATAGCGCCTCATCCTCGCCACATGGCTTGGTAAGCTGATTTTCAAACTTCTGTGCCTATAAAGAGGATCGACTGGGTGAAGGATAGCGTCGTGTTTCCGCGATACACCATGCGCGAGCGCGTGGCGGACGGGTGCATCCACGTCATCGGCGTCACCGCAAGTCTCGTCGCGCTGACCGTACTCCTCGTCGTCGGCGTGGAGACGCAAGCCACGCTGTGGCTCGTCAGCCTTGCGATTTACGGCCTCGCGCTCGTCGCCATGTTCAGTTGCTCGGCCGGATACCATCTCGTCGTCCGGCCGAAGCTCAAAGAGGTCATGCGCCGCCTCGACCACGCCGCGATCTTCCTCATGATCGCCGGCACCTACACCCCCTTCATCCTGATCAAGATGAACACTGCTTGGGGGCTTGGGCTGCTTGCCGTGGTCTGGACCATGGCGGCCATCGGCATCGCCATCAAGCTGTTGGCCCCCCGCTTTCTCGACGGACTCTCGACCGCGCTCTATCTGGTGCAGGGTTGGGCAGTGATCGCCGCCTGGGAGCCGTTGATGTCGGCGATGCCGGGTCACGTGCTGACGCTGCTGGTAGTCGGCGGCGTTCTCTACACCGTCGGCGTGGTGTTCCACCTCTGGGAGCGGCTGCCGTATCAGAACGCCATCTGGCACGGCTTCGTGCTGTCGGCGGCGAGCTGCCACTACGCGGCGGTGATCGTGGTCGCGAGCGTCTGAAAAGCCCGAGCCTTTCCTAACCAAGCGCCTATAGAATGTGCCCATGACCATGGGTCTCGCAGAGGCGCCTGAACGCTCCACGGCGGAGGGCAAGAAGGCCGTCTTCGCCGCCCTTGCCGCGCGCTTCGGCGACCGTTTCTCGCTGAGCCAGGCGCTTCGGGAGCAGCATGCGAACACGCTCACCTGGCTGAAGTTGGAGCCACCCGACGCCGTGCTGTTCGCCGAGACTGAGGCCGAGGTCTCAGACGTCGTGCGGCTGTGCGCCGGCGCCCGCGTGCCGGTGATCCCGTTCGGCACCGGTACTTCGCTCGAAGGTCAGGTCAACGCGCCATACGGCGGTGTCTCGCTCGATCTATCCCGCATGAACCGCATCCTCGCCGTGCATGAGGCCGACCTCGATTGCGTGGTGGAGCCCGGCGTCACAAGGAAAGCCCTCAACGATCATGTGCGCGATATGGGTCTCTTCTTCCCGGTCGATCCCGGCGCCGATGCGAGCCTTGGCGGCATGGCGGCGACGCGCGCCTCGGGCACCAACGCCGTGCGCTACGGCACCATGCGCGACGCCGTGCTCGGCCTCACCGCGGTCCTTGCCGACGGCAGCGTGATCACGACGGGTGGCAGGGCGCGGAAGTCTTCCGCCGGCTACGATCTCACCCGCCTCCTGATCGGCTCGGAAGGCACGCTCGGCGTCATCACCAAGCTTACGCTCAAGCTCTACGGCATCCCTGAGACGATCCTCTCTGCGGTCTGCCCCTTCGCTTCCATCGAGGGCGCCTGCAACGCCACCATCGCCGCCCTGCAGATGGGCCTTCCGCTGGCCCGCATCGAGCTTGCCGACGAGGTGCAGATCCGCGCCTGCAATGCCTATTCGCATCTTGCGTTGCCCGAGACCCCGACGCTCTTCCTCGAGTTCCACGGCACCGCGGCCTCGGCCCGCGAGCAGGTCGAGGCCTTCGCTGAGATCGCCAAGTCTGAAGGGGGAGGGGAGTTCGACTGGGCCGAGCGGCAAGAGGACCGGACGCGGCTCTGGCAGGCCCGCCATGACGCCTACTGGGCCGCCCGCGCGCTGAAGCCCGGCGCAGAGGTCCTGTCGACCGACGTCTGCGTGCCGATCTCAGCCCTTGCCGCGTGCGTCGGCGAAACGCGGCAGGACATCGACCGGCTGGGGTTGCTCGCCCCGATCGTCGGTCATGTGGGCGACGGCAACTTCCATGTGCTGCCGCTCATCGATCCCGCCGACCCCGAGGAGCGGGGCAAGGTGCAGGACTTCCTCGACCGGCTCATCGACCGGGCGCTCGGCTTCGGCGGCACCTGCACCGGCGAGCATGGCGTAGGCCAAGGCAAGATCAGCTATCTCGCGCAAGAGCACGGACCAGGGGTAGAGGTGATGGCTGCCATAAAAAAGGCGCTCGATCCGTTGAATATCCTCAATCCTGGCAAGATTTTTGCGTTAGCATGACGAAGCGTCGCGGGGGGCCGGGGACCGGTCGGCGCCGTTGGCGCTTGCCGCGTCAGAACGCGCTCGCTTCCGAGCCTTGGGCATAAATTTGAACTCGTTCCTGCTCACTTTGACGGCATTGCTGATCTTGGTGCTGAGCGCGCTCTTTGCCGCGCCGCTCTTCATCGACTGGAACGATTATCGGCCGGTCTTCGAGACGCAAGCCGCCAAGCTGCTCGGCCGCCAGGTCAAGGTGGGCGGCCAGGTGCATCTCGTCCTGTTGCCGGCCCCTGAGCTCCGATTCGACGATATCAAGGTTGCCGATCAGGACGGACGCCTCGACCGGCCGTTCCTCGAGGCCCGCTCGTTCGAGGCCTGGCTCAATATCGGCGCGCTTTTAAGCGGAGGCATCGAAGCGCGCAAGATCGCCATTGTCGATCCCGTCTTGCGTCTCGATCTCAAGAAGGACGGCTCCGGCAATTGGAGCGACGTGGGGCGCCGCGGCGTGGGCCTGCCTTTCGCCCCCAAGGACGTCATGCTCGACTCGGTGAGCGTCGGCGGCGGCCGTATCGAGATCACCAAGGAAGGAGCGCCGAGGCTCACGCTGGAGGACATCGCAGGCGAGGCGAGCGCCTCCTCCTTGTCGGGACCCTACAAGGTCTCTGCCACCTACAATGTCGAAGGGCGCCCCCAGGAGCTGCGCTTCTCCACGAGCGAGCCTGACGCCGCTGGGCTGCTACGCATCAAGTCGGCGCTCCGCGACATCGAGCGCAACACCACCTATGTGCTCGACGGCGGGGTGACGGGGCTCGGCGGCAAACCCGTCTATGACGGCACCATCGTCGTGCGCGTCGCCGACGCTCCTGTCGACGAGCCTGACGTAGACGACCCGGACTCCGCAAGCGAGCAGCCCTCCGCGAGCGAAGTGCCGGCTCCCGACGCCGCGACACCGAAGGACAAGACGTCTCTGTACGAGTTGAAGGGCGCGCTTACCGCCACGACCGATCACGCCGAGCTTCCCGATTTCGAGCTCGCCATCCCGGCCAAGGGGCACCCGCAGCTGCTCAAGGGCAAGCTCTCGCTCGACTTCGGCGAGCATTTCAAGGCCATGTGCGAGCTCACGGCGAGCTTCGTCGATCTCGACGTGCTCTTTGCCGCCCCTGGCGCCGAGCAGCAAGCCTCGCCTGCCGCCGTCTTGTACATGCTCGCCGATGAGGCTCTCGGCGAAACCGCCGAGCTCGGCGGAAGCACGCTCTCCGTGGCCATCGAGCAGGCCGGCCTTGGCGGCGATCTCATCGGCACGCTCGATCTTGCGCTCGCAGCGAAAGAGGGAGGCCTGACCATCGAGCGCCTCAAGGCCGTGCTCCCCGGCGGCAATCGCATCGAGGCGTCCGGACGCTTGAGCCGCGGCGAGTTCGGCCCGGTCTTCGCCGGCCCGATCAAGCTCGAAGGCTCGGGGCTCAGGGCGCTGACCCGCTGGGCGGCGGGAGACCGCGACATGTCGGGGCAGGCCGCGATGAGCGACTTTGTGCTTGCGGCGAACGCCACGGTGGGCGACGGCGAGCTCAAGCTTGCCGATGCAACGGGGGAGCTCAGCGCGACCAAGTTCCGCGGCGACCTGCGCTACAAAGGTGGCGAGAGGAGCCTGATCGAATTCACTCTCGACAGCGACCGCCTCGACCTCAGAGAGGTGATCGGCGACGGGCCAATCTGGCGCTCCTGGATGCCGGCGGCTCCCGCGAAGGAAGGCGCACCCCCGGCGGCTCCCGCGAAGGAGGGCGCACCGCCGACGGCCGCCGAGGACCAGAACCTCCTCGTGCAGTTCCGCGACGACGACGTGCGCGCGACCTTGCGCGTCGGCGAGCTTCTGCTGCCCAACATCCCTGCCGGCAAGCTCGACGCGCGCTTTGCCCTCATTGGCGACACCCTCGACGTGCAGCAGCTCGACTTTGCCGCCGGAGACGCCATCGCGCTCAACGGCAAAGGCCGCATCGAGCGCTTGAGCGAAGCCCCGTCCGGGCGGGTGGATTTCGCGCTTCGTGCCGCCACGACCGACAGCCTCCGCATCACCTCCGAGCTGTTCGGCCTGCCCGAGAGCGTGAGCCAATCGAAGCATCTCTCGGCGTTAGCGCCCTTGGATATCCATGTCGGCCTGGTCGCCGCCCGGGAGGGCACTGCCACCAACGCCTCGCTCGAGCTTGGCGGCAAGGCGGGAGGGTCCGACATCGTGCTCGCCGCCCACGCCATAGGCGAGCCGGCCAAGCTGAGCGAGGCGAAGATCGATATTGACGGCAGCGTCACCGGCGACCGGCCTCAGGCCCTTCTCGTTCTTCTGTTCCCCAACCTTCCGGCCGAGCGCTTTGCGGCGGCCGGTGGGAGCCAAGGCAAGCTCACGGTTAAGCTCGCGGGCGTTCCTCGGACCAAGCTGATCGGCAAGGCAGCACTCGAGACGGCGGCGATGAAGCTTGACTTCGATGGGCAAGGATCGGCGCAAGAGTCAGGCGTCGCGTTCACCGGCAAGGCCTCGCTTACCAGCCAAGATGCGAGCCTCGCCCTCATGCTGATGGGGCTCGAGGCGCCGCCCTCCGCCGCAGGCGTTCCCCTTGCCGTTCGCGCCGACATCGTCAAGCAATTGGCAAGCATCGATTTCAACGCCGTCACCGGAACGGTCGCGGGCCAGGCGGTCGACGGCAGCGCGCATTTCGATACCGGCGGCAACATCGTGCATTTCAAGTTGGCCGCCAACGCCGACAGCGTATCGCTGCCGTCGCTGCTCGGGGTGCTGGTGGCATGGCAACGTACGCCCTCGACGGAAGAGATGCTGGGCGCCATCGGCGCCGGCGCCTCTGAGGTCTGGCCGTCGCGCGGCTTCTCGCTTGGCGCGATCGAGAACGTCGACGGCGAGATCAAGCTCGACGCCAAGCAGCTCGCTCTCGGCGCGCCGTTCCAGGTGTCGGGCGCGTCGCTGCTCGCGCGCATCGACAAGGCCGGCCTCACCCTGACCGATCTCAAGGGCCGGCTCTTCGGAGGGGCATTTGCCGCCTCGGGGACGTTATCGCCGCTCGGCGCCGGAGCCAGTCTCAAGGCCCATGCCGAGATCAAAGGCGGCAAGCTCGAGGAGATGTCGAACAGCATTGCCGGCGCGAGCTTCGCCAAGGGTCCGTTCGACCTCGCCTTCACCGTTGCCGGAGAGGGCTTGAGCCCGCCCGGCCTCGTCGCCGGCTTGAGCGGGGAGGGCGCCCTAACGCTCGGCGCCGGTAGCTTGCAGGGGCTGACGCCCGATCCGCTTCGCCGCGTGGCGGTGCTGGCGGCCAACAAGACGATCAAGGTCGACAAGGATCAGATCGCGGCGGAAGCGCGCACCGTGCGCGAGAAGCTGACCAAGGGCACCTACAAATATGCGCCAACGAAATTCGCCTTCGACGTGAAGAACGGGACGCTCCGCCTCATCCCGGGGAGGCTTGTGAGCGCTGGCGGTGAGGCCAAGATCAATGGCTATGTGGAGCTCGCAACTCTCAAGCTCGACAGCGAGTGGTCGATGAGCCTTGCCGGCGCCGGGAACAAGGACGTTCCGCCGGTTGGGCTATTGTTCGCAGGCCCGCTCAATAAGGCAGACGAGATCGCGCCCGCCATCGACACCGCCGCCATCGAGAGCTACCTCACCATGCGGCGCATGCAGGAGGACGTTGAGCGCCTGGAGACGCTCGACATGAGCGGCAAGACCCAGCCGCCGGCGGAGGGCACCGCAGCTGACTCCGGACTGCCAGCCGAGGGCGCGGCGCCGGCTGAGGCCGAGCCGTCAGCGGAAGCCACGTCATCGACCGAGTCCGCTGGTGAGGCGAAAGCTGCCGCCGAGGCCAAGGCAGCGGAGGAAAGGGCTGCTGCGGAGGAAGCCGCCAAGGCAGAGGCTGCGGCTGAAGCTAAGGCTGCTGCCGAGGCTAAGGCAGCGGAGGAAAGGGCTGCTGCCGAGGAAGCCGCCAAGGCAGAGGCTGCGGCTGAGGCAAAGGCTGCTGCCGAAGCGAAAGCTGCCGCTGAGGCCAAGGCCGCGGAGCAAAGGGTTGCCCGAGAAAAGGCCGCCGCCGAAGCGAAGGCGGCGACGGAGAAGGCTGCTCAAGAGAAGGCCGCAGCGGAAGCTGAGGCAGCGGCCCAGAAGGCGGCTAAGGAGAAGGCTGCCGCCGAGGCAAAGGCTGCCATGGAAGCAAAGGCTACCGCCGAGGCCAAGGCCGCAGCGGAAAGGGCGGCGACGGAGAAGGCCGAGGCGGAGGCCAGGGCAGCGGAGGAGAGGGCTGCCAAGCAAAGGGCTGCCAAGGAGAAGGCTGCCGCAGAGGCAAAAGCCGCCGCCGAGGCCAAGGCGGCGGCCGAGGCGCGGGCAGCCGCAGATAGGGCAGTCAAGGAGCAGGCTGTCGCCGAAGCAAAGGCTGCCGTCGAGGCCAAGGCGGCCGCTGAGGCGAGGGCAGCGGCAGAAAAGGCAGCCAGAGAGAAGGCCGCCGCCGAGGCCGAGGCCGCCGCAGAGGCCAAGGCCACCGCGGAAGCAAAGGCCGCGGCTGAGACGAAGCCTGCGGAGGAGACAGTCGCGAACCCGAAGGCTGACGCGGAGGCCGCCCCAGCCTCGGCAGGATTACCTCCCGAGTCCGCGCCCGCGCCGCAGCTCAACCCCGCCAGCGAATCGGGAGCGCCTCCGGTCACGCCCGACGGCGCAACTGTCGGCGTTAGCAGCGCGATCATTCCAGCCAATCCCTCAGCCGCCGAGGACACGCCGACGGTCGCGCCGCGGCGTCATCCGCGCCGCCCGCGACCCGCCCCTGATGATTGGAAGAAGGGCATCGAGATCTTCGGCGGCGGCTAGCTTCCCGCTCTGGGACCGCGCATCCGCTCCAACACGAAAAGCCGGATGGCGGCCGAGAGGTTGGCCTCGGAACTCCTCTTCTCGCTCCGGCCCTTGTCGATCTCGCCGATAAGCGCCGCCACGGACTTGCCGTCGGCACGCGCGATGTCGGCCAGCGCATCCCAGAATTCATCCTCGAGCGAGACGGATGTGCGGTGCCGCGCGATGGTGAGCGAGCGCTTGTTGCCTGATCGCGCCATGCCCAAGACTTCTCGTTGAGGCCGATGATTACGGTTTCGGGCCGACCATGTCCTCAGGCCTCACCAGACGGTCGAAGTCCTCCTCGCGCACATGGCCGAGCCGCGCCGCCTCCTCGCGCAAGGTGGTGCCGCGCTTGTGCGCCGCCTTGGCGATCTCGCTCGCCTTGTCATAGCCGATATGGGGCGCCAGCGCCGTGACCAGCATGAGCGACTGCTCCATATGCTGCTTGATGCACTCCCGGTCGGCCTCGATGCCGACGACGCATTTCTCGGTGAAGCTGTCGGCGACGTCGGTGAGGAGCCTGATCGATTGGAGCATGGTGTAGGCGATGACTGGCTTGAACACGTTGAGCTCGAGATGCCCCTGGCTGCCGGCAAAGGTGATCGTCGTGTTGTTGCCCATGACTTGCGCCGCGACCATGGTCACCGCCTCGCATTGGGTGGGGTTGACCTTGCCCGGCATGATCGAGGAGCC
>JBGQMX010000039.1:0-22865 GCA_041500805.1 Methyloceanibacter sp.
AATGAACTCTTGGAGATAATAGACCCCGTTCACCTCCTCAGGCGAGGCAAGATCAGCAAGCGCGGTGATGAGCCGCAAGCCCTTGCCTTGCGCCCCGAACAGCGGCTTCTGCACGAGCTTTCGCCCCTCGCCGAGCAGGGTTGCCGTAATCTGCTCGGCCTCGGCCCGATTGACGCTGGCAAAAGTCCGCGGCGTGGGAATCCCAGCCTTCTGCAGAAAGAAAGTGGTGGTCGACTTGTCGACGCAGCGCTCGATGGCGCGGGCGTCGTTCCACACCGTCACGCCGAGCTCCCGGAGCGCATGCAGCACCCCGAGATAGAGCGTGACCTCCTCGAAGCTGCCCCCCGGCACGAAGCGCACGAACGCTCCCTCAGGCAAGCGGTCGCCAAGGCCTGGGATGGCAAGCCCGGTCGCCGTGTCGGTCGAGAAGCCGCAAGCGTTGAGCGGCGCGAGCAGGGGGTTAAGCCCGCGCCGCTTGAAGGCTTTGAGCAAAGTGCGCCCATGCCAATCGCGTCCATCGCCGAACATCACGATGGTGGCGTCGTCAGGGCTTTCCGCGCGCATGGCCGTCAGGAGAAGGAGCGCGAGAGGATGGCGGTGTCGATGCGCCCGCCCTCGAAGCTCTCCCCGGTCTTGAGCGAGGTCACGGTCACCATGGCCGGGCTGAACAGCATGCGGTCGATCTGATAGAAATCGCCCTTCACCGCGGCAAAGATGTCGGCGAAGGGCTTGCCGTAGTCCTTGGACTTGAGACTCGGCAGATTCTCCGCCAAGGCCTTCGCCTCCTTTGCTCTACCGCTGACGAAGAGCAGCGCGCGGCCGCCATAGATGATGGCGTCGTTGGTGCGCCCCATGGCGGCGACGAAGTCGGGTGCGGGCGGCGGCAACGGCGCGGTGGCGAGGCCGTCGATGATGTGGTTCAGCGGGAAATGCAGCTCGTGCGCCTTGTGCAACGCGACCTCGAGGCAGCGCGCGGCGATCTGCACGGTGCCGGCAAGGCTCGAGGTCGGAGCATAGATGAAGGTGAGGCGGTCGGGCTTGAGCTTGCAGGCCTTGGCGACCTCCTCGACCAGCGCCGCCGGCGGCGCGCGGTCGGCTTCGAGCACGAGGGTGGCGCTACTGGCCTTGTCCCGATAGCCGAGCTCCTCGAAAAGCTTCTCAGAAGAGCCGATGGCCCTGGCAGGACCTGAGCCAAGCACGTTGTATTTGTTGCCGTTGTCGTCGGCCGAAAGGCTCCAGCCGGCATATTGCGAGCCGAGACAGGCGAGCACCGGCTGGCTCGTATGCACGGTCACCACGAAGGGCCAGGAGCTTTCGGTGTTGGTCGCTTCGAGCGCCACGCGCCCGAGCCCGCCGAGACAGATCTCCGCGATACGCCGGCCGGCTTCGAGGCCCCCTACGGCGCGCACGCCGCAATCGATGCGGCACTCGCCGAGCGTTCCCCGCGAGACCTCGACACGCAAGGCGTCGGCCTCATCGATGAGAGCTTGGACGAGCGGCTCGACCTTGGCGTTGACGCTCGGCCACTCCGTTTGGCGCGTTGCGCTCCCTTCTACCTTCTTGTGCACTCGTATCCCCCCTGCTGAGACTCGTAAAACTGGCCAGGACTTTTCTGCTTCGCGCCTCGACCAGGCGCTTGGCGCGAGCTTTGCTCTCGGCGCGGGCCAGTACAGTGCATATCGGACGGTTTTTGTCGATCCATTCCGATGACTTAGGCCGGTCCGCCACCCAGTTTGGCCAGACCAGGTTGGAAGGCACGGCGACCCTCTTAGGTGCATAGACGATGGCCGAGGCCATGACATCCTGAAATTTAAGCCCGGCGTGCGGAAGCTTGCCCGCGATCACTGCGTCGAGGTGGAGGCGAAGCAGCGACTTTGCGTCGCTGTCGAAAATGTCGAGCGTGGCGCCGGGGCGCGGGTTGATCTCAAGCAGAAGGGCCTGGCCCTCGCTCACCATGAAATCGGCGGAGGCCAGCCCCTTGATCTTAAAGGCTTTGGCGACACGTTTGACGGCAGAGGCCATCTGCCGTGCGACTTCCGTGGGCAGCGCCGCCGGGCGCACCGCTCCGCCATAGCGCCAGAGGCTCCGCTTGGAGGGCGCCGTCCACTGCTCGCTAAAGCCAAGGATGCGGGCGCGGCTCCCGTCGGCGACGAAGAGCGCCGAAACGGCGCGTCCCTTGACCCGTTCCTGGTAATAGACGTCGCTCCCGTCCTCCGCGATCCGGCTCGGAACGATATGGCTGCCGCCGGCGCCACCCTTGCGCTTGGCGAGCCAGCTTGCGCCTCTTGCGGGGCGTTCGGTCGTCGTCACGGGGTGCGCAATGCCGAGACGATCGAGCACGGCGAAGAAGCTCTCCGGCGCCTTGAGGCGCTCGACGGTTGCCGCGTCGTTGCCGAGCAGCGGCCAGCGCGCGGCGATTTGGCTCAATAGCTCGGGGCGGTCCTCGAAGCCTGAGCCGTAGACGAGCCCGATAATGGGGGAGGGCGCGGCCGCAGCCAGTGCCTCGAGCGCCGGCCCGAGGCTCCGCCATCGCATCCCCAGTCCAATATCGCCCTTGAGCTTGCGGCAAGCGTGGGCAAGAGCGCCGGTGTCGGCTTCGGCAAAGAAATCGGCGACCAGCGGCGTGAGCCCGGCGCGGATCGCCGAGCCTGCCAGCGCGCGACCCGAGATCGCCGCGATGAGCAGCGAGGCGGGCTTAGGACGTGAGCTTCTGGGCAAGAGCGTAGGCGTCCCGGAAATCGAGATAGAGCGGCCTCTCGGATTCGATCATCTGCCTGAACAGGCCTGCCTCGGTCCGGTATTTGACGTTGCCGACGGCGAGCGCGCCGATGCCGACCGCGCCGGTGCCCGGGATCGGCGTTGCATCGTCGTTCACGCCCACGCCCTCGACGCCCGATGGCGGCACGGCATTGACGTCTGTGACGACGCGCAAGTGCTTGGCTTGCTTGAGCTGGTCGAGCGTGAGCAGCCTTTTTCCCGCGGGTCCGGCGGCGAAGATCACGTCGGCCTCGCGCACGAGCTCGCTCTTCTGCTCCTCGGTGCCGCCATCGGCATAGGCGATATTGACCGAGAAGCGCGCATTGGCCTCCTCGGCGAGCTTGCGCACCCGGTCCGGCCCGTCATAGCCGATCAGCGTCGCCGAAGCGCCGTCGAGCGCGGCGATCACCGCCGAGGCGAAGCCGACCACGCCCGTGCCGCCGAACACCGCGATGCGCTTTCCCTTGAGCTCGCTCGAGAACGTGTCTCTGAGCGCCTTCTTGGCGCAGGCGACCATGGCGGCGGCGGTGGTGAACGAGCCTGCGGGATCGGCGAACACGGAGATCTCGAAGGGCGGCACCATGGCCGACTTGGCGCGCTTCATCATGTCGAGCGCTTCGATCGCGCGTTTGCCGCCGATGAACACCCCGGTGCGTTTCACCCCCTCGGGCCCGCGCGAGAAGATCGCGTCCTGCACGAGCCCGGTCACGTCCTCGATGGTGACGGAGGTGTAGGGGATGGTGACGTCGAAGCCGGCGTCGAGGGCCATGTTCACGTCGAACGGGCTCATATGCTTGAGCGGCGTGAGCATATGCAGAATGCGGAGGTTCGCCATGAAGTCTCGTCTCCCTGCTAAGGGTTGGCTCGCGTGCTCCGCCGTTGATCGCGGTCTAAAGTCGCGAGCCGCCAATGCGCCGCTTTACCACAAGGCGGCAAAGCGGCTCAATTGCCGTGCCTTACGGGATTTCGCTTAAGTCGTCTCGATCTTGGCGCCCTCGTTGCGTCCGCGCGCGAGCTCGAAGCGAAGGCCCGCATGCTGGGCACGCGCTCGCGCCTTGCCGAGCAGCGCCTCGCCTTCGCCCTCTGAGGCGGCGAAGGCAAAGCCGGTCGGACCCCAGGAGCTCTGGCCAAGCCCGGTGACGCCCTCGCTGCGGAGCCAATCGAGCGTCTCGCTGACGCGCGCGCTTTTGTAGGCCCCGCCTTGCAACGGCGCGAAATAGGCGCCCATGCACGCTTGCAGATAGCCGACCTGCTCGCAGAAGGTGTTGAAGTCGGCTTGGGCCAGCGCCGGGAGCGCGGCCAGCGTGATCCGGCGGTAAAGCTCATCGGTCGCGCTCTCCGGAAAATCAGGGAGGGAGTTGAAGGCCGCCGTTTCGCTCTCTCCGGCAAGTCCCGTGGCGCCCGCGTCGAAGATCAGAAGCACGCGCCAGTCGGCGGGGAAGGGCACGCGGCTGATAAGCTGCGGCAGCGCGCCTTGGCGAGGGCCGCCGTCGAGCACGGCGCCCCCCGAGGCGAAGGTCGCGATGCCGATCCCTGAGCGCGCGCCACGCTGAAGAAGCTCCGCAACATCGTCCGGGGAGAGCCGCAAATCTTCGAGGGCGGCGAACGCGGAGCCGACCGCAAGCGCAAGCTGCGTGCCTGAGCCAAGGCCCGCGTGCGGCGGGATGGCCTCCGCGATGTGGAGCGCATAGGCTTCAGCGACGCCGCAGCTTGAGGAGATGCTTGTGAGGTAGCGCAGGGCGCGCTCCCGCTCCGGCCCGGTCGCGACAAGGGCCTCGGCACGCTTAAGGGTCAGCCTTGTCAGCGGCCGGTCGACCGAAAGCCCGAATGAGCCGAAGGGACGCGGACCCCTCCCGCTTGGGTCGAGAAACCCGAAATGCAGCCTTGCGGTTGCGGTTACAGCCGCTTGCCGCGATTCTGCATGAGCTTGCCTCACGCCTGGCGGTTGAGCGGGAACGGCCTCCATTGATCGGCTCGAAGCCTCTGCTATGCTTTGACTGACGGGGAGGCCGTTACTCTTTCAAAAGACAAAGGCCATGGCAACGACCGAGCGCACTTACAGCGATGCCGAAATCGAGGAGCGGCTCAAGAAGGAGCTGCCCCATTGGTATCTCGAAGACGGCTGGATCAGGCGAAAATATAAGACCAATAGCTGGAAGGGCACGCTGATGGTGATCAACACCGTCGGCCACCTGGCGGAGGCCGCCTGGCACCATCCCGATATCACCGCCTCTTACGCCTGGGTCGAGGTGCGGCTGAAGAACCACGCCGCCAAGGGCATCACCGACAAGGACTTCGCTCTGGCCAAGAAGATCGAGGACGTCGTCCACTGGCAGCCCGGCAAGGAAGAGAGCGCGCTCGAAGGCACGCCCGCCGACGACATGCGCTTCGCCTATATCAAATACGACAAGCCCAAAGCATGATCCGGAAAAGTGGGAACCGGTTTGCCGAAAAGATCATGCTTAAAGAACAAGCCAGAAGCGCGGTCGCGATAGAGCTTCAGGCGATGGCTCTAAAGCCTAGCCGCAGCTGGCACCGCGCGCTGCGGGGCAAGGGCGTGCGGACAGCTCCGCCGGCCCTCGACCCCGCTGATAGCGCTTAACGCTTCTCCCCGAAGTGCTTCTTCTTGAAGATCTTCGGCGGCAGCGGCTGTGGGTTCAGCATGACCGCCTCGCCGTGGGTGAGGAAAGACACCTTTTCCGGGGCTGGTCCGGGCGGCAATGGCTGGGGGTTCAGCATGACGGCGTCGGAGTTTGTGATGGAGCCGGCAGAAGCCGTGAGCGGAACAAGCGCCAGGCCGAGGCCGAGAATCACAGAACCTGTGAGAGTGATGCGTTTCATGATGAGGACTCCTTTTCTCAGTGCATCGCCAATTGCGACGATTGGGAGTCTAGGGGGGACGGCCTGAACGGATCCGGAATGCGCCATGCAGCTTCCGTTCATCTAAGAGGCCAGCTTAGGGTCTTTGAAAGCGACCGTGGGCGGAAGATCGAAAGCATGAAGTCGTTGGCGCGCTTGCACCGCTTGAGCCACCTGTTTAATGGTGCGCCGCTATGGCGACGAAGCAAAAGGGAGAGGGGGCCGACGCGGCAAGCGCGCTTATGCGCGCCGCCCAGCTGCTCGGCCGCGCGCGATTTCCGGTGATCGGGGGCCTTCTGACCGATAGTGACGGGGCGGCAGCTGCCCTTGCCTTGGCAAGGAAGCTGCGTGGCGTCATCGACCACGCCGCAGGCGAAGAGCTCGCGCGGGGCTCGCGGATCATGCGCGAGAGGGGAGGCTGCCCCGCGAGCTTCGGCGAGACGCGCAATCGTGCCGATGTCATCGTCATGGTCGGGAGCGGCCCCCTTAAACGCGATCCCGGCCTCGTCAAGGACCTGTTTCCCGAAGCGAAGGGGCTGCCGCGTCCAGGCGACCATGCGCGCGAGTTGATCTTGCTCGGGGACGGCCCGGTCGAGGCCCCTTCCCATGTGAAGCTGACTGAGGTTGGGCAGGGCGCGCACGATCTTCCAACCCTAATTGCGAGGCTTGCCGCCGCGATTGCTGAACGCCGCATCGGCGACGAAGCTCCCGATGATACGCTGGCGCGCGTCGCGATGCGTCTGCGGACGGCCGCTTTTGCCGTCTTCGTCTATTCGGCTGCCGATCTCGACGAGCCGGCCCTTTTCACCCTCCTCGACATGGTCCGTCATTTGAGCATCACCACGCGCGCCGCGACCTTGGCGCTCGCCGCCCCCGGCAATGGCGACGGCGTGAATCTGTGCGCGACCTGGACTTGTGGGCTTCCGGTGCGGACGAGCTTCGCCGGCAGCGTCCCTGAGCACGATGCCCGAAGATTTGCCGCCAGCCGCCTGATCGAAAGCGGTGAGGCCGACGCGCTCCTATGGATCGACGCGCTTGCGGAAGAGGGGATACGGCGTCCGACCGGCGTCCCCACAATCGTGCTTACCTCGTCAGGGGGCGCGGCCGAGGAGGGGGCCGATATCCTGATCGAGGTCGCCTGCGCTGGCCGCGATCACGACGCGGCACTCTACCTGCCTGCCATCTCAGGCATCGGTATGGTCAACGCCACGCACCCCAATAAGGACAAGCCGACGGTCGCCGCGGTGCTCAATGGCATCTCTGATCTGATCGACAAGCGGGAGGCGGCCTAGGTGCTCATTCGGCTGAAAGGCGGCCGCGTCGTCGATCCGGTCAATGACCGCGACGGGGTCGGCGATGTCTTCATGGCGAACGGCCGCATCGTCGCGGGTCCGTCCAATGGCCGTGAAGCTGACGAGGCCTACGACGTCACGGGCAAAGTGGTGATGGCGGGCGGCGTGGACATCCACTCCCATATCGCGGGCTCGAACGTCACCTTGGGCCGGGCCCTGATGCCGGAGCTGCCGGCGCTTGCCGCGCAAGGCGGGGCCGCAATCGATCCTTCGCCTGACGCCTGGGGCGCTTACGCCACCGGCATCCGCTATGCCGAGATGGGCTACACCACCGTGATCGAGCCTGCTCTGATCCCCACCCATGCCATCGAGGCGCAGATCGAGCTTGCCTCGATCCCCATCGTCGATGTCGGCGCGCTCGTCATTCTCGGCAATGACGATTTTAGCCTGGGTCTCTTGCGCGACGGCGGACGCGAGGCCGAGCTCAAAGACTATGTCGGCTGGACGCTCGGCCACGCCAAAGCCATTGGGCTCAAGGTCATCAATGCCGGCGGCTCCGAGGCCTTCAAGTTCAACGCCCGCAGCTTTGGGCTCGACGATGTGGTGCCGGATTACGGCGTCACCTCACGCACTATTCTCAAGGCCTTGCAGCGCGCGGTGAGCGAGCTCGGCGTGCCGCACCCCGTTCATGTCCACTGCAATAATCTTGGTATCGCCGGGAATGTCGAGACGGCGGTCGCCACCATGGAGGCCACCGAGGGCCTGCCCATTCATCTCGCCCACATCCAGTTCTACGGCTACGGCGCCGAAGGGGAGCAGGGTCTCTCCTCCGGCGCGCCGCGTCTTGCCGAGGCCATCAACGCCCATCGCAATGTCAGCGTCGATATCGGTCAGGTCATGTTCGGCCAGACCATCACCATTTCCGGCGACATCCTGCGCCAGTTCGACGGCCGCCGTGGCGCGCATCCGAAGAAGTGGGCGATCGATCAGGGCGACGGCAACGGCACCGGTGTGGTGCCTTACGAATACCGCGCCGGGAATTTTGCCAATGCCGTGCAATGGTCGGTGGGGCTGGAGATCGTTCTCCTGGCCGAGGATCTCTGGCGCGTGCTGTTCTCGACCGACCATCCGAATGGCGCGCTCTTCGTGCGCTACCCTGAGATCGTCCATCTGCTCATGGATCGCGATGAGCGCGCCCGCATGATCGAGCGCCTGCCGGAGCCCGCGCGGCACGTCTCAAATCTGGCCTCGATCGGGCGTGAGCTCTCTCTGTCAGAGATCGCCATCATTACCAGGGGCGCGCCCGCACGCCTCTTGGGTCTCACCGACCGCGGACACCTCGGGCCGGGCGCCGTCGCCGACGTCGCCGTCTATACCGAGCAGAAGAACAAGACGGCGATGTTTGCCTCCGCCCATCTCGTCTTCAAGGACGGCACCCTTGTGGTCAGGGACGGTGAGGTCGTAAACGTCACCTGGGGCAAGGCCTACCATGTCGCTCCAGGCGTCGACGCTCAGATCGAGCGGCGGCTGAAAGCCTTCTACGACCGCTATTACGGGGTCGATCCCTCCATTTTCGGTGTGCCGGCGCAGATCGCCGGACGCCCTGACCGATTTGCGACGGTGCCATGTCTGAACTGAAGATCAAAGGCGTCACCATCGTCGAGACCTTCGCCGAGGCCTTCCCCATGGTCGGCACGCGGATCATCATCACGGCGCCCAGCCTCGAATGGGCGCTCATCGCCGCCCGCACCATGACGGGGTTCGCCACCTCGGTCATCGCCTGCGGCGCCGAGGTCGGCATCGAACGGACACTGACCCCCGAGGAGACGCTCGACGGCCGCCCGGGCGTGGCGGTGCTGCTCTTCACCATGGACACCGAGAAGCTGCAGCGCCAGCTGCGCAACCGCGTCGGCCAATGCGTGCTGACGAGCCCGGGCTCGGCCTGCTTTGCCGGACTCAAGGCGGAGAAGAGCCTGAAGCTCGGCGCCTCGCTCCGCTTCTTCGGCGACGGCTGGCAAGTGTCGAAGAAGGTCGCCGGCCGCCGCTTCTGGCGCATCCCGGTGATGGACGGCGAGTTCGTCTGCGAGGAGAAGACGGGCTACACCAAGAAGGCCGTGGGCGGCGGCAATATCCTCGTGCTCGGCAAGTCCCACGCCGCCGTGCTTGCCGCCTGCGAGCGGGCGGTGAAGGCGATCGACGACGTGCCCGAGGTCATCACGCCTTTCCCCGGCGGTATCGTGCGCTCGGGATCCAAAGTCGGCTCCAAATACAAGGGCCAGATCGCCTCGACCAACGATGCCTATTGCCCGACCCTGAAAGCTGCCGTGAAGACGGACTTGCCGCTCGATGTCGAGGCGGTGATGGAGATCGTCATCGACGGTCTGACGAAAGAGTCGATTGCCGCGGCCATGCGCGCGGGCATCCTCGCTGTCGCCGAAGGCGGCGCAGCGCAGGGCGTCACCCATATCACCGCAGGCAATTATGGCGGCAATCTCGGTCCGCATCATTTCCACCTCAAGGAGATCATCGCGTGAGCGCGCTCAGTTTCGAGCTCAAGAGCAAGCCCGACCAGCGGCTGGACCTGTCGCCGCTCACCCCGGCGCGCCTCAAGGACCTCAAGCCCAAGGAGATCGAGGCTCTCGCCGTCGGCACCACCCGCGTGGCGCTCACCGTCGGCGATCTGTTCAAGGTCAAGGGCAAGGACGCCAGCGCGCTCAGATTCGTCGGGACCGATGCGCGCTGCGACAAGATCGGGGCGGCCTTGACCGAGGGTGAGATCGTGGTCGAGGGCGATGCCGGCGCCTATCTCGGCGCCGCCATGAAGAACGGCAAGATCGAGGTCAAGGGCAGCGCCGGCGTCTTGGCGGGCGCCAGCATGAGCGGCGGCAGTATCGTCATTGACGGCGATGCCGGCGAGCGGGCGGGCGGCGTGCTGGTCGGCGATACGCTCGGCATGAAAGGCGGGCTCCTCACCATCGGCGGCAATGCCGGGCCGCTGCTCGGCGAGCGCATGCGCCGGGGCTTCGTCATCGTCGGCGGCAACGCCGGAGATTATGCAGGTGGACGGATGATCGCCGGCACCATCCTCCTGAAGCGCGAGGTCGGCCGCTTCGCCGGCTATGGACTTCGCCGCGGCAGCCTCATCTTCATGGAGGAGCCGAAAGAGCTGCTGCCGACCTTCGGCGATTGCGGCGTGCTCGAATTCGACTATCTGCGCCTGCTGGAGCATTGGCTCCGCGAGACCGGCAGGCCCGTCGCCCTTGGCGGCCGCGCGCGGCGGCTGATGGGCGACATGGCGGCGCTCGGCAAGGGCGAGATGCTGATCCTCGCCTGAGACCCAATAGCCCGAAAGCACAGGGCCTCGATGTTGACGCCTCGAACGCCCATATGGGCTATGCTCTTCTTGCAAGCGGATATCGTGGTGACCGGCGATTAAGATGACCGCTTCCCCTTACGTCCTTCTCGACGACAGTCTGACGCCAGGCGGCAGGAGCCTGCTCTTTACCGAGCCTGAGCTTATCGTCTCGGCGCACGAGCCGGGCGTGGTGGAAGCCGCGCTCGACGCCGTCTCTTCGGGGCTGGCGCGCGGGCTTCACGCCGCTGGGTTCTTCTCCTACGAGCTCGGGCTTTGTCTTGAGCCGAAATTGGAAGGCCTGCTTCCCGCCAATCGCCGCGTTCCGCTTTTCTGGATCGGGCTCTTCCGCGAGCCCCGCTCGCTCGACGATGCCGGCACCCGCGCCTGGCTCGAGGCGAATGGTGCCGCAGAGCGCGCCAAGATTTCGGACCTGCATCTTTCCTGGTCGCGCGAGCAATATGCGAAAGCCTTCGCCACTGTCGAGGACTACATCGCTGCCGGCGACGTTTATCAGATCAACCTCACGCTCAAATATCACTTCGCCTTCGAGGGCAATCCGGTCGCGCTCTATGCGGCGCTCAGGCGCAAGCAGCGCGTGGCCCATGGCGCGCTGATCTTCATGCCTGATCTCAGCGTGCTGTCGCTGTCGCCTGAGCTCTTCTTCCGCCGCGAGGGGAAGCACATGTCGGCGCGGCCGATGAAGGGCACCGCGCCGCGAGGCCGCACGCCGCGGGAGGATGCGCGGCTGAAGACCTGGCTCGCCATGGACGAGAAGCAGCGCGCCGAGAACCTGATGATCGTCGATCTGCTGCGCAACGATCTCGGCCGCGTGGCGAAGATCGGCTCCGTCGAGGTCACCGACCTCTTCACCGTGGAGACCTATCGCTCCGTGCATCAAATGACCTCGGGCATCGAGGCCGAGCTCAGATCCGACATGGGGCTCAAGGACATGCTCCGCGCGCTCTTCCCGTGCGGCTCGGTCACCGGCGCGCCCAAGGTGCGCGCCATGGAGATCATCAGCGAGATCGAGGGCGACGCACGAGGCGTCTATACCGGCGCCATCGGCCATATCGCGCCGTCGGGCGATGCCGCGTTCAACGTGGCGATCCGCACCGTGGTGCTCGACAAGAACGGAGGCGAGATGGGTATCGGCGGCGGCATTGTCGCCGATTCCAAGGAGGAGTCAGAGTTCGAGGAATGCCTGTTGAAGGCGCACTTCTTGACCAAGGTCGATGCGCCCTTCGAGCTGATCGAGACCTTGCGCTTCGAGAGCGGCAAGGGCTTCCATCTGCTTGAGCGGCATCTGGCGCGGCTGCGATCTTCAGCCGATCATTTCGGCTATCCCTTCTCGCGCGAGGCGGTGCTTGCCGCGCTCGATGCGGAGGCCGCCCGTGTGCAGGCGCCGGTCACCATGGTGCGGCTCCTGCTTGGCGAGGACGGCAGCATCACCGTCACCTCGACCGCGATCGAATTGCCGACCAAGGATACCGTGTGGCGCTTCGTGATCTCGGATGAGCGCCTCGACGAGAAGGACCCTCTCTTCTACCACAAGACCACGCGACGCCAGTTCTACGACCGCGAGATGGAGCGGCAGAAGGCGCTGACCGGCTGCGACGAGGTGATCTTCCTCAACAAGAAGGGCGAGCTCACCGAAGGCACCCGCACCACGCTGTTCATCGAGCTCGATGGGCGGCTGTTCACGCCGGCGCTCGCCTGCGGCCTGCTTCCCGGCACGCTGCGCGAGGAGCTGCTCGATCTGCCGCGTGCGGCCGCGAGCGAGGCGGTGCTGAGCCCGCAAGATCTGCTGACCGCCGAGCGCATCTATCTCGGCAATTCGGTCCGGGGGCTGATCCGCGCCGAGCTCATGCAGCCTGCGCGGGAGGAGGCACATCTGCGCGAGCCCGTCCACGCCGCGGCTAATTCTTGAAGCCTCAATCGACATCCCATTGTCATTGCCCGGCTTGACCGGGCAATCCAGTAACCTCTCGCGGAAGTAAGTTTCGAACTTCCGTGGCTACTGGATGCCCGCTTTCGCGGGCATGACGACTGAGTGTCGAGGCTTCAGCAGCTAAGTCGTCTCGCGGCGCTCGTCGTCTGCGGCAGGGGCCGGGGTGCTGTTGGCGGGCTCCTCGGTATGGAGCCGGCCGGCCGCCTTGCCGAAAGAGGCGCGCAACTCGGACCAGGCGCGCACCAGGCCGTCGCCCACGTCGCGGGCCCCTTGGCGCAACGGCTCCGATCGCTCCCACACCTGGCGTGCGGCCTCCCGAGCCGCCTCGGTCGAGCGCGTCCGCGCCTCGCTGAAGGCGCTTTCGGCCTCGCCTGCTTGCTGCCAGGCCGTCTGGCGCGCCTGGTCGAGCTGGGCTTCCGTCGCCTGCTTGAAGCTCGCGGCGCGGGTCTTCACCTCCTGGAAGCGCGCCTCGAGGCTCGCCACGACATGGCTGCCAAGCGAAGCGGTGTGGACCTGGAGGGCGGCAAGCTGGCGCCCCAAAGTGTCGAGGTCGCGCTGGAACTCGGACCATTCCTTGTCCGCTGGGGTTTCACCTTGGGGCTGGCTACCGAATTGGGAAGGGTGCTCGTTTTGCATGTCTCGCCTCACTCTTTTGAACAGGGGTCAAACGGGGGTTTCGGAGTGCTCGTCGGACAGAGGGTGGTTGCGAATCCAGGCTGCGATCCAGTCGAGCGCATCGGCAGCGGAACGCTGCACCTTCGCCCAGGACCCGACGGCCGCCTGCCTCCACGCTTCGCCTATCGCTGCCGCGTCGGGGCCGAGTGTCTCCAGGATCGCTTTCCGGCCGCTTAACGTCTCGCCCAAGGCTGAGATCGTGGCATCGATGTTGGCCTTGGCCGCGTCGAGCGTGCCTTTGTTCTCCCGAGCGATCCTCGCAGCCGCCACCATCGCATCGTTCGTCTCCGCCTTGAGGTAGGCGGCGAAGTCGTCGATCGCGCTTTGGAAGGAATTCTCTTGTGGTTCAATAGGGTTGGCGACGGCGCTTGTCGCCGGCGCAAGCAGGATCGCGCCGGCCATCACGGCAATCAGCGCTAGCCTCGTAGATCGCAAAGGGCTGTGCACCGTCTAGCCTCACGTGTCGGGAAGCTCCCTAACCAATAGATTTGTTTTCGGCGCCTCCTAATCAAGGGGTACCGCTCCAAGGAAGGGCGATCCATCCCAGTCCAAGCAGGAGGCCGCTAGCGCGGCGCCGCGCGCCAAGGCGCCCCACCTGCCAATTCCGCCTGTACACGGGGTCCGTTTAGTTACAGGGGCTGGCGGTGGCCCAGCATTGATAACCGCCAGTCTGTTTTTCGCATTCAATCTTGCGGTTGTTGGCCTTGTTCCAGTGGCTGTACTCCGAGCTATAGGTGTGGGCGGCTCTAGACTCCCAAGTGACTCGCGCCACGTGCTCCGCATCCGACTTAGCCGGGCCGCTCAGACCCGTCATAGCGACGAGCTCAGACTTGCAGTCAGCGAGGCTTGCTCCTGTCATTGCGATGAGCGCCGCGAAAGGCAGGCATGCAATCAATATGCGCCGCATGATCGTCTCCGCTTCGATTCTTGATCGTTGATATTATCGCCGCCGCTCCATCGGCGCATTAACGAGCATCAATTTGAGCCTGCAGCGTTGCTGCGACGGCTTCGGTGATGGGAGGGCTTGGCGAAGACGTGCCGCTAGCAGCAGCACCGCGCGGACGATCTGTCGCGATCGAGCAACTGCATGGCTTCGTGCACGGCGCGCAGGAGCTCCGCCGGGCTGCGGCGCTGATCGGCGGGAGGCATGCCTTCCTCGGTCGCCCTGAGCAGGGCTTCCATGTCGGCCTCCCAACGGACGAGGATCGACTTCTTCTCCTCGGGCGAGAGGCCGGGGGCGCCGAGCACGTCCTTGGGCGCATGGAAGACCGCATCGGGGTCGAGCTTGGCTTTGTCGAGATCAATGGCTGCAAGTGTCATTGTTGAAGACTCCGCTTCGAGAAATAACGGCGCAAGCGCGTGAGGGTTCCTTTGGGAGAGAAGGATAGCCGACCGTCCGCAAACGATCGGTAAAGCGCGGCCGAAAATCGCTAGAGCATGATCCGGAAAAGTGGGAACCGGTTTTCCGAAAAGATCATGCTCAGACAGGAAGCTAGAGCGCTATCGGGATTCGACTTCAGGCGATAGCGCTCTGGCCCGTCTCAGGCGGTCTTGGTGATGCCGAGGCTCTCTTTAACCTGCCCGCCTTCGAGCTCCGACAGACCGAGCATGTCGGCAAGCCGGTTCCGCGCGCGATTGACGCGGCTCTTGATGGTGCCGACGGCGCAGCCGCAGATCTCGGCCGCCTCCTCATAGGAGAAGCCGGCAGCCCCCACCAGGACCAGCGCCTCGCGCTGATCGTCGGGCAGTTGCACCAGCACGGCGCGGAAATCCTGCAGGTCCATATGCCCGTGCTGCTCGGGATGCGTGGCAAGGCGCGCGGCATAGCTCCCGTCGGCGTCCTCTACCTCGCGCCTTCGCTTGCGCCGCTCCGAGAAATAGGTGTTGCGCAGGATGGTGAAGAGCCAAGCCTTGAGGTTGGTGCCTTCCTTGAAGGAATCGAGATGGTTCCACGCCTTGAACAGCGTCTCCTGGACGAGATCGTCCGCCCGATCCTTGTCGCCGCACAGCGACACGGCGAAGGCGCGCAGGCTACCCATTTCGGCCACGAGGGAATCTCGCAAGCTCGCAGACACGGTTCGCGGCAAGCTATTTGTCTCCGCTTCGCTCAAGATCCTTAAGCAGCCGTAGGAGATGCTCCGGTATGGGCTCTCTCGCGACCTCATCGAAGACCGCCCGAACATGGCGGCCGATATGAGCTTGCAGGGTAGGGGACAGCCCGTTTTCCGGTTCTGCCCCCGGGGATGCTTCGCCTAACGTGCCAACGGCGCCGCTCTCTGCTTGGTCCATTTTCTTGTCTGCGCCTGACATTTTACGCCGGCGGCCCTTCTTGTTCGCGTCGCGGTCCACGATCGTCCCCTGTCCACCCTTTTCGGTGAACCTAAGATACCGGATTCCTCCGACCCTAGGGGCCAAAAACGCCTAAGCCTTCAATTGGTTCCACGTTTGGAGGAACCCAAATGAGCCTCTGGCGTTGTTCCGCGCCATGATACGGTTCTGAGTTATACGGTTTTGAGTTGCTACCTCCCGCTCGGTTTGTGAGAAAGGGCTCCTGCCGGGCTCACCGATGAAACAACTAGACGGGATGCCGATGCCGATGTCGAAAGCGATCGCGCCTCATATTCCATATCTTCGACGCTTCGCCCGCGCGCTTGCCGGCACGCAGGAGGCGGGCGACGCCTATGTGGCGGCAACGCTCGAAGTCCTGATCGAGGATCCGTCCCTCCTCGATTCTAAGCTCGATCCGCGGGTGGCCCTCTACCGGACCTTTCTCGGCCTGTGGAACTCGGTCGGCATCAACCTCAAGCCGGAGTTCCCGGCGGGGGCGGGAACAGCGGTCGACCGGCAGCTCGAATCCATTACGCCTCTGCCGCGGCAGGCGTTTCTGCTCATCTCGGTGGAAGGCTTCTCCGTCCCCGAGGCGGCCCTGATCCTCAATCTCGACGTCGCCAAGGTCGATGAGCTGATCGATGTCGCCGGCCGCGAAATCGCCGCGCAAGTGGCGACCGACGTGCTCATCATCGAGGACGAGCCGATGATCGCCATGGATCTGGAAAGCATCGTCGAGGGGCTTGGCCACCGCGTCACCGCCGTGGCGCGAACCCACGCCGAGGCGCTGAAGGCCGTCAACAAGGAGAAGCCTGGCCTGGTGCTTGCCGACATCCAGCTCGCCGACGGCAGCTCCGGCCTCGATGCCGTCAACGAGATGCTGGCCACCTTCGCCGTGCCGGTGATCTTCATCACCGCCTATCCCGATCGGCTCTTGACCGGCGAGCGGCCGGAGCCCGCCTTCCTCATCACCAAGCCCTATCAGCCCGATACGGTGAAGGCGATCGTGAGCCAGGCGCTGTTCTTCGAGCGCCGCGCCCATTTGCGCGATCGCTCGCAGAAGCGCGCTTAAGCGGTAGAGCGAATCCCCAAATAGAATCGTCACGCCCGGCACTCGGGTCCGGCTCCGCCGGCCCGAGCACAAGCCGTGTGCCGGGCATCCACGAATTTGCGCTCAAGTGGCCGAAGGCGTGGATGGCCGGGACGAGCCCGGCCATGACGAGAACTAGATTTTGCCGAGCAGCAGCAGAATGAGCAGGATCACGAGGATCAGCCCAACCACGCCCGAAGGCCCGTATCCCCACCCGCGACTATAGGGCCAGGACGGGAATGCGCCGAGCAGGATCAAGATGAGAATGATGATGAGAACGGTCGTTAGCATGTTGCCTCTCTTAGGGGCCCATAGCGGCAGGCCAAGCGCGCGCTACGTGCCGAATGTTGGGCCGGGGACGCGTCAAGCCACGACCCCGTGCCGAGCTTCGCTGTTCACGGGACAACGCCCGCGCTACGCCGAACCGGAAAGGTGACGCTAGCACACGTGAGCGCGAAAGCGCGCTACCGACCTAAGCCGGGCTTAGGGTGGAAATTGTTTCAAGCCTCATCAGCGCGCCGCGGCCTAACGGAGGATGGAGCTTCGTCCGCCCCCCGCAAGCCGCGGCCGTCTGAGGCTTGCCTTACATATTGCGAATCCAGCTGTCGACCTGCCGCTCGGCCTCGTCTCTGGCAATGCCATATCTTTCCTGGATCTTGCCGACCAACTCGACGCGATGGCCCTCGACCACTTTAAGGTCATCGTCAGTGAGCTTGCCCCACTGCTGCTGAACCTTGCCGCTGAACTGCTTCCAGTTGCCTTCGATTCGATCCCAATTCATGGAAAGTTTACTCCTTTCGTTCGCCTCCCACTAGACGCGGGGCGGCCTTTATCTGTCCACAGAGGCGTGCGTTCGCGGGCCGCCTCTGCTCGCAGGGACCGGGTGAACGCCCGGGCTTCGCGCAGGTTCCGCCGGCAAACCCCCAGGCAGCCCTCAGCAAGGGCTTGAAGGGGCTTGATCGAAAGCGTGAAATCAAATGAACTCAGAAAGTTAGAGCCGGTGCCGCGGAGGCGGACAGGGATGGCAGCAACGCGCATCCTCGTGGTCGAGGACGAGTTCCTCATCGCCCTCGATATCGCTGGCGTGCTCGAGCAGGCCGGCATCGCCGTGATCGGGCCTGCCGGGACAGTCGGAGACGCTCTTGCCGCCATCGAGTGCGAGGAGGTGCACGGCGCGCTGCTCGATGCCCATCTTGCCGGCGAGCCGGTCGGCTGTATCGCCGACGCGCTGAAAGCGCGCGGCATTCCCTTTGCCTTTGTCAGCGGCTACGGCCGGGAGCAGCTTCCGCTCGCGCACCGGGGAGCACCCTTGGTGAAGAAGCCCTTCACCGGCAGGGACCTGCTTGCCGCGGTCGCCCATTTTTGAGAGCCATGCGTGCGTGCCGCATTGCAACAAAACTGGGCAACGCGCGTTGTGAGGAGTGGAAGGGGCGGTGCCGCCGCCCGGCGCAGATCCAGAGTTTAGGAGCCTGACATGCTTTATTGGGCGCTCATCTTCGCCGTCGTCGCAGTGGTGGCGGGTGTATTCGGTTTTGGCGGAGTGGCTTCGGCCGCCGCCGGCGTGGCGCGCATCCTGTTCTTTATTTTCCTTGTCGTCTTCCTCGTCACCCTCATTGCCGCGATCCTCTAAAAGGCGCGAGTCACAAAAGGGCGAAGCTCCCGATCCAAGCGGGTCGTTTTCCTAACGGGCATGTCTTGTAAGGGGCATGTCTTGCTGCGGCTAAGAAAACGCCCGCAAAGCCGGGGGGAGGCCGGTTACGGGCGTTTGGGTTCGAGGACAGCAGGGGAAGGGGCGGGGATGAGGTTTCGCGTACCCTCGAACGGCAACAAAACGAACATGGCGAAGAAAGGTTCCCTGTCGCCCGCATGCTTGTAAAACCGGCGTCTTCACCCAAATGTCCTGCGGGGATGTTGCTTCCTCTTGGGCGAACCATCAGCGTCCGCAGCGGTTTAGCGGGAGAAGGCACGGGCCGCGAGCGGCGCCGCGATTGGCCTGGCCCAGCCGTAAGCCGACCGATTGACCGACGATCATGACCAGCTGGCTATCATTTGGTGCTGAGGGATTTCCGCTCCGATCCGAAGTCTGGCCTGCAGGACTGGTCCTGCTCCACGCCGTCGCTGACGGCGTCATCGCCGCCTCGTTTCTGATCATCCCCGCCGCTCTTCTCTACATCCACAAGCGGCGAGGGGCGAGCAATCCGGGCGAGACGGCGCTGCTCACGCTGTTCGCCCTGTTCATCCTCGTCGTGGGCCTCGCGCATTTTGCCTCGCTCGTCGCCCTTTGGGTTCCCGCCCAAGGGATAGAAGGTCTGCTCAAGGCTGCCGCGGCGCTTCTCGCGCTCACCACCGCCATCGTGATCTGGAAGCTCGCGCCTCAGCTCTTGCGCCTTCCCTCGCGCGACCGGCTGCAGGCCGAGGTCGCGGCGCATTTGCGCACCTTCGAGGAGCTGAAGGGCGCCCGCCATCAGCTCGAGGAACGCGTCGAGGCGCGCACCAAGGAATTGGCGGAGGCCAAGCAGCGCTTCGAGATCGCGCTGCGTGGCTCGCCCATCTCCGTGTTCAGCCAGGATCGCGACATGCGCTTCACCTGGGTGCACAACGCCCCGACCGGCCTCTCGCCAGAGCTCATGAGGGGCAAGACCGATGCCGAAATTCTGCCGGCGGAAGCCGCCGAAATAATCATGGCGGCGAAGCGCAAGGTCATGGAGACCGGCAATGCGGAGGAGCTTGAGACGAATTTCGAGCTGTTCGGCCGCAAACGCTCGTTCTACCTCCTGATCGAGGCGTTGCGCGACGACCATGACACTGTCCTCGGCACGACCTCGGTCGCCGTCGACATCAGCGAGCGCAAAGCTAATGAGGACCAGCTCCGCCTCTTGCTCCGCGAGCTGACCCACCGCTCCAAGAACCTACTCGCGGTGATCCATGCCATCGCGCGGCAGACGGCTTCGCGCACACGCTCGGTCGAGGATTTTCTCGATCGGTTCAGCGCGCGCCTCTGCGCCATCGGCTGCTCCCACGACCTCCTCATCGCCGACAATTGGCACGGAGCCTCGCTGCGCATGCTGGTCGAGCAGCAATTGGGCGAGCATGCCGACCAGTTCGGCGAGACGATCGCCATCGAAGGCGAGGACGTCATGCTGAAGCCCGAGGCCGTCCATAATCTCGGGCTCGCGCTGCATGAGCTTGCCACCAACGCGCAGAAATACGGCTCGCTCTCGATCCCATGCGGCCAGGTCCGCATCGAGTGGCAGTTCTGCGAGGAGGCCTCCAAGCTGAAGCTCGTCTGGCAGGAGCGGGGAGGTCCGGAGGTGACGCCGCCGAAGCGGTCGGGCTTCGGCCGGGCCATGATCGAGACCGTCGTGGGCCAGGCGCTCGAGGGCGATGTCAGCCTCTCCTTTCCGTCCAAAGGCGTTCGCTGCGTGATCGTCATCCCCTCGGCGCAAGTCACCTCGCGCGGATAGGGCGCCCTCCCTCGTAAGTCCCAGCATGGCCTCGATCAACGCGGTCGTGATCGTCCGTGCGCGCAAGTTGAATTGCGGCGCGAGGCGGAGCGCCTAAATTCGCGGTCAGAACTATGCGCCCCTGCGGGGCCAAAGGAGAGATCATGGTTACGCGACGCGAGATTGGCTTGGGTGCCGTTGCCTTGGTTGCCATTGGGGCTGCCGGCGTCGGTGTCCTCAGATGGCGCGGCCGCGCCAACGCCGCCACGGAGACCTTCGAGGTGATGCACACGCCTGAGGAATGGCGCAAGCTGCTCACGCCCGAGCAATACGCGGTGTTGCGCGAGGAGGACACCGAGCGCGCCTTCACGAGCCCCCTCAATCACGAGAAGCGGAAGGGAACCTTCACCTGCGCCGGCTGCGATCTGCCGCTGTTCCTGTCAGACACCAAGTTCGACAGCGGCACCGGCTGGCCGAGCTTCTACGCCCCGATCGACGGCGCGGTGAGGATCAGCCAGGACTACAGCTTCGGCATGGAGCGGGACGAGGTGCATTGCCGCCGCTGCGGCGGCCATCTCGGCCATGTCTTCAACGACGGGCCGAAGCCGACGGGCTTGCGCTATTGCATGAACGGCGTGTCGTTGAAATTCGTGGCGGCCTAGCGGCAAGCGCCCACCCCGGAGTCCATTGTGCGCGTTGACTCGCCCCCTGAAAATGACCAGGGAACCCAAATTGGCCAATGGCGTTTCTAGCCTTTGGTGGGGTGTGTTCTGCGTTCCCGCCAAACCGTGTACGGGGGTGAAGGGGTCGGGTCCGGCCCTTTCGCTCTTTCTGCCCCAATCACACCCAACTTTCCCCGGCAGTAGCGCCCGCCCTGATCAGGCGCCGAAATTCATCCCGGCAAGCAGCCTCAGCCCTGTCTTTCCCAAGCCACAGTCGGCGGGCAGATAACGCCCCGCGATTATTGTCAAGGCTGAGGAGACACACATGACTGATCGATCGGCGCAAGCCCCGCTTCCCCCGCCCCTCGTGATGATGCAGCTCCTATTCGGCAAGCAGCTCACTTATTCGCTTTCGGGCGTGGCAAGGCTCGGCGTCGCCGATCACATGGATGGCGGCGCCAAGCCGGTCGAGGAGATCGCCGGCAAGGTCGGCGCGCACGCGCCCTCGCTCTATCGCGTCATGCGGATGCTCGCGAGCCTCGGCGTGTTCAAGGAAGGACCGCAGCACTCTTTTGCACTGACGCCGGTCGGTGAGCTGCTCCAGACCGGCGCGCCCGGATCGCTGCGCTACATGGCGATGATGTTCGGCGAGGAGTTTTCCACGCGGGCCTATGAGCACATCACCGATTGCCTGCGCACCGGCGGCGACGGCGTGACCGAGGCCTATGGCAAGGATATCTGGGGTGTGCTGGCCGAGCGGCCTGAGCAATGCGAGATATTCCAACGCGCGATGACGAATTCCACGGCCGGCGCCGCCGACGCCATCGTGGAGGCTTACGATTTCTCGGGGATCAAGCGGCTCGCCGATGTCGGCGGGGGCCACGGCCTCCTGCTCGCCTCGATCTTGCGGCGCTACCCCAAGCTCAAGGGCGTGCTCTACGACCGCCCCGAGGTGGTCGCGGGCGTGCCCCAAAGCCAGTTCGCCGGATGCGAGAGCCGCATCGGCATCGAGGCGGGAAGCTTCTTCGAGGGCGTGCCTGACGGCTGCGACGCCTACATTATGAAGCACATCATCCACGATTGGAGCGACGAACGTTGCGGCACTATTCTCCGCCTGATGCGCGACAAGCTTCCTAAGGACGGCCGCGTGCTCATCTGCGAGATGGTGGTGGGTGATGAGCCCGGCCCCACGCCTGCCAAGATGCTGGACATCGAGATGCTAGTGATGACGGTCGGCGGCAAGGAGCGGTCAGAGGCCGAGTTCGGCGCGCTCTTCGCCGCTTCAGGCTTGCGGTTTAACCGCATCGTGCCGACGGCGCGTCCGGTCTCCGTGATCGAGGCAGTCCGAGCTTAGAGGCGCGAGCGCTATTTTTTCGGCGGCGCGATCTTGTCCCACAGCTCGGTCGGGAAGCCTTGCGCATCGACCTTGAACACCTGGCGCGTGATGGTCGGCACTTTACCCTTGCACGTCCAATCGTAGATCATCGGGTTCTCGTGCCCGATCACGACGAGCGGAATAATCTCTGCATTCGGCTGGCCGGCGCAGAACTCGGCCATCGCTTTGCTGGGTGTCTTGTCCTGGTTGGCCTTCCCGCAAATCGGGCTGTTGGCTTGCACGCAGCCGAACACCGATCCCTGCATGCAGCGCCACACGATGGAGCGGCGCGGATCGACGCCTGAGCCTTTTTGCGCCGCGAGCTCCTCCTTGGTGTAGAGCGCGGACACGATCCAATCGGGGACGGCCGGACCCTTGTAACGTGCGTCCGGCGCATCGATGGTGCTCACCGCCTGGCAGTAGGGGACCGGGTCCGCGAAGGTGGACGGGCTGCCTGAAGCAGGCTTGTCGGCGGCGTGAGCTGAGGACAGCGAGAGGCTTGCCAGCAAGCCCAGCACCAACGCCAGCACGCGCATCGCTTGGTGTCCCTTGAATGGGAGCCGCCGTCGCGGACAGCAATCAGACGTGAGGTGGGGCGCCAGCCTTGAGCCGACGCCCCTCCATCTCGCGAAGCGACCCTAAATGCCGCGAAGCAGGTTCCCGGCGACAAGTACCAAATAGCCCACCAACAGGATCGAAAATCCGCTGTGGGCAAACGGAATGTCGAGATGAGCGTAGTGAATGACCGCGGCGACGACGGCGATGACGACCGAGATAATAAACGTGATGACCTTAGGTGCTGACAGTTCCAATGGCATGTGTTTTCCCTCCCCAGAGCCCGGTCCGTGGGCTGCCAGGTGACTTTAGCCCCTCCCGCATGAGATAGCGACTAACCCAATGAGCGCAGGCCGGGCGGCGGCACGCGGGCAAGCCCGATTGACGTATCCATCCGGTGAAGGCCGCGGGGTTGTAGGGCTGTGAGTCTGACCACGGTCACGGCGCCGTGGGCTTTGCCTTTGGCCTGGCCGTTCGGGTCCACTTGGTGGCCAGCTTGCGCAGTGCTTGGCTGATCTGAGAGGCG
>JBGQMX010000040.1:0-22466 GCA_041500805.1 Methyloceanibacter sp.
ACCGTCGACGGTCTCTGGGACACCGTCGGTCGCCTCATTGATCTCTTCGAGCCCGAGGAATGCGCCAACTACTTCGCCGCCGCTGGATACAATCCGGATTAAGGCGAATCCGCTCTAGCGCCTGTTTTGGCCTTGGGCAGCACCCATGCTTTCGCCAAAGATGACGACGACAAGGTTCCGGACGCCGAGATGGCCAAGGTGACGGCGGCCCTGGCCGACCTCGGCTGCAAAGACCCGGAGGGGGTCAAAAAGGAGCAGGAAGGCATCTACGAGATCGATGACGCCAAGTGCAAGATGGGCACGATGGACATCAAGCTCGACAAGGACTTCTCCGTCATCCTGATCTCGCGCTACTAGCCTCGAACGAACTGTTCTCCCCGCAATCAGAAGCGAGAGCGTGAGACGCGCCGCGGCGGCACCCCGCCCCAGGCTTTTCTCTTTCTTTAGCCACTGATCGGTGGACGTTCCTGCGGAAGGCGGGCCGGCTCCTAGGCTGGCCCGCCTCTTGTTTGCGCGCCTGAGCCTCTATTGGAGCCAGTTGCGCAGCTCTTGGATGCGCGTGCGATAGGTCGCATCGAGGCAGCGATAAGAGGCGCCGCAAGCATCGCGGTCGTCGAGCCAATCGCGCTGCTCCTTCTTGACGGCGCGCGCATCCCCTTTGGGGAGATCGCTCTGGGTCCGGAAGTAGAGACCCGCAAGCTCGAGATCCAACGCCGAGAGCGAGGGGTCGCCGCAGACCGCCCGCTCGGCTGCCTTCGCCGCATATTTGCAGTTGAAGCTCGGCCCTCCGGCCAAAGCGCCGCCCGGACCCGCCACCACAGTCAAGGCTAGCACCGCACCGAACAGAGCTCGCATCGTTCCCTCCCTAAGGGCCATCTCTTGTCGCCTTCTATGGCTCGGTCGCGCACTTAGCCTGGTCATTGACCCGGTCGTTGGCCCGGTCACGAACCTGCCTCGAGCCAATCTATATCCGAACGTTGCGGGAAAATAGCGAGGACCCCTTTGCCCCGCGCCTCTACTCTGCGCTAGGCTAAGCTATGCCCGTCGACGTCGTGCATATCAGGCCAGCGAGGTTGAAGGATGCTCCGGCGCTGGCCGCTGCCTACGAGGAGGCATGGCGGAGCGCATATCAGGGCATCATCCCTCATCTTTCGCTCGAGCGCATGATCGCACGCCGGGGACTGCGCTGGTGGGAGAGCGCGCTGCGCAAGCGGACGCCGCTTCTCGTGCTTGAGTTTGGCGGCGAGGCCGCGGGTTACGTGACATATGGCCGCTGCCGGCTCGGCCGCACGCCGTTTCAGGGGGAGATCTTCGAGCTCTATCTCCATCCGATCTATCAAGGCTTCGGTCTCGGCGAAAAGCTGTTCGACGGCGCCCGCATGCGGCTCGCCGAGCTGCGGCTGAAAGGCCTCCTGGTTTGGGCCCTTACCGATAACGACTCCGCTTGCGCCTTCTATCTGCGGCTTGGCGGAAAGCCCGTCGCCGAGGGCGCCGAGAGCTTCGGCGAGGTATCGTTGCGCAAGGTCGCATTCGCCTTTCCGTGACGGCTTAACCTTGCGTTTACCGCAAACGTTGGGCGCGCCTTAACGCCACTCCCGTATAAGCCTCCCCTCATCTTTCAGACGGCCAACGGGGAGCTCGTCAAATGGCTGAAGTCGGCGCTCGGGATCGGCTGGTGATGGCCGGTCTTGTGGTCCTCGGTTTGCTTACCGTCGTTGCCGGCGTGCTGTCGGGGCGCTCCACCATCAACTACGTTCTGGCCAGGGATGCGCGCCAGGCGGCGCTGAGCTGGGCGGCGAAGATCGACCAGCGCCTCGGCGAGCAGGGTCCGCCCGCTCATCAGCTGCTCGACAAGGATCTGCAAGTGCTCGACGCGGCGAAGCTCAGCGCCGATGTCGCGCGCCAGCCGGGCGCCGCCCCGCGCCTGCCGGCCAACCCCACCTTCAACGACGACGGCTTCAGCCTTATCGAGGGCCTCGACCGGCTGACCATGGGCTGGGCCTTGAGCCACGTCTACCGCACGCAAAGCGAATTCGTGAGCAAGCTCGACGGCTTCGCGGTGCTCGGTCCCGATGGGGTTCCGCTCGCCGTCGCCGGCAATCTCTCGCCAGAGAGCCTCAAAGGCATGCTCGGCCAGAGCGATAGCGGCGAAGCTCTCGCTCAGTCCGTCAGCGATAAAGCCGTCGAGACCGCGGTGATCCCCGGCGACGCCGATCTCCGCCTCGCCTTCGTCCCGGTGATGGACAGTGGCAAGGTCGCCCGCGTCTATGCTTTTTCCGTCGACCAGACGGCTGCCGCCGCCTTGACCAATCTGGCGCTCACGGTAGTGACGCTGACGACCAGCCTCCTGATCGTCATGGGCTTCTCGGTGCCGGCGGCCATCGCCTCGCGGCGCATTCGCGAGCGCTGGCTGGCCGAGGACCAGATTCGCTATCTCGCCATGCACGACTCGCTGACCGGCTTGCCGAACCGCCTGCAACTCCACCAGCACCTTGACCGCGCGGTCGCACGGAGCAAGCGCCACGGCCACCTGATGGCGGTGTTCGGCCTCGACCTCGACCGCTTCAAGAACGTCAACGACACGCTTGGTCACGCCACCGGCGATGCGCTGCTCGCCGAGGTCGCGGCGCGGCTCAAGGAGAGCACCCGCGAGGTCGATCTCGTCGGCCGGTTGGGCGGCGACGAATTCGCCATCGTCGCCGAGGATCTCGATGCGCCTGAGGATGCCATGCGGCTTGCGCGCCGCATCTGCACCGCGCTCGCCGAGACCTATCATGTGAACGGCCATGAGGTGACCACCTCGGCGAGCATCGGCATCGCCATCGGCCCGCTCGACCGCGAGCCTCCCGACACGCTTCTGAAGCACGCCGACCTCGCGCTCTACCGGGCCAAAGAGGACGGGCGCAACACTTACCGCTTCTTCGAGCCCGCAATGGATGCGGCGCTGCAGAAGCGGCGGCGCTTGGAGAACGATCTCCGCAACGCGCTGCGCAAGAATCAGCTCTATCTCGACTATCAGCCCCAGTTCGACCTGGAGAGCGGCAAGCTCGCCGGTTACGAGGCGCTGGTGCGCTGGTGGCATCCTTCGGAAGGCGAGATTCCGCCCACGACCTTCATTCCGATCGCCGAGGAGACCGGACTGATCGTGCCGCTCGGCGAATGGATCCTGAAGACCGCCTGCGCCTATGCGACCACCTGGCCGCTCGACACCACGCTTGCCGTCAACCTCTCGCCGGCCCAGTTCAAGACCCAGGATGTGCTCGGGCTGGTGCGCAGGACATTGAACGAGACGGGTCTCGAGGCGCATCGGCTCGAGCTCGAGATCACCGAAGGCATTCTCCTGCAGAACACCGAGTCGGTCATGGAGACGCTGACGCGCCTCGATCAGCTCGGCGTGTCGATCGCCATGGACGATTTCGGCACCGGCTATTCGAGCTTGAGTTATCTCACGCGCTTCCCGGTCAAGAAGATCAAGATCGACCGCTCCTTCATCGACACCCTCGGCACGAGCCCGCAAACGAGCGCCATCGTGTCGAGCATCGTCGGCCTTGGTCAGTCGCTGAAAGTGACGATCACCGCCGAGGGCGTGGAGACCGAGGGCCAGGCGGCGATGCTGAAGAAATGGGGCTGCGACCAGGTGCAGGGCTTCTACTACGGCAAGCCCGAAGCCGACGTGCCCGACACCGGCAAGACCTCCCTCGAGCGTCCGCTCGTGGCCTAGGCTTGCCTAGCCGTGGATCCAGAAGGCGCTCTCCGCAAACCGGTCGCTTCTCCACCAGTTGAGCGTGCTCGTGCCGCGCTGGAAGTTGCGCGCCCCAGCCTGGCTCTGCACCGGGGCGATGACTTCGCCCGCCTGGTCACGACGAGCCGCTTGTGCGGAGGTCTCCGGGACCACCATGACCATGTGACCTGAACGTCCATCCTCTTTTCGCCGCGCGATGATGAGGCCGAGCCCACCCTGGTTGGCGTTCTGTTGCAGTCCGATGAGCGTTCCCGTCTGACGCCATCCGAACATCGAGCCAAAATCGCGGAGCCAGCGGAACAGATCGTTGGCGCGCATTTCGACAATCGTGTTGCCAATCAGCGGTTCCACGGTCTGGCCATGGGTAAGGTCGATGAGCGCCCTCGGCGTCCACCAGACGCGGGGAAGATATGCGCCTGCGAGATGGCAATAGTCGTGGGTGTAGATGTTGCAAAAGGTGAGGCCGTCGTGCGGCTGGTAACGCTTGTGCGCCGGCTTGTCGACAGCCAGCCACGCGATGATATCTCCCAATTCCACAATGAGGTCCGGGGGCGTCGTGCCTTTTCGCCCGGGTTGGTTCGGCTCGTTCAGCGAATGGGCATCGGCGGCTGCGGTGCGTTTAGTCACTATGCCCGGTCTGTGCGGCATGGTGACCGCAATGATGCCCGTCACCGGGGGTGCGGGCGCCAGGCCGGCGGCAGCAATTGCCGCGCGCGGCGATCCCCGCTTGAGGAATTTCGTGGAAACAAAGCCCCTGAGGCGCGCACCCGACAGGCTCGTTTCGACTTCCAGGAAACCGTTCTTCGGCTTTCCCGTAACCGCTCGGACCGGATGGCCGTCAGGCAAATGCGTAACGACGTTTTCGCCGAGTGGATCGCTCATCCGGGCTTCGCTGCGCAGCCGCACCGGGCTTTCCAGGGTGTGGACGACGAAGCCTGCGCCAGTCGCTGCGAGGGGCGTCGGGGGTGGGACGATCGCATTGCCCGGAGCGGGCGCCGGTATGGGGGCAGTCTCCCCCGGCACCGGGACGGTCTTCGACAGCTGAATGAAATCAAAGATCTGCTCGCCGTAGAAGCGGCCGTCGTCGCTCTTGAATCCCTGCTTCAAGCCGCGGCTCGGTTTGAAGCCGCCGGTGTTGTAGGCAATCGCGACGTGGGCCATCTCGAGGGCAGTCAGCGAGGATCGATTCCCAAGACCAATTTTCTTTTGTGCCGCGCGCAGCTCCTCCACCGCCTTCCCCAGCGTTTCGCTGATCTGCTCATAGCGCTTCTCGAGGAAGTATTGCGGGTCGTCGCGAAAGAACTGCAGGTCGTACTGCCAGACGCCATAGCCATGAACGAACTTGTTTGGGTTGGAGGCGGCGGTCCGGTAGCTCTTGATATGAGCTGCCATATCGACGAGCCCCTTGCGAGCGATGTCGAACATCTGCCGCCCGTTCTTGGCAGCGATGAGTTCCGACTTCGACTTGGGGAAAGCGCTTCGTCGTGGGGCATCGAGCGTGTCGCCGACACAGAGGGCGACGATCAGCTTGACGCTCAGCTCCGGCTTCTTGCGGAGGATTGGCCAAACCTCGCCGGTCTCTTGGCAAGCGAGGGCCGTCATCATATCGAGGTCGAAGGGCGTCCCGGCGACTCCCTTCTCGATGTCACTATGAAATTGCTTCTTGAACCACCTTATGTCGTCAGCGTTCGGCATGGTACCCTCCCCAACTAAGTCCGGTGAGGCACGAGGGACCAATTCAATCATAAGTTGCCGCACGTTGGCAACTCCCGGCGGGTTCCACCACCGGCAAAGCCCAAGCCTTTTGAACATCGAGCCTCGATGGCCCCTTCCGATCTCATCGGTGCGCCGCAGATCGCGGCGCTGCTCCTGCTCATACAGCGTGGGCTGGAGGAGCTCTACTCAGCGCGCAATACACGCTGCCTGCTCGCCGCGGGTGGGCGCGAGGCGGGAAGCATCTTCTATCCCGTCGTGGCCGCGACGCACCTCGCCTGGATCGCCTCGCTGTTCTTTCTCGTCTCGCCGCAGGCGCCCATCCTCTGGCCTCTCATCGCCTATTATCTCGCGCTGCAGATCTTGCGCTATTGGGTGATCGGTAGCCTCGGCCGGTTCTGGACGCATCGGATCATCACGCTTGCCGATGCGCCGCTCGCCCGGAGCGGCCCCTATCGCTATCTCCGCCATCCCAACTATGCGGTGACCATCGTCGAGACGTTCGTATTGCCGCTCGCCTTCGGCGCGACCGCGCTTGCCGTCATCATGACGGCCCTGTGGTGGACCGTGCTCAACACCAAGATCAGACTTGAGGACGAGGCGCTTGCATCCCGCCGCTAGAGCATGATCCGGAAAAGTGGGAACCGGTTTTCCGACAAGATCATGCTTAAGCAAGTCTCAGAGATCGATCGCGACGAAATAGGCCGAGAAGCCGGGTCCGAAGGCGATCAAGAGATGCGGCCCGCGAGCATCGCCCTTGACCGCGCGATCGAGCGCGAAGAGCGCCGTGGGCGAGGACATATTGCCGAAATCGCGCAAGATACCGGCCGAGAGCGCGAGGTCGTCGTCAGTGAGTCCGAGCACCTTCTGCGCCGTCTTGAGGATCTTGGCGCCGCCCGGATGCAGCAGGAAGCCCGCGAACTCGCCGAGTGACATGCCGTTAGCATCGAGGAAGTCCCGCAACGCCGGCGCCAGCCGCTTCCTGATGAGCCCCGGGAGCTCGGGGCTCAGCACCACGCCGAAGCCGTCCTCCTTGATGTCCCAGCCCATGATGCGTTCGGTGTCGGGCCAGAAATGATCGCCCACGGCGAGGATGCGGCCGCGCCCCTCTCCCCCGGCCTCGCGGCCCTGCACATTGCGCAAGACGACGCCGGCGGCGCCGTCGCCGAACAATGCGGCCGAAACGAACATCGCCATGCTCGGATCGGCAATGCGCAGGCAGAGGCTGCAAAGGTCGACCGTCAGAAACAGCACGTGTGCGCCCGGCATGGCTTGGGCGTATCGCGCGGCCCTGGCGAGCCCGGCGACGCCGCCCCCGCAGCCAAGCCCGAAGATCGGCAGCCGCTCCACCGAATGCGGCAGTTTCAGCCGGTTCATCAGCTTGGCGTCGAGGCTCGGGATGGCGAGACCCGTGATCGTGTTGACCACGAGAGCGCGCACGTCCTTGAGGCCGATGCCGGCGGCAGCCACCGCCGCGAGCGTCACCTCCTCCAGCAGTTGAAGTGCGTGGCGCTGGAAGACCTCCGTGCGTACCTCCCAGCCGTGGCGCTCGTAGTACCAGTCCTTCGGCTGACAGGCGTAGCGGTTGCTGATGCCGGTATTCGCATAGAGGGCGCCGAGCCGAGCAAGATGGGGGAACACGTGCTTGGCGCGCTCGGCGATATCGTCTTGCGAAACTTTATGCGGCGGCACGGCTGTCGCCACGCCGGCGATCTCGACGTCGAAAGCGGGTGTTCTTTGGCGCGCCTGCCTCGTCCTGGTGGCGGTCTTGAGCATGCGGCTCCCACATTACCGTCTCCTGCCGTGAGCCCACTATGGGCCTCAGGCCTTGCGGCGGGCCATGGGCTCTAGTGGCGCACATCCTCAATTCTTCGTGTGGAGGGGTGGCTTCAATTCGCCACAACCCACGCTTGGGTGCGGCTCAATCCTTGGTGAGGTTGCCGAGCTTGGTGATGACGAGCGTCGCGCCCTTCTTGTCGTCGACGCTCCACGGGAAGCGCAGGATGGTGGCGAACGGCTTCCAGCGTCCGCCTTCCTTGGCGAGGCGCCATTCGAGCTTGTCGCCGCAATGCGCCCGATCGCCGGTCCATGTCGTCTCGCGAGATCGTGGTTTCGATACGAGCAGCCTTGCGAGGTCGCCAGCCGCATCATAGAAGGCTCGGACCTAAACTTTCCAGCATGGTCACACCCGTCATGGCAGAGATGAAGATCGCAGTGCTTGGGGCCGCCGGACGCATGGGCCAGGCTCTCACCCGCGCGCTTGCGGCGACGCCGGGTTGCGTCGTCGCCGGCGGGATCGAGGTCAAGGGCTCGCCCGCGGTCGGCCGCGACCTCGGCGAGGTGGCCGGCCTCGAGCCGCTCGGCATCGCCATCACCGACGAGCCGCTCCCGGTATTCGCTGCCGTCGATGGCGTGCTCGATTTCACCACGCCTGCCTCGACCATCGCGTTTGCGGCGCTTTCGGCCCAGGCGCGCATCGTTCATGTCATCGGCACCACCGGTTTCTCCGAGGCCGATGAGGCCAAGATCGAGGCTGCCGCCCGTCACGCGACCATCGTCAAGGCCGGCAATATGAGCCAGGGCGTCAACCTTCTCGCCGTCCTGACCGCGCGCGTTGCCGAAGCTCTCGGACCTGAGTTCGACATCGAGATCCTGGAGATGCACCATCGCCATAAGCGCGATGCCCCCTCGGGGACCTCTCTCCTTCTGGGAGAGGCTGCCGCGGGAGGCAGGGGCATTTCGCTCGCGGAGCGCGGGGTGCGCACCCGCGACCGCGAGACCGGGCCACGGCGCGAGGGCGATATCGGCTTTGCCGCGCTTCGTGGCGGCGATGTCGTGGGCGAGCACCGGGTGATCTTTGCCGGCCCGGGCGAACGGATCGAGCTCGCCCATATCGCCACCGATCGCGGCATTTTTGCCCGGGGCGCCGTCAAAGCGGCCCTGTGGGCGAGGGGAAAGGGCCCGGGCCTCTATTCGATGAAGGATGTTCTGGGCTTGTAGTGCCGGGCGGATGGGGCCTGGCTCATGTCTCGTCTGGCAAAATGCCGCGCGACTGCCTAAAACGTGGCTCCGCTTCGCCGGAATTGGGCCCGAAAGGGAGGCGATGTGAGATCGAACTTAACGTTCCTCGCTTATGCCGGGGGCGAAGCTTAAGGAGCCGCTTCGGCGGGCTAGGCACCGGAAGGCATGACAACGCCCTCTCAAGACGAAGAACCATCCCGCGTGGGAAACGTGCTCGTTCTCGTCCGCCACGGCGAGAGCGAGTGGAACCGGCTCAACCGGTTCACCGGCTCGAAGGACGTCGATCTCACCGAGGAGGGGATTTTCGAGGCGCATCGCGCCGGCGCCATGCTCGAGGAGGAAGGCCACCGCTTCGACAGCGCCTTCACCAGCACGCTGAAGCGCGCGCGAAACACCTTGCACATCATCCTCGGCGAGATCGAGCAGGAGGAACTTCCCGTCGTCACCGATGCCGCCTTGAACGAGCGCGACTATGGCGAGCTGATGGGGATCAACAAAGAGGATGCGCGCAAGCGCTGGGGCGCCGAGCAGGTGCATCTCTGGCAGCGCTCCTACGACATTGCGCCGCCCGGCGGCGAGAGCCTCAAGGACACCGCCGCAAGGGTGCTGCCCTTCTACGAGAAACGCATCGGGCCCGAGCTCCGCGCCGGCAAGAACGTTCTCGTCGTCGCCCACGGCAATTCGCTGCGTGCGCTGATCATGCAGCTCGATCGTCTGACCCCCGAAGAGGTGATGGTGGTCGAGATTAGCACCGGCATGCCGCTGATCTATCGGCTGAATGCCGACGGCACCGTGGCCTGGAAGCGCGACCTCGCCGCGTAGTTCCTTTTCCCTGAGCCGGCGGTCCAATTGACGGCGGTAGCTACTGGATTGCCCAGTCAAGCCGGGCAATGACAACCGAGGAGAGGACGGCACAGTCTTCCTAGACCGCGCGGCTCTTGGTCGAAGACAGCGCAGCGGAGAGGGCAAGCGCGAAGTCCTCGCGCTCGGTATCGGTCAAGAAGCTCGCAAACACGAGCCTATGCCCATGCGAGGCGAGCGAGAGCTGCGTCGAGCGGCCGATCCTCGGCTCGAGGCTGAGCCGCACCCAATAGGGGTTGAAGCTCCAGACTTGCGAGCGCCCCGAGGGCCCGACGCGCGTGACCGTGAGCTCATCCGGTTTCAGATCCACCGTCTCGTAGAGGCGGAGCGCCCGGAAGTTGAGCGTGAAGGCGGTATAGAGGAGGGCCACGTCGAGCCCCATGAAGCCCATCACCGGCCAGGCGCCGATCATGTAGAACAAGAGCCCCGTGCCGAAGCTGACGAGGCACACCGCCCCCATCAGCACCATGAAGCCCTTGGGCCCGAGCGACCTGTGGGGCATGAGCACGGCGCTGAAGCGCGCTGGGTCTTGTGGACGGTCGCGAGGCTCTGTCATAGCAAGCCAAGAGCTAGAGCTTGATCCGGAAAAGTGGGAACCGGTTTTCCGAAAAAGATCATGCACAAATAAAATAGCTAGCGATCAGTGGTAGACAAGGGCCCGTGGCGGTTCAACCGAAAAGCGGCAAGCAGGCTAGGGGGAAGAAAGCCCCGGGCTCGTTGCTGACGCAAAGCCAGGTCGACGAGATTTTCCGCCGTTTTCAGGAAGCGAGCCCGCATCCCAAGACCGAGCTTCACTACCACGACCCCTTCACCCTGCTGGTGGCGGTCGTGCTGTCGGCGCAAGCGACCGACGCCTCCGTCAACCGCGCCACGCCCGATCTCTTCCGCCTCGCCGACACGCCTGAGAAGCTCATCAAGCTCGGCGAGGCCGGGCTCACCGAGAAGATCAAGACCATCGGTCTTTACCGCAGCAAGGCGAAGAACCTGATCGCTGCTTCGCGCAAGCTCGTCGAGGAGCATGGCGGCAAAGTGCCCGACAACCGCGAGGCGCTGTAGACGCTGCCCGGGGTGGGCCGCAAGACCGCCAATGTCGTGCTCAATGTTGCCTTCGGCCAGAAGACGATTGCCGTCGATACCCATATTTTCAGGGTCGCCAACCGCACGGGGCTCGCGCCCGGCAAAACGCCGCTAGAGGTCGAGCTAACGCTCAATGAGATCGTGCCCGAGCGCTACAAGCACAACTGCCATCACTGGCTGATCCTGCACGGGCGCTATGTGTGCAAGGCGCGGAAGCCCGAATGCTGGCGCTGCCTGATCGCCGACATCTGCCTCTTCAAGCCGAAGACCCCTGCGCCGGGGTAGAGCGCTATCGCTTGAGATGGAATCGCGACGGCGCTCTAGTTTCTTGTTTGAGCGGTCGCTAGTCGTGCTACCGCGGCTTGTTGGGGAGCTTGCGTGATTTGGTTACGGCCAGATTGCGCGCAGGGATCGACACCGTCCGCTCGGACGAGGCCTCCAGATGCCCGATGCGGAAAGCCTCTTTGCCGTGGGCCTTGATGATCGCCATCGCAGCGTCGGCGCTCGAGTCCTGCACGATGAAGCAGAAGCCCACGCCCATATTGTAGACGCTGAACATTTCCTCGTCGGAGACGCCGCCCATCCTCTGAATGATCTCGAAGAGCGGAGGGATGGGTGGCAGCGCGTCGATGACGTAACGCACCGTGGCCGGCAAGCGCGCGAGATTGAAAAGCCCCTCGCTCGTAATATGCATCAGCGCCTTCAGGCCCGGCACGCTGCGCATGATCTCAACCGCCTCCCGCACATAGATGTGAGTCGGCTTGAGCAATTCCTCGCCGATGGAAACGTCGAGCTCGTCAAACTTATGACCGCTCTTGAAGGCTGATTTTTCGAAGAAGATGCTCCGCGCCAGCGTCAGGCCGTTGCTGTGAATGCCGTTGCTGCGGACGCCAATGATGACGTCGCCCGGCCCGACGGTATCGCCGGTGATGATTTTCGCCAGATCGACGTGACCGATTGCGGCGCCCACCAGATCGAAGCCGCTTCCCGGCCGATAGCCTTCGATGATGCCGGGAAGCTGCGCGATCTCCCCACCTGAAATCGAGATACCAGCCTCAAGCGCGCCTTTCGTCAGGCCGATGGAGATTTGCTCGAGGACATCGGGATCGGCCTTCTCGATGGCGATGTAATCGACCATCGAGACCGGCGTCGCGCCGACACAGATGAGGTCGTTCACATTCATCGCGACGCAATCGATGCCGATCGTGTCGTAGGTCTCGAGCATTTGCGCAATGAGCGTCTTGGACCCCACGCCATCGGTGCAGAAGGCGACGCCCTGGCCGCCAATATCGATGATGTTGGCCGGCTGTCCGAAGTCGAGCAGCACGCGGCCGGTGCCTCGTTGGTGTTGCCAGGTCGTGGTGAATTTGGCGGTGAGCCGGCTCAGCCCTTCATGGGCGCTTGCGGAGTCCACACCGGCCGATGAGTAGTCCAGCGCCTGGCCGCCCAGCTTCGATTTCCGTTGGACCACTCCCATGGAATCACCGCTCTCCAATTGCTCGGCTCAAGATTTCAGGACGCCACGCGTTTGCAAATTTCGTCACGAGCCGCAGGGGCCACACTGCGTGAAATTCATGATGAGTCACAGGAGCGTCAAATTCAAGAGTAGCCTCACTTTTTGGTATTTTATACAAGCGTTTCTAGAACACAGGGCGCGGCGCAAGCCCGGGGCCTCTGCCGCGGGCGAGGCCCTTATAGATGCGCACCATGAAGGACGTGGCAAAGATCGGCGTGAGGAAGTTCAGGATCGGCACCGAGGCAAGCCCGGCAATGACGAGCCCGCACATGAAGACGTAACTGCGGTTCGCCTGCCGGAGCTGCTTCGCCTCGGCGGCTGGGAGGTGGCGCATGGCGGCAAGCTCGAAATATTCTCGGCCGAGCAGATACCCGTTGCCGAGGTAGAAGGCGATGAGGTTGATGCCGGGGATCAGAAGCAGGAACAGCGCGAGGATGTTCACGGCAAGCACGACGAGGAAGAACTTCAGCGCCAGCCCGACCGATTGCAGCGCGGGCAACTCGCGGCCCGGAGGATCTGCCGGATAATCCGTGCGCTCGACTTGCGCGGCGATGTCGTCGAGATAGAGGCTCGCGATCAGCGAGGTGATCGGAGGGATGAGGAAGATCGATCCGACCACGAGGGCAAGGCCGCCGAGCCACTCGATGGTCTTCTCGATCCAGCTGGGCCATTGCACGAAATGGCTGAAACTCCATTCGATGCCGACGATGAGCACAACGAGGAGCCCGATGGTGAAGCCCACGCATTTGATGAGCACGGCGCGGAAGGGCGGCGTGAACAGCTCCTGGAAGGCTTGACCTGCGGCAGTGAGCATGACGTGCTCCCGTTTTATGGCGAGGCGAATATAGTGGCGCGCGCCGAAGACACCAGGGCTGGAGCATGATCTGCGAAAACTGGGAACCGGTTCTCCGAAAGATCATGCGCAAAAAGTGAGAGGGGCGGCATCTGCATGGCTGACAAGCTTTACGACGTGGTCGGGATCGGCAACGCCATCGTCGACATCATCGCCCGCGCCGACGACGGCTTCCTCTCCAAGCACGACCTCGCCAAGGGCTTCATGCGCCTCATCGATGCGGAGGAGGCGAACCGCCTCTACGAGGCCATGGGCCCTGCGGTCGAGCGCTCGGGCGGGTCGGCCGCCAATACCATCGCCGGGCTAGCCTCTTTCGGCGCCAAATGCGGCTTCATCGGCAGGGTGGCTGCCGACCAGTTCGGCGGCATTTTCCACCACGACATCCGCTCCCTCGGAGTGGCCTATGACACGCCGCCCGCGATGGACGGCGCGCCAACCGCGCGCTGCCTCATCCTGGTGACCCCCGACGGCGAGCGCACGATGAACACCTTTCTCGGGGCGAGCGTGCACTTTACCCCCGCCGACCTCGACGAGGGCATGATCGGCAGCGCCAAGATCGTGTATCTGGAGGGCTATCTGTTCGACCGCGAGGAGGCCAAGGCCGCCTTCCGCAAGGCCGCAGCGACGGCCAAGGCGGCTGGCGCCAAGGTGGCCTTGAGCCTGTCGGACGCCTTCTGCGTCGACCGGCACCGCGCCGATTTTCAGGCTCTGGTGCGGGAAGGTGCCGATATCGTGTTCGCCAACGAGAAGGAGATCACCACCCTCTACCAGGTGAACAGCTTCGCGGAGGCCGCCGACGCGGCGCTTCAGGACTGCGAGATGGCGGTTCTTACGCGCTCCGAAGCAGGCTCGGTGATCGTGGCCGCGGGCGAGACGATCGAGATTGCCGCCGAGGAGGTGCCGGAGGTCGTGGACTTGACCGGCGCGGGCGACCTCTATGCCGCCGGGTTCCTTTATGGGCTGACCCAAGGGGCGCCGCTTCCCGCCTGCGGGCGGCTCGGGAGTCTTGCTGCCGGCGAAGTAATCGGCCATATCGGCGCGCGGCCGGAAGGCCCCCTGCGCAAGCTCGCCAAGGAGAAGGGCCTCATCGGCTAGCCGGCAGGGAAGGCCTGTGACTTTTCTGCCACGCCAGGCCAAAATCGCCTTCTCCAACATATAGATAACCGTTCGTAAACTCCGTTCGGCGCTATCTTACCGTGAACCTTGGACAGGGGCTCCATGTACAGCTATGCACGCTTGCTGACAGGCTTTGCGCTGGTAACGGCTGCAGCCGCCCCATCCACGGCCTGGGCCCAGGAGCCGGGCACGCAGGTCATCGGTGGCACGATCATTACGCTCGGCGGCGGTGTCCAGCTCCTCTCGCTCCCCAATATCGACTTCACCTTCAAAACCAATGACGGCGGCACCGCCGTTCGTAAGCAGACGAACAGCGATCTCAACGACTATGGCGGTGCCTTCGTCGGCTCTGTCGAGACTCCGTTCGGCTATTGGGGGGCCACCCCGGTCACCGGCGTCGTCTCAGGCTTCTTCGCCAATGTCACCGACAACGACCGGAGAAAATGCGTCTCAACCGGTAGCCTCGAATGCACGGTGCAGAACATCGTCGATAACCCGGGCCAGCTCGATAGCATCGGCTATGGCAGCTTCACGACCAAGACCGCCCGTGACGTCGACTATTGGGGCGCGGGCGGCGAGGCGCGCTTCGGCAAGGGCGCCGAGCCGGTTCCCGATTCCGGCGGGTATCTGTTCCGCATGGCCTATGTCGGTGTCGGAGGCGACGTGCGCGGCATCGATCAGAACAACAAGCTGAGGCTGCGCGGGGACGGCCCGGATGTGAATTACAGCGAGACGCTCGACACGACCTATGGGGGCGGCTACCTGTCCGTCGGCGGCGAATACAACATTCTCGGCTATCTCGGGATGGGCGGAAGCTGGGGCTTGCGGTCGCTGGTGTCGCTGCGCGCCGGCGTCTACGACGCCAACACGGACTATAGCGGCCGCTACGCTGCCGGCGACGGTTCGGCAGGGCGCCTCGGCCTCTCCGGCGACCAAGTCGCCTTCATCGGCGCGGCGAGCTTCGAGACGCGGAAGCAGTTCGGCCCGCGCACGAGCCTGTCGCTGGTCACCGACTACGAGTACTACTCCTATGCGCCGCAGATGAAATATGTTGATGTTGATCAGGGGGCCTGCGGCGGAACCTGCGGCGGCAAAATCAACCGAACGCACATCGAGGACAGCGATGCTTTCGAGGTGCGCACCACGCTCCGGCTGAATATCGCTCTTGGAGCGGCACCCGTTCGTTGAAATAGCCCCAAAGGGCCCCGCTAAAGCTTCCTGAGCGCCACCGTCTCCACCGCATGGTCTGCGCCCTTGCGCAGGATCAGCTCGGCGCGCTGCCTGGTCGGCAGGATGTTCTCTTTCAGATTGACGAGGTTGATCGAGCGCCAGATCGAAAGCCCCGTGGCGCGCGCCTCGTCCTCCGAGAGCGTGGCGTAGCGGTGGAAATATGAGGCGGGATCGCGGAAGGCGGTTTGCCTGAGCCGCAAGAAGCGCTCCACGTACCAGCTCTCGATCAGATCGTCGGCGGCATCGATATAGATCGAAAAATCGAAGAAGTCGGAGACGAAGGGAATGGCTTCGCCGTCCTTGGGCAGCTTGGCCGGCTGCAGCACGTTCAGACCCTCGACGATCACGATGTCAGCACGCTCGATGACCAGCGGCTGGTCGCGCAGCACGTCGTAGATGAGGTGGGAATAGACCGGCGCCTCGACGCGCTCTTTGCCCGACTTCACCTCGGCAAGAAAATTGAGCAGCCGGGTCAGATCGTAGCTCTCGGGAAAGCCCTTGCGGTTCATCAGCCCGCGCTCTTCCAGCACGGCGTTGGCGAAGAGAAAGCCGTCGGTCGGCACGAGCTCGACCTTGGGATGGCTTGGCCAGCGGGCCAGCAGCGCCTGCAGCACGCGTGCCGTGGTGCTCTTGCCGACCGCCACGCTCCCCGCCAGGCCGATGATGAACGGCATCTTGCCGTCGCCCTTGCGCAGGAACCTCGTGGTGCTGGCGTGCAGCTCCTGGGCGGCCTCGACATAGAGGTTGAGGAGCCGGCTGAGCGGCAGATAGATGTCGACCACCTCCGCGGCCGAAACCCGCTCGGTGAGGCTGCTCAGATTGTCGAGCTCGGCCTCGGTCAGCGGCATGGGCGTATCGGCCCTGAGCCGCGCCCATTCTTCGCGCAAATAGAGGACGTAAGGGGAGAACGCGACGGCAGGACGCGGATTCATGGGAGAAACGCTCACTGCTCAGCGCGAGGCGGTCTTCCGCCTCTTCTGCTCGATCGCCGTGGCGCTCATGCGCCGTTCGAGCTCGCCCAAGACCTCGTCGAGGGCAACGTGGCGTGATTCCAGCACCACCAACATGTGGTAGAGGAGGTCGGCGGCCTCGGCGATCAGGGCCTTGTCGTCCTGGGCGAGCGCGGCGATGGCCATCTCGACCGCCTCTTCGCCAAGCTTCTTGGCCGGCTTCACGGGCGCGCCGTCGAGGAGCCGCCGCGTATGGGAGTCCTCGGGCCTCGCGTTCCGGCGGGCCTTGATGGTAGCGGCGAGCCGCATCAGCACATCGTTGGTCATGACTGGCTCATACACTGCCGCAACGGACGTGGGAATAGGCACGTCTTGGAAATCCTCACCAAATGAAGAGCATCCTGCCGGTTTGCCGGGCAACTGGCCCGAGATCGCCCTCTTGCCCGGCTATGGGTCAAGCCGGATCGGCAGGCCCGCTTCGGCCATAAAACGCTTGGCCTCGCCGATCGAGTGCTCGCCGTAATGGAAGATCGAGGCGGCCAGCACCGCGCTCGCATGCCCCTCACGCACGCCCTCGACCAGGTGCTCGAGCGTGCCGACGCCCCCGCTGGCGATCACCGGCACGGAAACGGCGTCGGCGACGGCCCGCGTCAGCGCCAGGTCGAAGCCCGCCCGTGTGCCGTCGCGGTCCATGGAGGTGAGCAGGATCTCGCCCGCGCCAAGCGCCACCACCTCGCTTGCGTAACCCACGGCCTCGATGCCTGTCGGCTGGCGGCCGCCATGGGTGAAGATCTCGAAGCGCGGACTGTCGCCCCCGGTGGCGACGCGTTTGGCATCGATGGCGACGACGATGCATTGCGCGCCGAACTTCTCCGACGCCGCGCGCACCAGGCTCCTGTCCTTCACCGCTGCGGTGTTGATGGAGACCTTGTCGGCGCCGGCTTCGAGCAGCGCGCGGACGTCCTCGACGCTGCGCACCCCGCCGCCGACGGTGAGCGGCATGAAGCAGCGCTCGGCAGTGCGGCAGACCACGTCGAGGATGGTGCCGCGCTTCTCGTGACTTGCGGTGATATCGAGGAAGCAGAGCTCGTCGGCGCCCGCCTCGTCGTAAGCGGCGGCGGCCTCGACCGGATCGCCGGCATCCCTGAGATCGACGAAATTGATGCCCTTGACGACGCGCCCCTCCTTCACGTCGAGGCAGGGTATGACACGGATTTTCAGCATCGCCGTGACATTACCGGGCCCCCTGCTGCGCTTTCGCACGCCGCCGGTCCTGGATCGTGACGATGATCCAGGCCAGCAGCAGGATGGCGAGCGCGATGGCTCCCATGGGCAAAGTGCCAAGCGCGAACCAGCCGACCACGACCATGCCGTAAAGCGTCTCGCCAAGATCGACGCCGTGGAACAGGCAGGGGTGGGCGTCGCCTTCGTTCAGTGTGCAGCCAAGACTTGAGGCGATCGCGCTTGCCGTGAAGACGCTGATGACGGGCGCCCCGGCAACGAGGACGATGGCGATGGCCCCAAGCAGAAATCCGATATTCTGTTTCGACATGGTTCAGGCCTGCTCCGGCTTCTGCTTGCGCCTGCTCACGATGAAGGCGATGACGGCGGCAATGGCCCAAATGGCCAAGAGCGCGCCGCCGGCCGGGATGCTCAGATAGGAATACCAGATGCCGAAGTCGAGATTGTAGAAAGTCTCCCCGTAATCCCTGCCGTTGATGACGCAAGGGATGACCCGGTTGAGATCGACCTGGCAGCCGAAGCCCTTCTCGGCGATCTCCTGGCTGATCACGGCGAGCAGAGCTGGCCCGAGCGCGACGAGCAGGATCAGGACGAGGAGGAGGATGAAGACGGCGCGGGCGCGCATTCTCGTTCAACCCTTGAAATGACGGTGACGCGCTGCGTAGTCGGCGGCGATGAGGGCGAGCGCCTCGCGCGGATCGAGCCTGCCGTCATAGAGCGCGCGGCCGGCAATGGCGCCTTCCAACATCTCAAAGCGAGGCTCGAGCAGGGCGCGAATATCCTCGATTCCGGCAAGCCCGCCGCTGGCGATCACCGGGATGGTCACGGCGCGGGCAAGCTCGGCAGACGCCTCGAGATTGAGGCCTTCGAGCACGCCGTCGCGGGCGATATCGGTGTGGATAATTGCCGCGACACCGACGTCCTCGAATCGCCGCGCAAGATCGAGCGCCGTCATCTCGCTCGTTTCCGCCCAGCCTTCCGTGGCGACCTTGCCGTCGCGGGCATCGATGCCGACGGCGATGCAATTGGGAAAGTCGTGGCACGCCTCACGCACGAGATCGGGATCGCGCACGGCGGCGGTGCCGAGGATCACGCGGTCGACGCCTTTGCCGAGCCAAGCCACGATGGTGTCGAGATCGCGGATGCCGCCGCCAAGCTGCACCGGGATATGCACGGCGGCGAGGATCGCATCGACGGCGGATGCGTTGACCGGCCTTCCCTCAAAGGCGCCGTTCAGGTCAACGATGTGCAGCCACTCGAAGCCTTGCTCCTCGAAGGCGCGGGCTTGCGCCGCGGGATCGGTGTTGAACACCGTGGCTTGCGCCATCTCGCCCTGGCGGAGCCGCACGCATTGCCCGTCCTTGAGGTCGATGGCGGGGAACAGGATCATGGATGCCTCACGGCTTCCACTTGAGGAAATTGGCGATGAGGGCCAGACCGAGCTTCTGGCTCTTTTCGGGGTGGAACTGGCTGCCGGCCATGTTGTCCTTGGCGACGAAGGCGGTGATCTCCCCGCCATAGTCGGTCGTGGCGACGAGCGTGCCGGGATCCTTGGGCACGAGGTGGTAGGAATGCACGAAATAGGCATTCAGCCCCTCCTCGCCGGTCGGAATGCCATCGAATAGCGCATGCGCGCGAGCCATGCGCAGCGTGTTCCAGCCCATATGCGGGATCTTGAGCGCCGCATCGTCAGGCGCGATCGCCCGCACCTCGCCTTCGATCCAGCCAAGCCCCGGGGTCAGCCCATGCTCCAGCCCGCGCTCCGCCATGAGCTGAAGCCCGACGCAGATACCGAGAAACGGGGTCCCGCGCCTATGCACCGCCTCTTCTAGGGCTTCGATCATGCCTGGGATGCGGACGAGCCCTTGCCGGCAGTCGGCAAAGGCGCCGACGCCCGGGAGCACGATGCGGTCGGCTCCGAGCACGTCCCTTGGCTCCGCCGTCACTTTGATGGCGAGGCTTGAGCTTTCCTCCCGCGCCGCCCGCTCGAACGCCTTGGCGGCGGAGTGGAGGTTGCCCGAGCCGTAGTCGATGATGGCGACGTGCATGTCAGCTCAAGGTCGCGGGAAGAGCCCGATGACCTCCTCAGACTCTCCGCGCGCCACGGACGCGATCGCTGCTTCGCCGGCGCGCGGCCGCTCCTGCCCGCGCTCAGGGCTCCTCGCTGCCTTTGCCTGTTGCGGCAGCCAGGCGCGGAAGAAGGAGCGCTCGGCTTCCGTCCGATCCCGCCCGCTCGCAACGCCGGCGAGCCGATAGCCGCGCCGCTCAAGGGCGGCGGTGCGCAAATCGTTGGCCTCGAAGGCAAAAAGCACGACCAGCGCAAGGCTCGCCCAGCCCAACAATGCCTGCCCTTGCTGGTCAAAGCCGAACGCCCATTGCAGCGCGGCGAAGGCGAGGACCAAGACGATGAGCTCGACCCACATGCGCTGATAGATGAGCCACAAAGCGGGGAGTAACAACGCCGGCCAGGAGAAGCCTTCTTTCACGAAGGCGAGCCGGTCCGCGCGCACGGCGATGTCCGGCGCTTCCGTACCCGGCTCATAAACGGAATAGACGGTCACGGCACCTCACGCTGCCTCATGAACCCAATATGGGGGCAATCGCTAGAGCTGGCCCTTGGTCGAGGGCACCCGCCCGCTCTGGCGCTCGTCGATGGCGATCGCCTGTCTTAGCGCCCTGGCGAGCGCCTTATAGCAGGTCTCGGCGATGTGATGGCTATTCTCGCCATAGAGCGTCTCGACATGGAGCGTAAGCCCGGCATGCTGGGCGAAGGCCTGGAACCACTCCCGGAACAGCTCGGTATCCATCTCGCCGATCTTGGAGCGGGTGAAGGCGACCTTCCACACGAGATACGGCCGCCCCGAGACGTCGAGCGCGACGCGCGTGAGCGTCTCATCCATGGGCAGATAGACCGAGCCATACCGCGCGATGCCCTTCTTGTCGCCAAGGGCGCGCGCCACCGCCTGGCCGAGCACGATGCCCGAATCTTCGGTGGTGTGGTGCTGGTCGATATGGAGATCGCCCTCAGCCTTCAGCGTGATGTCGATCAGGGAGTGGCGGGCGAGCTGCTCGATCATATGGTCGAGGAAGCCGACCCCGGTCACGATCTTGAAGTCGCCGATGCCGTCAAGGTCGACGCTCGCGGTGATGGCGGTCTCCTTGGTCCGGCGCGTGACGCTCGCCCGGCGGGATTCGGTGTCTTTGCTCAGCTTCTGCATGTCCGCCAGCATAGCCCAAGGCCCTTAGCAATTCGCTTCTTCGATGACGCTGCCGCTTATACGCCGCGGCGCCGAAGAGTGCTATCTCATCAGTCCCTTAACGGAGTGCTCCATGCGCAGATGGTTTCTCGGCTTAGCCGTTCTCCTGGTCGCCTATAGCGCCTATCCCTATCTCACGCTCTATTGGCTCGACCGTGCCCTGCTCACCGCCGATACCGCAACCCTCGAGACGCTGATCGACTGGCCGGAAGTCCGCCAGCAGCTCAAGGCCGACGTCAAGCTCGCGCTCATCGAGTCGGCGCAGGCCCAGGTCGGCAAGGGCAATTTCGTCGGGATATTCGGCGGCGCGCTCACGGCGCTGCTGGTGCCGACGCTGGTCGACAGCGCGGTCGACGAGATGGTCACGCCCGAGAAGCTCCTCAACAATGAGGAGGTGGTGAAACGGCGGCGGGAGGGGAAGTCGTTTCGCGACTTTGTCGCTTACGCCTTCTTCACCTCGCCTACCGAGTTCCGGGTCGATTTGCGCGATCCAAAAGTAGCGGATTCGCCGACCCTGACCGCTCTCATGGAGCTCACTGGCGGACGCTGGCGCGTGGTTGAGCTCAAGCTGCCGCCGGTCGAGACATGGTTGACCAAACCGGGCGCCCGCTCGCCCTCGGGGGACGCGGCTCCCGGAGCGCAATAGACGCGCGAGACGCCCTTAAGATGCGGCCCCTTATCAGGGCTGCCGACGTGGCCGGGCTTTGCTTGCCCCGCTCAGATGTGCCCAATAAACCTTTGGCCGGCCAGCTTGATCGCCGACCGGCCAAAGACGAGTAAAGCAAGTCTCTTACAGAGCACAGGCCTGAGCCTTACCTACGGAAGACATGTACTTGCCCGGCCAGCCGACGCATTTGAAATATTTCTTTCTATAGGAGGTCTGCTGGGCTTCGGTGACACCAGGGGCGTTTCCCTTGTCGATCCACTTCTGGCACTTCGTTTGCAGCGCCTCGCTAACCGGCGCGCAGTCGTTATGCGAGGGCACCCCGTTATAGTCACCGCAGGGGCAAGGCGGCTTGTCCTTGGCATGAGCGGGTGACACGGCGAGCGCCAGTGCAATGGCACCGGCAATGGCTGGGACCAATTTCCAAATGGAGTCTGTCCTTCTGGTTGCAGATGGTCGCAAACTGCCTTGCTTCGGCACGACGATAAGGAAGCCGGTCGTGTATACTCCGGTTCCAGGTTCCCACGCGCCAATTTTCACCCAGGCAGGCGTCCACACCATCGCAGCCCGCAAGTTCTGACTGTCCCGAGCAGGGCGCGAAAGCTTGACGAATGATGCTCCCACCCCGATATCGCGTTGCACCATGGGTTTGACCCCCTCTTCTTCCGACACTTGGCATGGCACCACGATTCTGACCGTCCGCAAGGGCGGCAAGGTGGTGATCGCGGGCGACGGCCAGGTCACCCTCGGCCAGACCATCCTCAAGGGCACGGCGCGCAAGGTGCGCCGCGTGGGCTCAGGCAATGTGATCGCGGGCTTTGCCGGCTCGACCGCCGACGCCTTCGCCCTGTTCGAGCGGCTCGAGACCAAGCTCGAGCGCTTTCCCGATCAGCTCAAACGCGCCTGCGTCGAGCTCGCCAAGGACTGGCGCACCGACCGCTATCTCCGCCGGCTCGAGGCGATGATGATCGTGGCCGACGCCGACGAGAGCCTGGTCCTCACCGGCACCGGCGACGTGCTCGAGCCCGACGATGCGGTGATGGGGATCGGCTCCGGGGGGGCCTATGCTCTCGCCGCGGCGCGGGCGCTGCTCGACGGTCCGCTCAGCGCCGAGGAGATCGCGCGGAAAGCGATGGCGATCGCAGCGACGATTTGCGTCTACACCAATGACGAGGTGGTCGTCGAAACCCTCGATGCGACCAAATAGCAAGTAGGAGTCATGAC
>JBGQMX010000041.1:0-22463 GCA_041500805.1 Methyloceanibacter sp.
GCATCGATCACCCGGTCTCGCAAATCCTGACTGTAGGCCCGCGCCATGTCCGTCCTCCTCCGCTGCAACGGCATAGGACTCGCACTGTTCGCAAAAAATCGGAATCCCTTACGAATCGGAAAACGACAAACCCGCTCTAGCGCCTCATCCTAGGCGGCGATGGCGAGAGCGATGTGACGGGCCGCTGCCGGCTTCATGGCTTCCGAGCTCTGGCTTCTACTCCGCCGCGTCGGGGGCGAATTGCAGCTCGGCCAGCCGCGCATAGATGCCGCCCTTGCCGAGGAGTGCCTGATGCGTCCCCTCCTCGATGAGGCGCCCATGATCGAGCACGAGGATGCGGTCGGCGCGCACGACGGTGGCCAGCCGATGCGCGATCACGAGCGTGGTGCGGCCTTCCATGATCTTGTCGAGCGCGCGTTGCACGAGCGTCTCGCTCTCCGAATCGAGCGCGCTGGTCGCCTCGTCGAGAAGCAGGATGGGCGCGTTGCGCAACACCGCCCGCGCAATGGCGATACGCTGGCGCTGCCCCGCCGAGAGCGTCACGCCGCCCTCGCCGAGCGTGGTGTCGTAGCCTTGCGGCAGCGCCACGATGAAGTCGTGGGCGAAGGCGGCTTTTGCGGCGGCCTCGATCTCGCCCCGGCTCGCCTCCCCCACGCCATAGGCGATATTGGCGGCGACGGTGTCGGCAAACAGCGCGGTCTCTTGCGGCACGAGCGCGAAGCGCGAGCGGAGCGCGGCAAGCTCGGCTTCGTCGACGGGAACACCGTCGACCTCGACCTTGCCTCTGCCGACGTCGTAAAAGCGCAGCAGCAAGGCGAAGATCGTGGTCTTTCCCGCGCCTGACGGCCCGACGATGGCAACGCGCTCGCCGGGCGCCACAGCGAAGCTCACATGGTCGAGCGCGTTCGTCTCCGGCCGCAAAGGATAGGAGAACGAGACGTCGCGGAAAGCGATCTCCCCGCGCGGCGGCTCGGGCAGCGCCTTCGGATGGAGCGGCGACTTGATCTTGGACTGGACCTGCAGCAGCTCGCTCAGGCGCTCGGCTGCCCCTGCGGCCTGGCTCACCTCGCCCCAGACCTCGCTGAGCTCGCCGACCGCGCCCGCGGCAAGCAGGGCGTAGAGCACGAACTGGCTGAGCGTCCCCCCCGTCATGCTTCCGGACAAGACGTCCTGGGCCCCGTACCACAGCACGCCGACGACGCTTGCGAAGATGAGGAAGATGGCGATTGCCGTGAGGCCGGCGCGCGACTTCGCCCGCGCGTTGGCCGCATCGAAGGAGCGCTCGACGGCCTGGCCGAAACGCGCCGCTGCCGTGCGATCATGGGTAAAGGCTTGCAGCACCCTCACCTGGGCCAGGCTCTCACTCGCGTAAGCCGAGGCTTGCGCCAGCGTGTCTTGCGCCTGGCGGGAGAGCGCCCGCACCGAACGCCCGTAAGCCACCAGCGGCAGCATGATGACGGGAATGGCGATGAGCACGGCGAGCGAGAGCTTGGGGCTCGTCACCACCATCATGATGCTGGCGCCGATCAGCACGACCATGTTGCGGAGCGCCTGGGAGATCACCGTGCTTGCCGCCGCCTTGACCTGCGTCGTGTCGGCGGTGAGGCGCGACATCACCTCGCCCGAATGCGTCACCTCGTAGAAGGCAGGGCTCAAGCCGGTCAGATGCTTGAAGACATCGGTGCGAATATCGGCGACCACCCGCTCGCCGAGCCAATTCACGCAATAGAAGCGCGCGGCGCTCGCCAGAGCGAGGATCAGGCCGACGCCGACAAGGGTGGCGAAATATTTGTCGATGAGGTCGGGCTCGATGCCGGAGAAGCCGAGATCGATCATGCGCCTGACGGCAAGGGGGACGGCAAGCGTGGCGCCCGCCGAGACGAGGAGGGCGAGCAGCGCTGCGCCGAACATCCGCCGGTGGTGGAGGAGATAGGGCTTGAGCGCGACGAGCGGGCGGAGCGAGGTCCGCTTCGCCTCCTTCTCCTTCGCACGATGCGCAAGGGTCTGGTCGTGACGGCCTTGGCCGTCAGGCTTTGAGGTTACGAGTTGCACAAACAGGGCCCAGCTTGGTTTTGAGGGGCAGACTTTAAGGGCGGAGGCAGCCGGCGGGAAGGGTTAGATGCCGCGCCTTTCCGGCGCAGTCTTGTGTCGCCCCCAAACTTCCGTTATAGGCTCGGCCCAACAAATGTCGCGGATTTGCAAGGCAGAGGCCATGAAGAAAGACATTCACCCGGACTATCACCGCATCAAGGTGGTGATGACCGACGGCACCGAGTTCGAGACCTATTCGACCTATGGGGCCGAGGGCGACAAGCTGAAGCTCGATATCGATTCGAAGACCCACCCGGCCTGGACCGGCGGCACCCATCATCTCATGGATCGCGGCGGAAGGCTCTCCCGCTTCAAGCGGAAATACGAAGGCTTCATCAAATAGGGCAGCCGCCTATTCAATAGGGGGCGCCTATTTGGCTTCTGGGCCGAACGCCGCCCGCAAGCGCGACAGCTGCATTTTCAGCGGATGGTCGACCTCCCCTTCAGGAGGAAGCTGCTTGTAGTCCAGCATGTGGTCGAGGCGGATCACCCGCTCCTGCAGCTTGACGCTCTGCTCGATCAGCTCGCGCAAGCGCGGGGGCAAGACGCCGAGATCGCGGCTCGGCTGGTCGCCGCCGGTCACCGGAAGCTTGATCTTGCGCTGCTCCTCGACGGCCTGCTCCTGGGTGAGCTCGCCTTCGCTGACCGCCCGCCTTATCAGCAGCCATGAGGCAAGCTGCATCAACCGCGTGGTGAGCCGCATGCTCTCGGTGGCATAAGCGAGTGAATGCGGCGGGCGAAGCTTGCGCGCCTCTTTCCGGCCGTCGCCATCGAGATAGGTGGCCGCCGCCTCGACCAGCGCCATCCCTTCACGAAACACCGTCTTGAACTGATCGGAGCGCGCGAACTTCGCGCCGAATGAGACCGTCACACCGTCACGGTCTCCGCTCCTCGATCTCCCCGCCATCGGCCACTCCCGTCTACGCCCGAGCCGGCGGCATAGTATGCCATGCGGAAGTTCCGTCGTCGCCTTCCGACCACAAAGGTTAAATCCCCTGAATCAGGCAAAAAAAGAGCCGCCATGCGGCGGCTCAGGAAGTTAACAGGGAGGCGTCAAAACCGAGTGGACAGGCCACTCAGATCCAGAGGACTGGATAACGCAAAGCCTAGCGCGGAACTCCTAACAACCGGTTAACGCTAAGCGCCGGTTTACCTAAAGGAACTGTTTGCGGAGCTTCCGCTCAGCGCTTGAAGGCGGCCTCTGCCGCGCTTTTCGAGGACTGTTTGGTCGCCAGGGTCGCCTCGACGCGGGCGATCTCGCCCTTGAGCTGATCGATGAGCGCGGCCAGCTCGCCGACCGAGAGCTTGCTCAAGTCCTGGCCGAGCTCGTAGCTCTTGGGCTTCTTCGGTTGGAGGTCTTCGAGATCCATCCTTGCATTCTATCATCGCGCTACATTCCGCTCTAACCTCATCGTCTTGTATCCGACGTCATCGCCGGGCCTGACGTGGATGACGGGATTTATCGGCGAGGGAACCAAATGCTGCCAACGACCATGACGGTCATCGAGGCGAAGGGTGCCGGCGGCCCCGAGCTGCTCGTGCCGGCGACGCGGCCGCTACCTGTGCCCGGCCCCGGAGAGATCCTGATCGAGGTCGAGGCTGCCGGCATCAACCGTCCCGACGTGCTGCAGCGTCAAGGCCTCTACCCTCCCCCCAAAGGCGCTTCCGACCTGCTCGGGCTCGAGGTCGCGGGTAAGGTCGTTGCTCTCGGGCCCGGTGCTGCGCGCTTCAAGGAGGGCGATCTTGTCTCAGCCCTCGTCAATGGCGGCGGCTATGCGGAGTTCGCGGTGGCGCCCGAAGCGGCGAGCCTGCCGGTCCCGCACGGGCTGTCGCTCATCGAGGCCGCGGCGCTGCCCGAGGCGGTGTTCACCGTCTGGCACAACGTGTTTGAGCGCGGCACCCTCAAGCCCGGCGAATGGCTGCTCGTCCATGGCGGGGCAAGCGGCATCGGCACCACCGCGATTCAGATCGCGGTGGCACTCGGTGCCAAGGTCATAGTGACGGTAGGGAGCGCCGAGAAGGCCGCCGCCTGCCTTCGTCTGGGCGCGTTGCGCGCCGTCAACTATCGCGAGGAAGATTTCGTTGAAGCCGTGCGCGAGTCCACCGGCGGCCACGGCGCCAACGTCATTCTCGACATGGTGGGCGGCGACTATATCGAGCGCAACCTCAAGGCGGCGGCGCTCGACGGCCATATCGTGCAGATCGCCTTCCTGAAGGGCGCCAAGGTCGAGATCGACCTGATGCGGCTGATGATGCGGCGCCTGACGCTCACCGGCTCGACGCTGCGGGCCCAAAGCACCGAGGCCAAGGCGCGCATGGCGCAGGCGATCGAGGAGCGCATCTGGCCGCTCGTCGCCGAAGGCAAGTTCAAGCCGGTGATCGATTCGACCTTCAAGCTTGCCGATGCGGCGGACGCCCACCGGCGCATCGACGACCCCGAGCATATCGGCAAGATCGTGCTGGTGGTGGAGTAGGTGGCCTCATGGTTCGAGACGCGGCGCTGAGCGCCGCTCCTCACCACGAGGATGAGACGCCCTTATCCTGAGGAGGCCGCGGGACGCGGCCGTCTCGAAGGATAAGCCAATCCAGCGATTGCCTAAGGAAGCATCACGCCCTATATAGGGTTATTCCCCTTCATCCGATTTGGTTTGGCTCTTTCGCCGGAGGGGGCGGAAGACGACCGCTATCCTCTTGAGGTTTCAACACCCATGGACCGTGCCCCCCTGATGCCGAAAGCGACCGCCGTATGGCTGGTCGACAACACCTCGCTCACCTTCGAGCAGATCGCCCAGTTTTGCGGGCTGCACGTGCTCGAGGTGAAGGGCATCGCCGACGGCGACGTAGCCCATGGCATCAAAGGCATGGACCCCATCTCGAGCGGCCAGCTCTCCCGCGAGGAGATCGCCGCCGCCGAGGACGACACCGCCCACCGCCTGAAGCTCTCCGAGCCCAAGGTCGAGGTGCCCGAGGTGAAGACCAAGCGGGGCCCGCGCTACACGCCGGTGTCGCGCCGCCAGGACCGGCCTAACGCCATCCTCTGGCTGCTAAAGAATCATCCTGAGCTCAAGGACTCTCAGGTCATGCGCCTGGTCGGCACCACCAAGCCGACCATCCTCGCCATCCGCGAGCGCAGCCATTGGAATTCGCCGAACCTTCAGGCGCAGGACCCCGTGACGCTCGGGCTGTGCACCCAGATCGACCTCGATGGCGAGGTGAAGAAGGCCGCCGCCAGGCTCGATCGCGATCGGAAAGAGGCTGGCGTAACGGAGCCCGCCAAGACCGGAACGCTGCTCCCCGCCGAGGAGACCATAGCGCCCGCTCCCACGCCGCCTGCCGAGAGACCGATGGCGACGGCGCTCGCCCAAGAGGCGCGCGCGGCCATGGCGGCCCCGGATGAGGAAGAGGATACGCCTGACATCGACTCGGTCTTCGCCAAGCTGAAGGACCTGAAGCGGACCGGCGCCACGTCCGAGTAGCGCGCCAATCCCGGTTACAGGCGTCATCGCCGGGCTTGACCCGGCGATCCAGTAACCCCGGCAACTGCGCGGGCAAAGCAAGCTCGCTGCACCCAATCTTGACCCTGATCAAAGCGGCGCCGGACGCCGCAAACGATGCTTGCGCCTCGATTCACGTCACGGGGTGCCATCATGAGCACGGTTGATATCGCCTATCTGGGGTTGGTGCTGTTCGCGTTCGTGGGCTTTGCCGCGGTGCTTGCCTATTATTCGCACCGCTGACGCGGTTGCCGCGGGGCCGAAAGCCGACAATCCAGGAACCAGACGTGCCGGTTCCCGCGCTTGAGCGGGGCTCCCGATGTCTGGCGATTGATTTCAGGCTCCTTGCGGACGGGTTCATGCCTTCGCTAGGGTGCGACAGGGAAACGCGCCCAAGCCTATGGCCAACGCTTACGATACCGGCCTCGACAAAAACCCGGCCAATTACCAGCCGCTGACTCCGCTTGTGTTCCTGGAACGCGCGGCAAGCGTGCATCCTTCCCATACCGCCATCGTCCACGGCAAGGAGCACATCTCCTACGCGGACTTCTATGCGCGCGCCCGCAAGCTCGCCTCTACGCTTGCCTCGCGGGGGTTTGGCGAAGGCGACACCATCTCGGTGATGCTCGCCAACTCTCCCGCCATGCTCGAGGCCCATTACGGCGCGCCCATGGCCGGCGCCGTGCTTCACTCCATCAATACGCGCCTCGACGCGCCAGCCATCGCCTTCATGCTCGATCACGCCGATGCGAAGGTGTTGATCGCCGACACCGAGTTTGCGCCCGTCCTCAAGCAAGCCCTCAGCATGGCCGACGTGAAGCCGCTGCTCATCGACTATCGGGACCTGCAATGCGGGATCGAAGGCGAGCGGCTCGGCAATCTCGACTACGAGGACTTCATCGCCGACGGCGATCCCGGCTTTCGCTGGACGATGCCGCCGGACGAATGGAACGCCATCTCGCTCAACTATACGAGCGGCACCACCGGCAACCCCAAGGGCGTCGTCTATCACCATCGCGGCGCGGCGCTCATGTGCTACGCCAACACGATCGCCACCGGTATGGGGCAGCACCCGGTCTATCTCTGGACGCTGCCGATGTTCCACTGCAACGGCTGGTGCTTTCCCTGGTCGATCAGCCTCGTCGCGGGCACCCATGTGTGCTTGCGCTCAGTGCGCGCCAAGCAGATGTACGACGCCATCGCCGAGCACAAGGTCACCCATCTCTCCGGCGCGCCCTTCGTCATGGCCTGCCTGCTCAATGCGACGGATGAGGAGCGGCGCTCCTTCACGCAGCGCGTCGCCTTCAACCATGCCGCGGCCCCGCCGCCTGCCGCCGTGCTCGCCAAGATGGACGAGGCGGGCTTCGAGCTCACCCACCTCTACGGGCTGACCGAGACCTATGGCCCCGCCACGCTGAACGAATGGAAGGCCGCCTGGGACGAGCTTCCGCCCGAGGAGCGGCTCGCCAAGCGCATCCGGCAGGGCGTGCGCTATCACGCGCTCGAGGATCTGACGGTGATGCACCCCGAGACCATGGGACGTGTCGAGGCTGACGGCGAGACCCTGGGCGAGGTCATGTTCCGCGGCAATATCGTGATGAAAGGCTATCTGAACAACCGCAAAGCCACCGAGGAGGCCTTCGCCGGAGGCTGGTTCCATTCCGGCGATCTCGGCGTGCTGCACCCCGACGGCTATATCCAGCTGAAAGACCGCTCCAAGGACATCATCATCTCGGGCGGCGAGAACATCTCCTCCATCGAGGTCGAGGACGTGCTCTACAAGCATCCCGCGGTCGCGGGCGCGGCAGTGGTGGCCAAGCCGGACGCGAAATGGGGCGAGACGCCTTGCGCCTTCGTCGAGATCAGGCCTGGCGCCGAGGTGACGGCGGAGGAGATCATCGCCTGGTGCCGCGGGAAGCTCGCCCGCTACAAATGTCCGCGCCATGTGGTGTTCGTCGAGCTGCCCAAGACCTCGACCGGCAAGATCCAGAAGTTCAAGCTGCGCGAGCTGGCGAAAGCGGTCTAGCTGTAATGCCCTTGCTACGTTTCGATCTCATCGAAGGCCGCAGCGAGGCGGATATCAAGGCGCTCCTCAACGCGGCGCACCGCGCCATGCTCGCCGCTTTTGCCGTGCCCGAGCGCGACCGCTACCAGATCGTGCACGAGCATCCTCGCTCGCGCATGATCGTCGAGGACACGGGACTTGGCATTCCCCGGACCGAGAAGGTCGTCTTTCTTCAAGTCATCAGCCGCAAACGCAAAAAGCGGCAGAAGGAGACCTTCTACCGGCTTCTCTGCGAGGAGCTGCAAACCTATTGCGGGATCTCGCCCTCAGACGTGGTGGTTTCGTTCGTCGAGAATGGGGACGAGGATTGGTCCTTCGGGGACGGACGGGCGCAATTCCTCACCGGCGAGTTGTAGGACCCCTCGCCGGTGCCGGCACGCCCGATCAGTGGCCGTGACCTCTGTGTCCACCGTGGCCGCCGTGACCGCCACCTCCATGACCGCCATGGCCGCCATGGCCTCCGTGACCGCCATGACCGCCGCTGAAGCTCCTGCCATAGAGATTGACGCCGCCACCGCCGCCGTAGCGGAAGTTATTGCCGCCATGACCATGGCCGCCATGGTAGTTGTAGAAGTTCCGGCCATGATAGTTGTAGTTGTAGTTGTAATGCTTGTAGTGATGGTGGCGGTAGTAATAGGGGAAGCCATACCCGTACCAGCCATATCCATAGTAGCCGTAGGGCTCGCAATAGCCCCAACGGTTGAGATAGCGGCCGGGCCCGCAATACCAATCCGCCTTGACGACATTTGTCGGCGCGGTCTGGGCTAACGGCGCGACAGCCGCTCCGGGGTTCAGAGCCGATGCAGGCGCGAGGCCCGCGAACAGCCCAAGACAAGCGACCGCCGAGACGGCAAGAAATTGCGTCAATCGCATTTTCGAATCCTCCATGATGGCTGATAGGCGAGCGTGCCCCGCTTCGGGCGTGGGCCAGCCCTTCTGATGCGTGACTGACGGCGAGAACGGACGAAACGGTCCATGGTTCCGCCGCTCACTCAGGCGTTACCGCGGGATATGAGGACAGTAAGCGGGGATCACAAGATCCCGCCCATTGGGGGCTTGCGCGGGACCGAGGGTTCGCGCCAATCTGAAAAGTGGGGGAACGGCCATGGCACTCGAGGACCTCTTCAAGGAGATGGCGGGGTTTGTCGCCCTCGCCATCGAGGCTGCGGCGGTCTTGGTCGTAAGCTACGGCGCCCTCCAGGCGCTGACCGGCGTGCTCGCGGCAGCATTTAGTCGCACGGTCGACGAGATGCGGGGCCGTGCGATCTGGCTCCAATTCGCCACCTGGATCCTGCTCGCGCTGGAATTCGCCCTTGCCGCCGACCTCGTGCGCACGGCGGTGGCGCCGACCTGGGACGACATCAGCAAACTCGCCGTGATCGCCACCATCCGCACCATGCTCAACTATTTCCTCGCCAAAGACATTGCCGACTTCAGCGAGGCCAAGCAGGCGGCCGGAAATCCGCCCTCAGATTAGACCTCAACGGCCCCCCGATGCCCATCCCGCGCGGGCTATTCGTTGGACCCCTGCTCTAGGATGTGTTTGAGTGATCTATCATTCGTGGCTGCAGTTGCCCGAGGGCAAGGGCCTGCGCCATCCGGCACGTCTTCGGGGGTCGATGACGCCAAGGCCGGTAACAGCGTCTGATCAGGGGTGCAGCGTTACCGCGATCTGCTCCGGCCTTTTTGCGCGGACGCTCTCCCCTCATTGGGATTGAGGGATCTTGAGCAGACCAAGCGCGACGACAAAGCGATTCCAGATCTTCTTGATCAAGCCGTCCCATTACGACGCGGATGGCTACGTCGTGCAGTGGCTGCGCTCGACCATGCCGTCGAACTCGCTGGCCGCAGTCTTTAGCCTTGCCAAGGGCGCTGCCGCGCGGGAGCTGCTTGGCCCCGACCTGCCCATCGACGTCTACGCCATGGACGAGACCAATACCCCTGTGCGCCCGCGCGACATCGCGCGCCTCATCGAGAAGAACGGGGGCCTTGGCCTGGTCGGGATCGTCGGCGTGCAATCGAATGAATTCCCCCGTGCCGTCGACATCGCGCGGCCTCTGCGCGAGGCGGGCGTGCAGGTCTTGATCGGCGGCTTTCACGTGTCCGGCTGCCTCGCCATGCTGTCCGAGATCCCAGCCGACATCAAAGCCGCGCAGGATCTCGGCGTTTGCATTTACGCGGGCGAGGCCGAGGAAGGCTTCGAGGAAGCCATAGTGGACGCCGCGCGCGGCGAGCTTCGTCCGCTTTACGATCATATGAAGCATCTGCCGGACATCGGCGACATCGCCTCGCCACCCTTCCTGCCGGTCGACTTCGTCAGGCGAACGATCGGCAATGTGACGAGCTTCGATGCCGGCCGCGGCTGCCCCTTCCAGTGCTCCTTCTGCACCATCATCAACGTGCAAGGGCGAAAGTCACGCTACCGCTCCCCCGATAGCGTCGAGCAGATCATCCGCATGAATTATGCTCAAGGGGTCAATCGCTTCTTCATCACCGACGATAATTTTGCCCGCAACAAGGATTGGGAAGCGATCTACGATCGGATCATCAAGCTGCGTGAAGTGGACGGCCTGAACATCGGCTTTTGTGTCCAGGTCGACACGCTCTGCCACAAGATCGAGAACTTCATCGATAAATCGCGCCGCGCCGGCGTCACCCGCGTGTTCATCGGGCTCGAGAACATCAACCCGGCGAACCTGATCGCCGCCAAGAAGCGGCAGAACAAGATCACCGAGTACCGCAAGATGCTGCTCGAATGGAAGCGGGTCGGCATCATCACCTACGCCGGCTACATCCTCGGCTTTCCCAACGACACGCCGGAGTCGATCCGCCACGACCTGGAAATCATCAAGAAAGAGCTGCCGCTCGACATGCTCGAGTTCTTCGTGCTCACGCCGCTGCCGGGGTCCGAGGACCACAAGGTGCTGTGGGAGAAGGGGGTCTGGATGGACCCTGACATGAACAAATACGACGTCGAGCACGTGGTCACCGCCCACCCCAAGATGACGGCGGGCGAGTGGGAGGGCGCCTATCAGACGGCCTGGGGCATCTACTACACCGACGATCACCTCGAGACCATCCTCCGCCGCGCCTATGCGAGCGGGATCAACATCCGGTCGCTGATGCCGGTGCTGTTCTGGTTCTCGAGTGCCGTGCCGATCGAGAAGCTGCATCCCCTGCAATGGGGCATCTTCCGCCTCAAATACCGCCGCGAGCGCCGCTCAGGCCTGCCGCTGGAATCGCCCATCGTCTTCTATGGCCGTTACGCCGCGGACATCGCCCGCAAGACCGTGCTGATCGCGCGCCGCTGGTGGCACCTCAAGTCGATCGTGCGCAGGATCGAGGCCGACCCACACGCCAAGCTCTATATGGACGGATCGCTGACGCCGGTGGCCGAGGAAGATGCCGAGCATATGGAACTCTACACCCAGAACGAGGCCGCGCGCGTCGCCGTCGAGCGCGAGCTGCGCGTGGCGGGCCATCGCGGCAATGGGCATACCGCTGGCGGCCATGTGGGGAACGGGGCTTCGACGAATGGCCAGGGCAACGGGCACAATCATGGCAACGGCCATGACGCCGGCCACGACCACCCCACCCACGACGAGCCCCGCCCCTTAGCGGCTCTGCCTCTCGCTTGAGACGATGTCCCACCGATGGGTGTGACCGCCGGGTACAAGGAGTTCGTGAGGGACCTGCTTGCGAATTTCGGGCCGGTCACCATTCGCAGCATGTTCGGAGGCGCAGGCATCTACGCCGACGGCGTGATGTTTGCGATCCTGGTGGACGACACCCTGTATCTGAAAGCGGACGACGCCTCAGCTCGCGCTTTCGCCGCCGAGGACAAGAAACCCTTCACCTATCGAGCGTCCGGCCGAGCGCCGATCGCCATGTCATACTTGGAGGTGCCCGAGCGCCTGTTGGATGATCCGGAGGAGCTGGCGACCTGGGCCCGCGAGGCACTCAAGGTCGCCCGAGCGAGGAAGAGCAAGAAGGCCCGGGCTAACCGCGACTTGCTCCGACAGCCCTAAAGGCCGCCGAGCGCCCGGCTAATGACGTCAGCTAGGCCGCCCGGCCTTCGGCGAAACCAGCCCCGGGGCTGCTCATCCTGATAGCCCGCATCCACCTCCCCGGGCGGACCAGGCGCGGCAGCGACCGGCGCCAGATACGAGGACTTCATCCAGCCGGTCGCGGCACTCTGCGGATCGGTCACCTCGACCCAGTCCTGGTAGCGCGACACAACCTTGAGACCGCGGCCGTAAGGAAAGGCGAACAGCATGGGGGCGTCGTCGGAGGCGGTCGCATACATCCCAGCGCCTGAGACAAGGACCTGCACCCACTCATCGGCGCCTTCCCCGGGCTCTCCGGGCGGCGCGTTTGGATCGGAGGCGTCGGCCCCCTCTCCCGGTGCCACGGGCGGCGCGTTTGGATCGGAGGCGTCGGCCCCCTCTCCCGGCGCCACCGGCTGGGATGGATCGGCGCCTTCCCGCGGCCATGCCGCCATCTGATCCGGTGGACCTGGGCGATCCTGGGACGCCCCGTCGGCATTCTCTGCCGACGGCAGCGGCGTCTCATCCGATGAGGCGGGGTTGTCGGCCGTAGGCGCGCCGGCGTCAGGGGCGCTCTCTTCCGCAGCGGCCGCGTCCTGCGCGTCTGGCTCCGGCGCCGCGGTCTCGACCGAAGCGGCAGGAGCCGTCTCGCCAGGAGCTGTCTCGGCAGGAGCTGCCTCGACCGGGAGAGGCTCGACCGGCGAGATCTCTTTTTGCGGGGGGCCACTCTTTCCCGGCGCGGCCTCCGGCTGAGGCGTGGCGAGCCGCTGCTCATAGGCGAGCGGCCGCGGCGGCGGACTCGTCGTCCGCTTGATCTTGGGCTGCGGACTGAGGACCATGAAGATTGCGCCACAGGCGATGGCGCCGATGGCCATGAGCGAAATGATAAGCCGTTTGATGGCAGGCCTCCCGTTTACCCCACCGCCATTAGGAGCGAAAAAGGCGGCAACAGCGTGGCTTCGCGTGACTTTTATCGAACGGTTAAGCCTAATTTTCGGTGAAGCGTCACAGCGCCAAGAGCGTCGGGGCGAAAAGGCCAAGTCCGGCAGAGACTAAGGCCACGCCGCCGAGGCCGAGCGCACCATAGGCGAGCCACGAAGTGGCTCGAAAAGCCTCAAGACAAATGCGCGTCTCCAGCGAGAAATGCTCCGCTGATTGCGACGGCTAGGCGCAGCTCGCGCTCATGGACTAGGATGCGTGAGCCCGACCCTCGCGCCGCCGGATGACCCCATGCTCTCCTATAAGGAATACGACAATGCGCAGGCGGTCGAGATCGTCCTCGGGGGCCGCGTGTCGACGGAAGAGTTCGACGCCATCGCCAAAAAGCTCGAAGCCTTCATCAAGCGCCACGGCCAGGTGCGCGTGCTCGAAGTCATCCAGGATTTCGAGGGGATGGACGCTCTCGCCTTCTGGCACGATGTGAAGTTCAGCCTGAGGCATCTACACGATTTCAGCCGGCTCGCCGTCGTCGTCAATCCGGACGTGCATCATCTCTGGTCGGCCCTCGTTGCGCCCTTCATAAGCTGCGAGGTCGAGCATTTCCCGCCCGATGAGGTGGAAGCCGCCCGCAACTGGCTGATGTGGCCCGAAGGCGCCGCCGACGTTTGAGCTACTGAGCGGGTTGCTTCGGCTGCTCGGCCGGCGGGGCCTGCTGCTCCTGGATCGACTGCAGATATTCGATGATCGCCTCGACGTCATGGGGGCTGAACACGAAGATCGGCATGTCAGGATGGCCTGAGACGATGCCCTCGGCAAGCGATTCGGCGAGATCCTCGATAGGGTATTTGCTGGACAAGGTGCGGAACGGCGGCGCCGGAGGATGGGGGCTGTCGCCCTCCTTGCCGATGGCATGGCAGCGCGAGCAGTTCTCCTTGACCAGCGCCTCGCCCTTGTCGGTCAGGTCTTTCTGGACGGCCCCCGAAGGCGTTGCCGCAAGCCCAACGAGCAAGGCGACAACCGCAGCGGTAAGCGCTCCGAGCCTTCCCCGACCAAGCCCAGCTCCGCCCGGCATACCCTCGCCTCCCTCATGCCGAATCGCCATGTGCAATGCCGGCGGTCGCCCCGCGCGTCCTTGGTGCTCGTCACTCTCGAGCCTGGCCAAAATGAAAGGCCGAGGGGACAATGCGATCGCCTGTGCCCCCACGGCCTTCTAAAGCTCCTTCGCGCGAACGCCGCCGCGCGGGTCAGGACGCTCAATGTCCGGCTCTGAACTTCACCTTGCTACGGGCCGCCAAGCCTAGTGGCTGGGCTCGTGTTTCAGCCGCTCCATCTCATCCTTGAGACGCAATTTTTGACGCTTCCACTCCGCGATCTTAAGCGGGTCGGCCGTCGGCCTCGCCTGCTCTTCTTCGATTTTGCGATCTAATGCGCGGTGCTTCTCCGACAACTCCACGATGTGTGCGTCAAGCGCCATATGGGACCTCCAGCAGTTGGTCTCGGGCCATCCATTGTGTCAAATCGACAACGATTTGTCTAATGTTGCCCTGCGGTGTGCTGTCACTCCTTGCGGCAGGTCAACAACGCACGACGCGTTGCCATGCGCTCAGGGCCTTGCGCAGCCCCCGGTTCGCCGCGATACTTTCGGCCGTCCCGAGTGGCAGGCAGGGGAGCAGGGGACGTCCGATGGAGAGCGAGGAGATTCGCGAGCTCCGGACGACGCTGCTCAGGCTCAAGCAGGAGCACCGCGACCTCGACAGCGCCATCAATGCGCTGGAAGAATCGGGCCGTGCCGATGCGCTCCAGCTCAAGCGGCTCAAGAAGAAGAAGCTGTTTCTCAAGGACGAGATCGCCCGCATCGAGGATCAGCTTCTCCCCGATATCATCGCCTGACCGCGGCGGCCCCCTTCCCCTAAGTCGCCGAAAGCCTTGAGACTTGCCTTGCCAAGCAAAGGCGCAACCCTATAATCCCGCGCTTTCCGCTGCCCCAGCCTGATCATCCCACGAGCGCGAGCATGAGCGTCGAGAAGCCCGTCGTCGGCATCATCATGGGCAGCCGCTCCGACTGGCCGACGCTGAAGGCTGCGGCAGCCGTGCTCGATGCGTTGAAAGTGCCTTACGAGACCCGCGTCGTCTCGGCCCACCGCACCCCTAAGCGGCTTTATACCTATGCGACGAGCGCGCGGGAGCGCGGGCTCAAGGTCATCATCGCCGGTGCCGGCGGGGCCGCGCACCTCCCCGGCATGACCGCCTCGATGACGGAGCTGCCGGTGCTCGGCGTGCCCATCGAGAGCCGCGCGTTGAAGGGCCTCGACAGCCTGCTCTCCATCGCCCAGATGCCGGCCGGAGTGCCGGTCGGCACGCTTGCCATCGGCGAGGCTGGCGCCACCAATGCCGGAATTTTAGCCGCGCAGATTCTCGCGCTCAACGATGCGAGACTTGCCGCCCGAGTTGCGGCCTGGCGCGCGGCGCAGACCGATGCAATAGCCGAGGCGCTCGAGGATAATGCCTGAGAGCCCGCTGCCCCCCGGCAGCACCATCGGCATTCTCGGTGGCGGCCAGCTCGGCCGCATGCTCGCGGTTGCGGCGGCGAGGCTCGGGCTCAAGGCCCACATCTATTCCGATGAGCCGAACGCGCCCGCCTTCGATGTCGCCGCGGCAAGGACGGTCGGCCTTTATACGGACAAGGACGCGCTTGCGCGGTTCGCGGGCGCCGTGGACGTGGTGACATGCGAGTTCGAGAATGTCCCGGCCGAGACGCTGGAGGCCGCGGGGCGCGTCGCTCCCGTCTTTCCGCGGGCCAAGTCCTTCGCCGTCGCGCAAGACCGGCTCGCCGAGAAGAACTTCATGCGCGGGCTCGGCATTCCCGTCGCTCCCTATGCGCCCGTCGATACGCTAGAGGATTTGCGCGCCGCTCTTGCCAGCGTGAAGCTCCCGGCGCTCCTCAAGACGCGGCGGCTCGGTTATGACGGCAAGGGACAGGTGCTCATCAGCGCCGAGGCCGACGCACCGGCGGCGCTTGAAGCCGTCGGCCACGCGCCGGCGCTGCTCGAAGGCATCGTGCTGTTCGAGCGCGAGGTGTCGGTCATCGCCATGCGCGGACAGGACGGCGCGTTTCAGGTCTACAATCTTGTCGAGAATGTGCATCAGGGGGGCATCCTCGCCATCAGCCGCGTGCCCGCCCGGAGCTCTGCGGGCATCGTTGCCGAGGCGACGGCCATCGCCAACACGATCGCCGAGGCGCTCGGCCATGTGGGCGTGCTCTGCGTGGAGCTGTTCCAGCGCGAAGGCGAACGGCCCGGGCTCATCGTCAACGAGATCGCGCCGCGGGTGCACAATTCCGGCCATTGGACGCTCGACGCCTGCCTCATCAGCCAGTTCGAGAATCATATCCGCGCGATTGCCGGATGGCCGCTCGGAGACACCGCGCGCCACAGCGACGCCGTGATGACCAATCTGATCGGGTCCGACGTCGAGCGCTGGCGCGAGTTCGCCGCCGAGCCAGCGACCGCCGTGCACCTTTACGGCAAGGCCGAGGCCCGTCAGGGGCGCAAGATGGGCCACGTCACGAGGCTTTACCCTAAGAGCTGACCGCTTGTTGGGCTAGGTTCGGGCGCTGGCGGAAACCAAGGAGTCGGGCAGATGAAGTGGATGCTGCTTGTTCTCATTTTCGGGACGATCCCGGTCAAGACCTGGCTCCTCTTTGACAGCCTTGACGACTGTCTGAAGGCCGAAGAGAAAATGCGTGCGGAGTATAAGCGGGTCTACAACGACTGGCACGCTTGGGCAGAGGCCCACCCAAAGGACGCCGATTACCCCGACAGTCAAAAGTTCATGTGGCGGCGCGACGGCATGGAGACGACCGCAACCTGCGTCCCACATGCCGAGCATGCCGGTTCTCCCGACTGACCCGATAGGCGTGAGCCATCTGGACAATCGGCGGGCCTTCTGTTAGAGCAAATCTGGATGCGGGACCTTGGCCGGTTCAGGTCAGGGTCGTATTTGGCCCCCGCCTCCAATCCAAAAATCAACGGCCAATCGGAGATGAGAGCGCGTGCAAGTCGTCGTTCGCGATAACAATGTCGATCAGGCCTTGAGGGCGCTGAAGAAGAAAATGCAGCGCGAAGGCATCTTCCGCGAGATGAAGCTCCGTAACTATTACGAGAAGCCGTCAGAGAAGCGCGCCCGCGAGAAGGCCGAGGCCATCCGCCGCGCCCGCAAGCTCGCCCGCAAGAAGGCGCAGCGCGAAGGTGGTGGTGGCGTCGGAGCAACTGCCGCTGCCGCATCAGCAGCAGCACGCCCCCGCGGCCGCCGCTAGACCAACTCTATCTTTCTGAATTGTTGTCATGCCCGGGGGCGCAAGCCCCACGGGCATCGAGGCTATTTCAGCCTCACCTGTCCTCGCTATTCGCCGCCGCGGCGATCTCCACCTGACGCCCTGCCTTCATGACCGGCACCGGCCTCAGGCTGTCGAGAAAGCCAAGCACCTTCTCCCAGGCGCCCCGCTCGAACAGGTCGTTGTGACCCGCCTGCGGCACCACTACGAGACTCTTCGGCTCATTGGCTCGATGATAGACGCGGCGCGCCAAGTCGAGTGGGATGATGTTGTCCCGGCCGCCATGGACGATGAAGAGCGGCACCTTCACCTCGGCAATGCGGTCGATGGTGCGATACTGATCGACCATGATCAGATTCAGCGGCAACCCCGTCCACATCAATTGGCCGACATCCACGCACGAGGTGAACGGCGCCTCAAGCACGAGCGCCTTTACTTGGCGCTGCAGGCTGAGCCGCGTGGCAACCGCGGTCCCGAGCGATTCGCCGTAAGCCACGATATCCTGAGGAGCAACGCCGAGCCCGCGCAGGCAATCATAGGCACTGACGGCGTCGGCGGCGTTCCTCGCCTCGGTCGGCCTGCCCTCCGAACCGCCATAGCGGCGGTAGTTGAGCATGAACACCCCATAGCCGTCGGATCCGATGGTCGCGATCTTGCCGGCGCGGTTGGCCACGTTACCGCTATTGCCGGTGAAATAGAGAAGCGTCGGCTTCGGCTCGCGCGCCGGCAAATACCAGGCGATGAGCTTTGTGCCGTCGGCCGCCTTGAGGACGATCTCCTCAACGCCAGCGAGACCCGCATCCTTGGGGGCAATCCGCGTGCGGTCCGGGATGTAGATGAAATAGCGGTGCAGCAGGCGGCCGATGATGAGGACCAGCGCAAAACAGCCCGCGAGTGAAAGCAGTAGGTTCAACATGGCTCAAGCAATACCTTTCGAGTCATTGCATTTGAATTGGCGACAATCCGACTATCGTAATCGTGATGAACGCAACTTGAATGACCTGTTCATGCACGATACTAACCCTCCGGAAACCATCCGCGCGGACGTCCTTGCTCGGCTCCTTGACGATGGTGTTCCGCTCCTTGTCCTGCCATTGACCCATGGCATCGAGCACCGTGAGCCCTTCCGGAAAGCGGGGCGTGATCTCGCTTGCCATGAAGTCCGACCAGAGCCCCTCGCTCACCCCGAGCTCCCCGCCGATATTGCGGCCGAACATGAGGTCGATCTCGAGCATGAGCTTCTGCGGCGCGTCGCAGGACAGCCCTTGCGCCATAGCCGGCGCTGTCATGATCACGAGGGCGCAAGCCCTTGCCCCCCACACAAGAAGACCGTGCATGTTTCCAAGAATAGCCGGACCCCAGGCTAAGGTTATCCCCGCCTGGGCCGGAAAGGCAATCCCCCCGCTGCCGATGCAATCCTCGTGCCCGGGGGATGACATCGCAACTTATAACACATGTGAGCCTTTGTTCCTCGTTATCAATGGGATAACCTTGCTCAAGAATATCGGGAGCGGATCTCGTGGCACGCGCCGCCCCGAATTCGCATCTCCAGGGTCGCGACACTATCACAGCGACTTGGCGATGGACTCGGTCATCTTCTTGGCGTCGCCGAGCACCATCATGGTGTTGTCGCGGTAGAAGAGCGGGTTGTCGATGCCGGCATAGCCGCTCGCGAGCGACCGCTTGTTGAAGAGCACGGTGCCGGCCTTCCACACCTGCAACACCGGCATGCCATAGATGGGAGAGGTGGGATCGTCCTCCGCCGCCGGATTGGTCACGTCGTTGGCGCCGATCACATAGACCACGTCGGCTTGTGCGAACTCGCTGTTGATGTCCTCGAGCTCGAACACCTCATCGTAAGGGACATTGGCCTCGGCGAGCAGCACGTTCATGTGGCCCGGCATACGGCCCGCCACCGGGTGGATCGCATATTTGACCTCGACGCCCGCCTTTTTCAGGCCGTCAGCCATCTCGCGGAGCGCGTGCTGGGCCTGCGCCACCGCCATGCCGTAACCCGGCACGATGATCACCTTGCTGGCGTTCTTCATGAGGAAGGCCGCATCCTCCGCCGAGCCGAGCTTCACCGGCTTCTGCTCGCCACCGGCGGCAGGCCCCGCGACCTCGCCACCGAAGCCGCCAAGGATGACGCTGATGAAGGAGCGGTTCATCCCCTTGCACATGATGTAGGAGAGGATCGCACCGGACGAGCCGACCAGCGCGCCGGTGATGATGAGCGCGGTGTTGCCGAGGGTGAAGCCGATGCCGGCGGCCGCCCACCCCGAATAGGAGTTCAGCATCGAGATGACGACCGGCATGTCGGCGCCGCCGATGGGAACGATGATGAGCACGCCGAGCAGAAGCGAGAGCGCGGCGATCGCCCAGAAATAGACGGCGACCTGCGCCTGGCAGAACATGACGATGCAGGCGAGAAGCGCGAGCGCAAGCCCGATATTGAGGATATGCCGGCCGTGGAGGATGATGGGCTTGCCCGACATGCGCCCCGAAAGCTTCAAGAAGGCGATGATCGAGCCCGTGAAGGTGACGGCGCCTATTGCCGTGCCGAGCGACATCTCGACCAGGCTCTGCGTATGGATGGCGCCGGGGCTGCCGATGCCGAAAGCCTCGGGCGCGTAGAACGCGGCCGCCGCAACGAGCACAGCGGCAAGACCGACCAGCGAATGGAAGGCCGCGACCAGCTCCGGCATCGCCGTCATGGGAATGCGGCGGGCGATCACCGCACCGATGCCGCCGCCGATCGCGATGCCGCCCGCGATCATCGCCCAGGTCAGCGGCTCTTGCGGCCGCGCCACGGCGAGGGTGGTGACGACGGCAATGGCCATGCCGGCCATGCCGAGATAATTCCCCCGCCGCGAGGTCTCGGGCGACGACAGGCCGCGCAGCGCCAGGATGAAGAGGACGCCCGCGGTGAGATAAAGGAGCGCGCCGAGATCGGAGTTCATTTCTTTTTCTTTTGATACATGGCGAGCATGCGCTGGGTGACGAGGAAGCCGCCGAAAATGTTGACGCTCGCCATGACGAGCGCGGCAAAGCCGAACAGCTTCGCAAGCAAATGACCGCTACCGCCTGAAGCGTTGGCAGCCTCGACGGCGACGGCAAGGAGCGCGCCCACCATGATCACCGAGGAGATCGCATTGGTCACCGACATCAGCGGCGTGTGCAGCGCCGGCGTCACGCTCCACACCACGTAATAGCCGACGAAGATCGCGATCACGAAGATCGAGAAGCGATACACGAAGTCATGCGCGCCCTCTTGCTGGGCCGCTTCTTGCGCGTGAGCCGTGCCGCTCAACGCTCCTTCCGCAAGCATCGCCAGGCAAAGGATCGCGAGCGCAAGCCATGCCATTCGTGCCGTCATGTCTTGGCTCCCTTTGGTTGGCGCTTGGGGCCGTTCTTTTTCGCCTCGCCCTTGGCGCTACCGTTGACCGCTTCCTTGGCCGGCGACGCGTTGCCGGGCTTAGGCTTCCCGAGCTTTTCGGCGATCATCGCGTTCACGATGGCGCCGTTCCGGGCGATCAGCGTGCCTTTGACGAGCTCGTCGTCCCAATTGATGGCGAGCGCCTTTTTCTCCTTGTCGATCATGGGCTCGACGAAGGCCTGCAGGTTACGCGCGTAAAGGCTCGACGCATTCACCGGCACCAGGCCCGGCAGATTGAGCTTGCCGAAAATGCGCACGCCGTTGTGCTCGACGATCTCGCCCGGCCTGGCGAGCTCGGCATTGCCGCCGCGCTCGACGGCAAGATCGACGATGATGGAGCCGGGCCGCATGCTTTCGATCATCTCCTTGGAGATGAGCTTCGGCGCCGGCCGGCCCGGGATCAGCGCCGTGGTGATGACGATGTCCTGGTTCTTGACGTGCTCGGCGACGAGTGCTGCCTGCTTCTTCTTGTAGGCGTCGGACATCTCCTTGGCGTAGCCCGCCGCCGTCTCGGCCTGCTTGAACTCCTCGTCCTCCACGGCAATGAATTTCGCGCCGAGCGAGGCCACCTGCTCCTTGACGGCCGGGCGCACGTCGGTCGCGGTGACGATGGCGCCGAGCCGCCGAGCCGTGGCGATGGCCTGGAGCCCGGCAACCCCCACGCCCATGACGAACACCCGCGCAGCGGGAACCGTGCCGGCCGCCGTCATCATCATCGGCAGCGCGCGCTCGAAGGCAGCGGCCGCATCGACCACCGCCTTGTAGCCGGCGAGGTTCGACTGCGACGACAGCACGTCCATGACTTGCGCGCGGCTGATGCGCGGCATGAGCTCCATGGTGAAGAGAGCAGCACCGGTCTTGGCGAGCGCATCGAGGCCGTCGGCGTCGGAGAAAGGATCGAGCATGCCGATCAGAGCTGCGCCCTTCTTCATGGACTTTGCCAGCGCTTGTGTGGGCCGCCGGACGGTGAGCACGATGTCGGCATCGCCAACCGCCTCGGCGTCGGTCTTGGCGATCTTCGCCCCTGCGGCGCTATAGTCAGAATCGGAAAAGTGGGATCGGAGACCTGCGCCCGAGCGCACCGTGACGTCGGCCCCGAGCTTCACGAGCTTCTTGACCGTCTCGGGCGTCAGCCCGATGCGCGGCTCGTCCTCTCCTTCGGCGGGCACGCCAATGGCAATCATCGTGGCTCCGTAGCTTCGCGCCAGGCGCAAAGCTAGCGCCCCTGCGGACTCAAGTCGAAATTAAAGGGAGGCTGCCAGGCGGAAAGAGGACGCGGGATCAAACCACAAAGATGGCAAGAAGCGCCATGAGCACGATCACGCTGGCCACGAGCCAGATCGTCATCTTGAGGAACAGTCTGTAGGTCCTCTCATGCTCGGAATAGTCCATGGCCGGATGGCCTTCTGACGGATCGATGTGCATTCCACTCCCCTCTTAAGCCCGAATTGTTGCTCTCTCCCCCCGCGCAAATACCATAAAGCCTGCCGCCCGGGCAATAATCGGCCCCGGCCTCCTCCCCCGCCGCTGCTCAAGTCAAAATCGAGAGGGGGGCGTGCGATTGCACACGCCCCCCTTCGTCTGGCTGAGATTAGCCGCCACTGCCGCCGACCGGCGGCGGGGCAGGCTGGTCCTTAAGCGCCGGGACCGGGTTCTCAGGATTCTGGAGGTTCGGCGTCAAATCGGTCGACGCTCCGCCTGGGAAGCGCCTGATGTTCGGATATTTCATGATCGACTGGTCGAAAGCGAGGATGACGGGAGCGACGAGCGCCGCCGCCCAGCCATTGTCTTGGCCAGCATATTTGCCGGCAGAGGACGACAGCACCCGCATCGCCTGAGCGCCGTTGAAGATCATGTCGTATTTCTCATAGGGGTCCATGGTCAGGTTGTAGAGCGCGCCGATGGCTCCGAGGTTCGCTTCCACGCCAAGCCAGGAGTCCTTCGCCGTGCTGATATATTTCCAGGCGATGTGCACCCATGGCTCGTTGGGGTCGCCGCCAATGTCGGCGCGCACGCCATTAAAGGTCTCCCCATCGACATAGACCCAGGAACTCCGCGC
>JBGQMX010000042.1:0-22269 GCA_041500805.1 Methyloceanibacter sp.
CTCGGCGTGATCACCACCTTCCGCCACGCCTTCCCGGACGCCGTGATCGGCTTCTCGTCCCATGACAGCGGCATCTCCATGGGCCCGCCGGCGCACGTGCTCGGCTCCCGCGTCATCGAGAAGCACTTCACGCTCAACCGCGCCATGAAGGGCACCGACCACGCCTTCTCGCTCGAGCCGACCGGCTTGCGCAAGCTCGTGCGCGATCTGCAGCGCACCAAGCTCTCGCTCGGCAGGGGCGAGAAGCGGCGCTATGACAGCGAGGTCGGCCCGATCAAGAAGATGTCGAAGAAACTCGTGGCGGCGCGCGATTTGCCGGCAGGTCACATCCTCACGGCTGAGGACATCGCCATCAAATCGCCGGGCGACGGGCTCAAGCCCTATATGTTCGACACCATGGTGGGACGCCGGCTGATCAAGGATTTGAAGGTCGACGACACCCTCCGCGTCGAGGATTCCATCGCGGTGAGCGAGGAGGCGATCACGCGGGCGTCGGCATAGGCCTTTCTCGCCGGCCGCCGGGGCGTGCAACGATCCTGCCGCTCATCTCGAGGCGGGGTGATGGCTCTCGCCATCGCCCGCGCGGGGATATTTGCCTGTCATCGCGACGCGATCGGCGGTCCTTCACAAGACCGCGCCTGTCTGTTGGCTAGGGGAAGAAGGTGAGCGAGCCGTCGCCGTTCGACGTTCGTGGCCGGGTGGTGATCGTCACGGGCGGGGCGGGGCAGCTCGGCCGGGCCTTCAGCACCTTCCTTGGCGCCGCCGGGGCGAAGATCGCCGTGATCGACCGGGCCCCGGTCAAGGAGACGGAGAGCCTCCTCTCGGTTGCCTGCGATATCACCGACCGTCCCGCGCTGGAAAAGGCGCTCGCCCAGATCGAAGCGCGCTGGGAAGCGCCGTCCGGCCTCGTCAATGCCGCCGCGCTCGATTCCCCTCCCGACTCGCCGCCTGAGGAGAACGGGCCGTTCGAGACCTATCCCGAGGCCTCCTTCGACCGGATCATGAGCGTCAATGTGAAGGGGACGTTTCTCTGCTGCCAGGTGTTCGGTGGCGCCATGGCTGCCCAAGGCCGCGGCTCGATCGTCAACATCGCCTCGATCTACGGCATGGTCTCGCCCGACCAGAGCCTTTACCAATATCGCCGCGACCGGGGCGAGATCTTCTATAAGCCCGTCGCCTATTCGACCTCGAAATCGGCCCTTTACAACCTCACGCGCTATCTGGCCGCCTATTGGGGCGGCAAGGGGGTGCGGGTCAACACGCTCACCCTCGGCGGAGTCTACAACAACCAGGATCCGGCCTTTCTTGCGCGCTATCAGGCCAAGGTGCCGCTCGGGCGCATGGCCGACGTCAACGAGTATAATGGCGTGGTGCAGTTTCTCTTATCCGACGCCGCCTCCTATGTGACGGGGTCGAACATCGTCGTCGACGGCGGCTTCACCGCCCTCTAGAAAAATGCCCGGCAGGTCAAGGGAGAACGCGCCATCCCGGCGGACGCGACCATAGGCAATTGGATCGAGGGCGAGCAACGTCATGCGGCCTCCGGCGCGACGTTCGAGAAGCGCTCGCCCCATGACGGGGCGCTCCTCTTCACCGTGGCGCGGTCGGGACCTGTCGATGTCGAGGCGGCGGTCGAAGCTGCGGCCCGGGCGCAAGCCGCCTGGGCGGCCACGCCCGCCGTGCAGCGGGGCCTGATCCTCTTTCGTATGTGCAACGCGCTCGAGGCGCGGCAGCAAGAGCTGGCGGAGGTGGTGGCCAAGGAGACCGGCAAATCGCCCAAGGAGGCCTTCGGCGAGGCGGGCGGGGCGATCGCCCTTGGCCGCTTCTTCGCGGGCGAAGGGCAGAGGCTCTATGGCCGCACCACCACGAGCGGTGCGCCCGACAAATACGCCATGATCGTGCGCCAGCCCTGCGGCGTGGCCGGGCTCATCATCGCGGCCAACACGCCGATCGCCAATACCGCGTGGAAGGTGTTTCCGGCGCTCATCTGCGGCAACGCCGCGATCCTGAAGGCGGCAGAGGATACCCCTGCCACCTCCTGGCTGTTCGCCAAGATCGCGCACGAGGCGGGCTTGCCGCCAGGCGTGCTCAACGTGATCCAAGGCTTCGGCACCGAATGCGGCGCGCCTCTCGTCGAGCACGCCCGCGTCGACGTGGTGAGCTTCACCGGCTCGACCAAAGTGGGCAAATGGATCGGCGAGGTGTGCGGGAAGACGCTGAAAAAGGTCTCGCTCGAGCTCGGCGGCAAGAACCCGCTGATCGTGTGCGACGACGCCGATCTCGACGAGGCGGTGAAGTGGGTCTCTCTCTCCGCCTTCTCCAATGCCGGCCAACGCTGCGCGGCGGGGAGCCGCATCATCGTGTTCGATCAGGTCTATGACGCGTTCCGCGACAAGCTCGTCGCGGCGGCGAAAGCGCTGAAGGTCGGGCCGGCAGACGGCGACGATTTTGGTCCGGTCATCAACGAGCGCCAGCTCAACACCATGCTTGCCGCCGTCGAGAAGGCAGCCAAGGAGGGGGCGCGCGTGCTGACCGGCGGGCAAAGGCTGACCGATCCCGCGCACGCCAAGGGCTCCTACCTCGCCCCCACCGTGATCGAGAATGCGGCACCGGACGCCGATATCTCCCGCCACGAGCTGTTCGGGCCGATCGCCTGCCTTTATCGGGTGGGCGGTTACGACGAGGCGCTCGCGCTCGCCAACGATTCCCTTTACGGGCTCACCGCCTGCATCCACACGACAAGCGTCGACCGGGGCATCGACTTCGCCCATAAGGTCAGGAGCGGCGTGGCCGTGGTCAATGCCGGGACGTTCGGCTCTGAGCCGCATATGCCCTTCGGCGGCTTGCGCCAGTCCGGCAACGGCTCACGCGAGCCCGGTACCGAAGCCCTCGACGTCTATAGCGAGCTGAAGGATATCTATATCCAGGTTCGCCCCAAGAAACTTTAAAGCGTACGGAGTCCTTTCGTCAGATGCCAAGCGTAGTCGCCTTCATACCGGCGCGCTAAGGCTCCAAGCGCGTGATCGACAAGAACGCGCGGGCGCTGGGCGGGCATCCCTTGATGGCCTATGCGATCGCGGCAGCGCGCGAGAGCGGCGTGTTCGACGCCGTGATCTGCTCGACCGACACCGGGCGGCTGGCGAGGATCGCGCACCATTACGGCGCCGAGATCCCGTTCCTGCGGCCCGCAGAGTTCGCGACCTCAACCTCGCCCGACATCGAATGGGTCGAGGACACGCTGAAGCGTTTGCGCGCTGAAGGCCGGACCTACGACTGCTTCAGCATCCTTCGCCCGACGAGCCCGTTCCGCACCGCCGACACCATCAAGCGTGCCTGGGCGGAATTTCTTGCCGAGGATGGCGTGGACTCGCTCCGCGCGGTGGAGAAGGTCACCCAGCATCCTGGCAAGATGTGGGTGGTGCGCGGGAAACGCATGCTGCCGCTCATGCCGCTTGCCCCCGAAGCGCAGCCCTGGCATTCGAGCCAGATGGCGGCGCTGCCGGAAGTGTTCGTGCAGAATGCGAGCCTCGAGATCGCCTGGTCCAGAGTCGTGCTCGAGGGGCGAACCATCGCGGGCGTCAGCGTCATGCCCTTCTTCACCGACGAGGCCGAGGGCTTCGACATCAACAATCAGTATGACTGGGACTATGCGGAAGCCATGGTGGCGCAAGGCAAGTTCATTTTGCCGAAGGTCGCGGAAGCGCCCTTCGTCGAGACAAAAATAAGCGAGGGACGCGTTGGGTGAGCTGATCGGAAAGGTCGTCGAGTCGACCCTGTATTACGTGCCGAAGAGCGAGTTCGATCGCGTGCGCACATTGAACGAGGCGAGCGCGCCGGAGAAGACGGCCATCTTCGCCGATATGTGCCGGCTGAACACACTCTACATGATCGCCCGCGCGGGCTCCGGCCATCTCGGCTCGAGCTTCTCGAGCCTCGACGTGGTGTCGTGGCTCTATCTCAACGCGCTCAAGAACGACGACCTCTATTTTTCCTCCAAGGGCCACGACGCGCCGGGGCTCTACGCGGTCCTGATCGCGCTTGGGAGGCTTCCCTTCGAGAAGTTGCATGGGCTGCGCCGCTTGGGCGGCCTCCCCGGGCACCCTGACGTCGGCGTCCCCGGCATGGTCATCAATAGCGGCTCGCTCGGCATGGGCATCTCCAAGGCCAAGGGCATGGTGCGCGCCGACCGGCTGAAAGGGCACAAGCGCCGCTTCTATGTGCTGACCGGCGACGGCGAGCTGCAGGAGGGGCAGATCTGGGAGTCTCTGATCTCTGCCGCCAATGCCGGCATGGGCGAGATCACGGCCATCGTCGATCACAACAAGCTGCAATCGGACTATCGCGTGAGCCAGACGAGCGACCTCGGCGACCTGAAGGCCAAGTTCGCAAGCTTCGGCTGGCATGTGGAGCGCTGCGACGGGCACGACCTCGATGCGTTTGCCGCCGCGCTCGAAGCGTGCGCCGCTCATCCCGGGCGTCCCCAGGTCATCATCGCCGATACGGTCAAGGGCCGTGGCGTCTCCTTCATGGAGCATACCGCCATGGACTCCGATACCGACATGTACCGCTTCCACTCGGGCGCCCCCGACGCCGACAGCTATGGCCGCTGCGCGCAGGAGCTGCTCGATCAGGTCAACCGCGCGCTGTCCCGCATCGGTGCGGCGCGGCTCAGCCTCGAGACGGTCGAGTCGACGGCCAAGGCCGCGCCCGGCGCGACGAAGCGCCTGATCCCGGCCTATACCGAGGCGCTCCTTGCCCGCGCCGCGAAAGACGACCGCATCGTCGCCCTCGACTGTGACCTTGTGCTCGATACCGGCCTCATTCCCTTCAAGGAGCAGTTCCCCGACCGCTTCGTGGAATGCGGCATCGCCGAGATGGACATGGTCTCGCAGGCCGGCGGCATGGCGCTCGAGGGCCTTATCCCCATCTGCCATTCCTTCGGTTGCTTCCTGTCCACTCGTCCCAACGAGCAGATCTACAACAACGCGACGGAGCGCACGAAGGTGCTCTATGTCGGCTCGCTCGCAGGGCTGATCCCGGCGGCCCCCGGTCACAGCCATCAAAGCTTGCGGGATATCTCGGCGCTCGCCTCGGTGCCGTCTTTCGATATCGTCGAGCCGTGCTGCCCCGAGGAGGTGCCCCTCCTGCTCGATCATCTGCTGAGCACGCCGGGGCGGAGCGGCTATCTCAGGCTCATCTCGGTGCCCTGGCCGGTGCCCTTCGCCTATCCGGCCAAGCGCCTCGAAGTGGGGCAGGGCGTCGTGCTGTGGGAAGGGAAAGATGAACCGGTCGTTGCCTTCGTCACCTATGGGCTCATCACGACGGCCGAGGCCTATCTTGCGACGGAGGATCTGGCGGAAGAAGGCATCGATGCCATGGTCATCGCCTGCCCCTTCCTCAACCGGATCGACGGCGCTTGGTTCGCCGACAAGCTCAAGGGCGTTCGGCTCCTCTGCACCATCGACAACCACTATGTGAATGGGGGCTTCGGCGATCAGCTCCTGTCGGCGCTCGCAAGGGCAGGCGCTCCCTTGCCGTCTCGGGTGCTGAGGCTTGGCATTGACGAGGTGCCGTCCTCCGGCCAGCCCGCGGAGGTGCTCCGCCATCACGGGCTCGACTCTGCTAGTCTCAAGGATCGCATTCGCCAAGAGCTCAAGGAATGATGGCGCTTCGCCTGAAGCAGCTTCTGCGCGAGCAGCCATGGATGCAGCCGATACGTCTCGCCAATCTGAAATGGCGCCAGCGGAACGGCCTCTTCCCGGATTGGCGAACGATCCTTGCATCGGATTGGCAGCGCTTCGAGGCATTGCGCGATGTAGCCCATGCCGCCGCAGACGCGCCGCGGGTGCTGATCGCGACGAGCGTCGGCGTACATGCCGCCTCCTCGATCTTCGACAGCTATCTTGCGGTGGCGCTCACCGCGCGCGGTGCCGCTTGCGACGTGGCGCTGTGCGACGCCGTGCTGCCTGCCTGTCTTGGGGCCGACTATACCTGGTACCCCAATGCCGACCATTTCGCCCGCAGCGGCTCGCGCGACGACCTCTGCACGGCCTGTCTCGCCCCCGCCGAGAAGCTGTTCGGCGCCGAGGGCCTCGGTCTTACCGTGCTGCGCTATGGCGCGCTCCTGAGCGAGGCCGACCGAGCCCGCGCGCGCTCGATTGCGGAAATCACGGCGCCTGAGGCAGTCGGCGGCCTGACGCTGGACGGCATCGCCGTCGGTGAGGCCGCGTTATCCGGCGCGTTGCGCTTCTTTGCCCGCGGCGAGCTGGAGAGCGGGGCGGCGCCGGCCGCGATCCTCAAGCGCTATCTCGAGGCCGCGTGCCTTTCCTTGTTCGTCATGCGGAACCTGCTGGCCCGCGAGCGCTACGACGTGGTCATCGGCCATCACGCCATCTACGTGCCGCAGGCGCTGGTGGCCGCCGCCGCGCATGAAGCGGGCGTGCGCTTCGTGGCGTGGAACCCGGCCTATCGGACAGGCTGCTTCATCTTCAGCCATGACGAGACCTATCACCGCGCCATGCTGAGCGAGCCTGCTTCGGCCTGGGAGGACATGAAGCTCGACGACGATGAGCGGAGGCGGCTCGTCGGCTATCTGTATGACCGCGAGAAGGGCACGCAGGATTGGATCGCCTTCCATCCGGCCGACGCGCGCCCCGCCGGAAACATCGTGAAGATGGTGGGCCTCGATCCGGCCAAGCCGGTCGTCACGCTTCTGACCTCGGTGGTGTGGGACGCCCAGCTCCATTACCGGCAGCGCGCGTTCAAGAACCAGGTCGAGTGGGTGCTGAAGACGATCTCCCATTTTGCCCAACGCGACGATGTGCAACTTGCCATCCGCATTCATCCCGCCGAGGTCACGGGGTCGCTGCCGTCGCGCCAGCCCATCGCCGCCGAGATCGAGGCGGTGTTTCCCAAATTGCCGAAGAATGTCGTGCTCATCAGGCCGGGCGAGGACATCAGCACCTATGCTCTCGCCCAGGCCTCGGATGCCGCCATCATCTACGCCACCAAGACGGGGATCGAGCTTGCCGCGCGGGGGCTGCCCGTCATCGTCGCCGGCGAGGCCTGGCTCAGGGGCAAGGAGATCGGCTTCGATTGCGACGATGCCGAGGCCTATGAGCGGATGCTTGCCGCGCTTCCCTTCGGCAAGAGGCTCGAGCCGGAGCGCATCGCTCGCGCGCAAGCCTACGCCTATCACTTCTTTTTCCGCCGCATGATTGCGCTGCCGGGGCTGAAACGCGCCAGCGTCCGAGGGGCGCCCTACGAGATCGTGCCGATGGGGCTCGCGCCCTTCGAGCCTGGCGCGGATCGGGCTATCGATTGCGTTTGCAAAGGCGTGCTGGATGGCACCCCGTTCGTCTTCAACGAGGCGTGAGCTGCGGAAAGCTGGACCTAGGCCCGCGCGGCGCCAACAAGGGTCGGCAGTTTCGTGACCAGGCACTGCTCGCTGCGCATCTGCCAAATGTGGCAATCGCCCATCGCCGGTAGGCAATCATGGACGGCCTTGGCAACGCCCGGACATTTCTTTGCCCCGAAGTCGTCGATGACGATGATGCCGCCGGGCACCAGCCGGGCGTAAAAATAGCGCAAGCACTCGGCGGTCGAAGCATAGATGTCCGTGTCGATATGAACGAGGAAGTAGGGTCTATCCGGCAAAGTCGGCAGCACCTTCGTTGCGTCGCCTTCAATCACCTCGCACGATGGAAAGTCCTGGAGGTAGCGCTGCACCCGCTTGGCAGAGGTTGAGGCAAATCCACCAGCGCGTTGGTGAGGGTCGAGCTCGGCGTCGATGGTGTCGCCCGGGTGGCCGGCGAAGGTGTCGATCGAGATCAAGGGTGCCTCGACCCCCGCCAGAAGCTTCCGGCCCGCCGCCATGAGATAGCTCGTGCCCCCGCGCCAGACGCCGATTTCAGCCATGAAGCTGCCGGTGATCCCACTCGTGTTGGCGAGCGCCTGCCATATCGTGAAGAGCCGCTCATGCCGCATCATCGTGCGGCCGTCGGATATGACTTTGTCGGCGATCTCGTAAAATCCGCGAAGCTCGCGATCGAGGATGAGCCGCGCAGCCTTATCGTCGGCGACTCGCTCGCGCGACACGTACACAAAGTCGGGGCGCGTCTTGGTAACGAAATAGCTGCGCCCCGGCGCAAGCTTGAGCAGGGCCTTGGCGGACCCTTCGAGGCCCGTCCCCCACACCTTCCTCCACCTCGTCATCAGTCTGCTCACGAGCGTCTTCCTGGCGGCTCAATGCTGGGCATATACGGAAGGACTTTCCCCGATCAATTCGCGTAAGCGTTCACGCTCGGCGGCAAACATGCCCTCGAGATATTCGGCGATATCATCGGGCATCTTGAGCTTGGGGCCAAGATTGGTCTCCGCTTGCAGCAGCCCGATCGCCTCTGGATCGTAATCCCTCGATACCCCGATATGCTCGAGCACGGAATCATAGGCCGCGCGTGGGTGAGCCAAGGCCCTTTCTTGCGAGACGATCAAGAGCTGCCGGGCTGGGTAAACCTCGATCCAGTTCGCGATCATCGTTGAGAACTCGCCGAGGGGACGCATCCGCTCGAAGAAGTCGAAAAGCTCCTGACGGGGTATGGCGAGGACGCCGCCTTCCAGCTTGTTGAACCGGCGCTTGGAAAAGAAGCGCTTGGCCTGCGACCAATGGCGGACGACCGGGTCGCGGGTCATCAGAATGAGCTTGGCGTCCGGCAGCAGGCGGTGAACCAGGCGAATCCGGTCGGGCGGTATCGAGCAATAGCGCGCGCTCTTCTCGCCAAGGGTACGCGACACGCCCGCGGGTCGAGGCGTCGCCGCGACCTGCCGCGCGAAATGGTTCAGGTACCACTCGAGCGGATAGTCGAGATGCGCCGAGAAATACTCGATCTCATCGGGCACCATGACGATGTCGGGATGTTGCCCCAAGGCTCGCTGAAGCCATGAGGTGCCGCATTTCGGGGCGCCGATGATGATGAAGTCTGGATGCGGGAGCTGACTGGATATCGCCTGTTCGTGACCGCTCACGGAGGGGCTGTTCAGTCCGCGGCGGTAGCGGATCTGCTCAAGCCGCTTTCTGACGCGTGCCGACAGCCGCGAAATCTGCCTGACCGAATTTCGACGCAGCCCGCGGAAAGCTTTCGCCAGGCCCTTAAGCCTCTTCTGCAGCCTCGAAGATGCGACTTGCAATTTGCCTATCGGCCCATGCTCGGTGAAGGCGACCAGTTCCAACTCAGCGGATCAAATATGAGCACGCGTCGCGCTTTGTCGTGCCCCCGGGGTCAATCCCGCTCGTCGCGAGCGGGCGTCGCGTTATAGATGTCCGTAGGGCCTCCAGCAAGGCGGCGGACTGGTGCAACGGAGGATCGCGGCGAGGGCCTTGTGCCGTCGGGCCAAACGCCTCTTTGTGGCCACACTGGCGCCGCTAATGGGCGCGCCCGGGCCGTCCGCTTCATGGGATCAGACCGGAGCTGCTTCGGGTTGCGCAAGGGCGCGTCGCGGTCAGGCAAGAGGGAGCCGTGCGGGGGTGCGCGGATCGCTAGCGTGGCACTGAACCTCCGGCGCTCATGGAAGGGCTGGCGCTCAGGCCGGTGACTCGTCCTCGATGTTGTTCAACTCCTACGAATTCCTTCTTGTGTTCCTGCCGGCGCTGCTGGCCGGCGTCTTTCTGCTGCGTGGCTTCGGCAGGCGCTGGCTCGAGCTTCTGCTGGTGCTCGCCTCACTCTCTTTCTACGCCTGGTGGGACGTCAGGTATCTGCCGTTGCTGCTGGGCTCGGTGGCCGTCAATTATCTCGGCGCCCTGTTCATCGAGCGAACCCGGTCGCGTCTCGCGCTGGCAACGATCATCGCCTTCAATCTCGGCCTGCTTGGCTATTTCAAATATCTCGGCTTCTTCTCTCACGTCGTGGCGGGCGCGCTTCCATGGGAGCCATGGGACATTACCTTGCTCGCTTTGATTCTGCCTCTCGGCATCTCCTTTTTTACGTTTCACCAGATCGGCTATCAGATCGACCGGTGGCGCGGTCAGGCAAGCAAGCACGACTTTCTCGACTACGCCCTCTTCGTCACCTTCTTCCCGCAGCTGATTGCCGGGCCGATCGTCCGCCAATACGAGTTCCTGCCCCAATTGCGGCGCTTCGCCGATCGTTTGGGCGCAAAGAACATCCTGATCGGCCTTACGATCTTCTCCATCGGGCTGTTCAAGAAAGTCATTCTCGCCGACAGCTTTGCGCTTTACGCGACGCCGGTGTTCGACACGGCGGCCAAAGGGGTCGTTCTTGACGGTCACATGGCCTGGCTTGGCGTGCTCGCCTACACGTTCCAGATCTATTTCGACTTCTCCGGCTATTCCGACATGGCGATCGGACTTGCCCGCATGGTCGGGATCAATCTTCCCCTCAACTTCAACGCGCCCTACCGGTCAACCTCGATCACGGACTTCTGGCGCCGCTGGCACATCACCCTCGGCCGCTTCTTGCGGGACTATCTTTATTTTCCGCTCGGCGGAAGTCGCGTCACGCCCTTACGCCAGTTCGTGAATGTGTTGGCGGTGATGCTGCTATGCGGATTGTGGCACGGAGCGGCGTGGACGTTCATCGTTTGGGGCGGTCTGCACGGCCTGGCGCTTGCAACGCACCGGCTATGGCTACGCCTGTTCCCGTTGGAGCAGCCTCGCGGCCTCTTATGGCGATCATGCGCTTGGGGCGTCACCTTCGCCTTTGTCGTAGTGACCTGGGTGCTCTTCCGCGCCGATAGTCTCGACACAGCGGTCAAGATGCTGCAATCGATGGCCGGCTTCTCGTCCCTCGAGAAGGCGGCCGAGGTCCCGGGATTGGGCGGAGAGAACGGGCTTATCGGGGCGAGGTTCGGATGGGCTGCCGTCCTTTGCGCGGTCGTCTGGGCTCTGATCGCGCCGACCACGCAAGAGTTAATGCGCCGCACCATGCGGGCATCCATGTACCGGCCCTATATCGAGCGGGCGACCGCGCTGATCCAGCCAAGCTGGAAGCCGACACTAGGATGGGTCGTCGGATCAGCAGCCTTGTTCGCGGTGGCTTTTCTCGGCCTCTCGCGGGTGAGCGAGTTCATCTACTATAACTTCTGACATGGAAAGAATTTCAAGAAACGCGCTCGTTCTCTGGTTGGCGGTGGCGCTTTCGATCGTAGGGATTGTCGCCGGCTTCAACATGGCGGTCGATCCCTTCGGCTATTTCGGCACCAACACCGTCGGCTACTATTTTTCCTCGGAGCGGCAGTTCAAATACAATCTCGTCAGGAACTACGACTACAACGCGATGCTGCTCGGCGACAGCCGGATCGCCTTTACCGATCCCAAATATATCGAGGATCCCCGCTATCGCTTCGTCAATGGCGGCATCGGCGGCGTTTCGCTTGCCGAGCTCGTCAAGCTCCTCAAGGCAAGCCGCCTCGATACCCTGAAGCTGGTGGTGCTCGGATTCAACTATTCGGACTTGGGTGGCTGCTCGGAGCCAAAGGCCGGGATTGCGGCAGACGGCGCGTGGGGCTGGTTCCGCTTTGCCGTGTCTTGGACGCAGTTTCGCTACGCGCTCGAGGCGCTGAGGTTGCGGGCAGAAGCCGCCCGCCCGGAATATCACGCCGATGGGACTCGTTCCGTCACCCAGAAATATTTTAAAGAGGCCCTCTTAGACGGCAAGACGGAGCATTATTGGCGTCAGATCAAGGAGAGCGTCACGGACCCAACCGCGCTTCCGGATTTCCCTATCGATCCCGTTTGCCGCGACCTGCTGACCGAGATTCGCGAGCTTGCCGATCGGCACCACTTTACTTTCGTCCTGGTGTTCCTGCCCAGGAACGATGACCTGTTGCGTACGCTTACGTGGCAGGGAGCCGCCGGCCGCGAGCGTCTCGAGCGCTACGTTTCGCAGGTTCGGAGCGTGGTGCCGCAGGTCGTCGATCTGTCGATTAGCGATTTCAGCGACAGCCGGAACTTCTGGCTCGACGATACGACCCATTTCAGGCCGGCGGTTGGGGCTCACGTCGTCGAAGAGGCGATCAGGCATGTTGGGGGCGAAGCAAGACGATGACCGTGTCGCGCCGCCAGTGGCTTCTGCTCGGCCTACCCGTGCTCGCCGTCGTTGGCGGCTTTCTGGTCGGACGTGGGGCGGCGGCACTATCAACGCTCACCGCCCCTGAGCCCCCAACGCTGGTTCAGGCTGTCGCGCAAGGGCAATGGGATACGATCGTGCGAATGATCGAGGCGGGAGAGGACCCGGGTCTGCCAATTGTTTTGGAGCAGCCGATTTTTGGTTGGAGCCGCGGAGATGTCGTGTCGCCCCTGCTGGTCGGTATCGCCCAAGGCGATAAGAAGCAGGTGGCCTTTCTGCTCAGCAGCACCAAGCACAAGGCCGACGCACCGAACGACCAAGCGCTCTGCGTCGTCGCCCGATTTGGCCATTCAGATGTCGCAGAAGTTCTTTTCAGGCTGGGTGTGCCGGGCGGGCCAGAGAAGGGTTGTGACGGGCACCAGGAAATGCCGGAGGACGTCGCGATGCGCTTCCGCAACGTCAATCTCGCCGTCGCCATTAGGAACTACCGCACCGACACGCGCGTCGTCCGGACCTCTCCAGATTGCGACTGCCAAAATGCCGAAGCTGGTGCTTCAGGAGCGCGCCCATTGAAATGCGGGTGCTGAGACCGCGATGGACTCGAAATCCCCACGAACGGCCTTGTTGGCTTGGGTCACAGCGGCCGCGTCGATCATTGGCTTCGTCGCCGGTTTCAATATCTTCGTTGATCCATTCGGCTATTTTGGGACTAATTCCATCGGATATTACTTTTCGTCTGAAAGAGAGTTCAAATATGGTATTGTGAAAAGCTACGACTACAATGCTATTATATTGGGCGACAGTCGGATAGCGTTTACGGACCCCAGCTATATCAAGCGTCCTGAGTTCATTTTCGTTAATGGGGGCATTGGCGGAGCCTCAGTGGCCGAACAGGTTGCGTTGCTGTCCGCCAGCCGGCTTGACCGCTTGAAACTGGCGGTGCTGGGAATGAACTATCAGGACTTGGCAGACGATCAGGCCTGTTCGAAGGAGATCGCCGCACGAGAGTCCGGAACATGGGATCTTTTGCGCTTCGCCGCCTCTTGGATTCAGCTCGGCTATGCCATCGACTCTCTGACGGCTCGCGCAACGGGTCGAAGTCCGAAATACCATGAAGATGGAACGCGTTCGGCCGTCTCCAAGCAAATCCGCGACATGGCGCTCGACGCCAAGTCGCCGCGATATTGGCGCAAAATAGAGCGAGAAAGTTCCGGCGACCCAATGGCTGAACCACATTTCGCGTTCGCCCCCGGGTGCCGGCAGCTGATGGGCCGGGCGCGCGAGCTCGCCGATCAATACGGGTTTGCTCTGATAGTGGTGTTCTTGCCGAGGAACAGCGATCTGTTGGCGCATATGAACTTGGACCGCCCGAATGCGCGCAAGCAGATTGGGACATACCTTGCCGAGGTGAAGGAGGTCGTGCCTCACGTGATCGATCTGTCGAGCAGCCCGTTCAGCGACAGCCAGAATTTCTGGCTGGACGATGCGACCCACTTCAAGCCTGCGATTGGCGCCCGCATCGTCGAGGAGGCCATCAGCCAAAGCATTGGGACACAGGCAAGCCAATGACCTTCATGCGCCGGGCGCCCGTCTTGCTCATCCTGCCTTTTCTGTTTTTTGGCGCAGGCGCTCTAACCGCAGCCGTGGCGACCCTCGCAACGACCCTGATCGCACCTAAGCTCGACACTTTGGTGGAAGCGGCAATGCTCGGCCAGGAGGACGCGATCTTTCGCTTGGTTTCGGCTGGAGACGATCCGGGCCTTCCCACGGTCCTGCAGCGTCCCATCTTTCGCTGGCGAGCCGGAGATACGACAACGCCGCTCCTGGTGGCGGTCGCGTTCGGAGATTTGCGACTGGTCGGCTACATGCTGAAGAACACGAAGCGCATGGCTGACCCGCCGAACGACCAGGCGCTGTGTGTGGCGGCCCGGTTCGGTCACTCCGACGTCACCCGACTCCTCATGGAGGTGGGAGCACCGGCGGTCCCGATAAATGGCTGCGGCGAGCAGAGATGGCCCGAGGACATCGCTTATCATCGCCGCGCCAAGTCAATGGGCGACCTGTTGCGCGACTATCGGCTCAGCAAAGAAGGCTAGCCCGCGTCGTGTGGGCGCGTGAGTTCATCAAAGACATGGCCAAGAACCCGAAAAACACGCTCATTCTCTGGCTCGCCGCGAGCTTTTCGATCATCGGCTTCGTTGCCGGATTCAACGCGACCGTCGACCCGTTCGGCTATTTCGGCACCAATAGGATCGGCTACTATTTCTCCTCGGAGCGGCAGTTCAAATACAATCTCGTCAAGAGCTACGATTATAATGCCATCCTCCTCGGCGACAGCCGGATCGCCTATACCGATCCCGCCTTTATCGATCTTCGACGTTTTCGCTTCGTGAATGGTGGCATCGGCGGGGCGTCGGTCGCCGAGTACGTGTCACTATTGTCGGCAAGCCGGCTCGATCGTCTCAAGCTCGTGGTGATGGGGCTGCACTATCGGGACTTGACGGACTGCTCGCAGGAGGCGCTCCCGCGCGAATCCAAGTCATGGGGCGGGGCGCGCTTTGCCGCCTCTTGGACTCAGCTGCGCTATGCCATCGAAGGGCTGATCTTTCGCGCACACGGCAGCAGCCCGCGATACCACGCCGACGGGACGCGGGACGTCAAGGACAGGTATTTCGCGGAAGCGATCCTGGAAGGCAAGACGGCGCGCTACTGGAGCAAAATTCAGAACGACATCCCCCAGGATCCAAGCGCCAGTCTTCCAATTGAGCTTGACGCCAAATGCCGGCAGCTCCTGAGCGACGTGCGCGAGCTTGCCGACCGCTATGGTTTTGCATTCGTGGTGGTGTTCCTGCCCAGGAACAGCGACCTGCTGGAGCATCTGCACTGGGACACGCCGGACGCGCGCAACACGATTGGGCGCTTCGTTTCCGAGGTGGGCGATATCGTGCCGCATGTCGTCGATCTATCGAGCAGCTCGTTCAGCGACAGCCGGAATTATTGGTTGAACGATGCGACCCATTTCAAGCCTGACATTGGGGCTCAGATCCTTGAGAACGCGATCATCCAAAGTATCGGCGCGCAAGCAGCCAATTGAGTCGTTAAAGGGAGGGGATGACGAGCGCTTCCGGTATTGCAGCTCTCAGCCCCCACTCAATTCAGGGTCCGTTGACGGGCTCTGGAAAAGCCGGTATCCGGCGCCTTCGGCTTAGGTAAGGTTCTCGTGGAGGCGTCGGGGCAATGATCCTGAATTTCGATGATCTCAAGGCGCATCGCGGCTCGGTAGCGATGGTGGATGGCGCCTTCGATCCCGTCCATTCAGGCCATGTTGCCTATTTTGCGGCCGCGGCCGAGCTCGGCGTTCCGGTTCTGTGCAATCTCGCCTCCGACCGCTACGTCGAGGGCAAGCACGCCCCGTTCTTGCCGCAAGCCGAACGCGCCAAGCTGATCGACAGCCTGAAGCCGATCGCTTACGTCCACCCCAATCCCTACGATACGGAGACGGCGCTCAAGGAGCTCAGGCCAAAATACTATGTGAAGGGAAAGGACTGGGAGGGGCGCCTGCCCGAGGAGCAGATCAGGATCTGCAAGGAGCAGGGGACGGAGATCGTCTATCTCGACACGGTGCTCGATTCCTCGACCAGCGTCTTGCGGCGGTTCCTTGCCCATCACGGCGTGGAGAACTCGCTTGAGAGCTACGAGAACTTTGTGTTGCAGCAGGCCGAGCCGGGGGCTGAGAAATTCAGCGAGGAATATTTCACCGATAGCTGGCGCGAGCAGGGCAACTCCTATCAGATCGAGGTCAGGCGCAAGATCGAAGGGCGGAACCCTCAGCTGATCAAGGACGTGTTCAAGCCCGAGCGCGTGCTGGATATGGGCTGCGGGCCGGGCGCTCTCATGTATCTCCTGCATGAGATCGGCGTGGAAGCGGACGGCATCGACTTCTCCGCCACCAGCAAGGAGATCGCGCCGGCAGAGGTCAGGGACCATATCCAGATCGGCTCGATCACCGACGTGGATTTGCCCGACGACACCTACGACCTCGTCATCTGCCGCGAGGTGTTCGAGCATATGCCTGTGATCAAGGTGCAGAAGGCGGTGGAGAATCTGTGCCGTATCTCCTCGCGCTTCGTTTATGTTACGACCAGGTTTCATCCAAAGCCGACAAGCCTGTTCGACGTGACGACGGAGTTCGAGGCGGACCCTACGCATATCAATTGCATGAACAAGGACATGCTGCGCCTTATGTTCGTGCTGCAGGGCTTCCGGCGCCGCGCCGATCTCGAGGCGCGCATGGACTGGCTCAACAAGGGCCGCGTGCTGGTCTACGAGAAGCACCGAACGGGCTGAATAGACGGGCTGCGGTCGCCAGCGGAGGGCAATATGGATTGCGTGCTCGGGTACCATCTCAATCCGCTCTCCTGCGGCATCGCCAAGTTCAATCTGGCGCTTGCCAGGCAAATGAGCGTCCCGGTGCTGTCGCTGTTCGATCCCTCCGCCGCGAGCACAAGGCGCCCGCTGCTGTCCATCAAGCTGTCCGAGTTCACCTACAATCACGCGCGCGATCTCGAGAGGTTCCTGAACGAGAGGCCGGCGACGCAATCCTTGCGCCTCTTCCTGCATGCCTTCGACGATACCGAGCTCGAGCGGCGCATGGTGATGGAGGCGGATCTTGTCTGCGTCGGCAATATCGAGCTTGCCGAGCGGTTGCGCAGCTTGCGCCCCGACGTGGTCGAAGCTTGGTGTCCGGGGGCGGTGTTTGACGCAGCACCTTTCACGCCGACGGAGCTGTCGGTGTTCACCTTCGGCATGGCCCACAAGGTGCGCGGCGAGCACTACCGCCGCCTCGATGAGCTGTTGCAGCAGACGGGCAAGTCCTACTCCTTGTATTTGTCAACCGCACTGCATGAGGGCACGACCATTGAGACGGCTTTTTCCAGCGCGGTGGAGTCCATTCGCCAGCACTTCACCGGCCCCGTGCACTTTTTGGGTTTTCTGTCCGACGCCGCGGTGATGCATTATCTCCGCACTACCACCTATTTCGCCGCCTTCTTCGGCGAGGGCGTGCGCGCCAACAACACCAGCGTGCACACGGCGATGCAAGCGGGCGCCGTCGTCGTCACCAATATGGATGACCGTTCTCCTGAGGGCTTCGACCATATGCAGAGCGTGATCGACATCAGGAGTTGCAGCGAGCTGCCGACGAGCGCCGAGGTGCTGCGTCGCATCTCGAGCAATGCGCAGAAAGTGTTCGAGCGCTACGGCTGGGACCGGCTGGTCAGGCACCTGATCGAAAGCGACGAGCGCCCCAACGTGGCGCAGAGGGCGGCGCCTGGGGCAGGGTCGCATGGGGCAAGGGCGGAACCGCGCTTTACGTCGGCCCGTTCTTGAGGCCCGACGGTGCCCTCCGGATGCAGCGCCCAAGTTTCGCCTGAGCCTTGGCCCGTGACGTTCCTCCCGACGCGCTCAATTGTTCCGTGGCCCGCTTGGCGCTCGAGGAGGGAAGCGAGCGCCGGCTTGGCATTTGTGTAGACGTGGGGCTCGAGATGGACGCAGAAGCGGAGGCACGTTGGGAGGGGGTCTTGGCGCAGGCCCGCTCCGAGCTCGATTGGAGCGAGTTGGCGGCGATCGCCAAGAGACTGCCGCCAAAGCATGCCGACCACTATCTCACCTATCTCGACGCAGAGACGTGGTTCCGCAAGCTTTGGCGCGAGGTGACGCGGCTCGATCTGCATCGCCTACCGCCTCAGCGTGTGCTCGATCTCGGAACCGGACCCGGTTATTTCGCCTATATCTGCCGCTGTCTCGGACATGACGCACTTGGCTTGGAGCGCCCCGGCGCCGAACTCGACGACTTCCATGCGTGGATGGGCTTGAAGGTCGTCTCGCACGCGATCGGCCCTGGCAAGAAGCTGCCGCCCTTTCCGATGCGGTTCGACACGGTCACAGCCTTCCGCGTTCCCTTCAACAAGAAGCGGGACAGCGGAGACGAGACCGGCCGCGACCTTTTCGATCTCGACGAATGGACGTTCTTTCTCGACGATGTGCGTGACAACGTGCTGCGCCCCGGCGGCCGGCTCGCGCTGAAAATGAACTCGCAGCCCAATCACGTAGGCCTGCACTTTGGCGATCCGGAATTGATGGAGCTTTTCGCGGGGCGCGGCGCCGTCCCCGAGGCGCGCAAGCTTTACGTCACGTTCGACCCCCTCAAATGACAGGGCCGATTGGGGCGCCAGTGGTGCCGAAGCGCCGGCTTTGCGGGCTGCCTGGACGGGCCGTCTGCACGGAGAATCTCCGTTGACATGATCCCGCAAACGGACGAACGACGACCGCTTACGAAACAGGCTAGTATCGCGCGGCGCCTCGATGCGACGCCCGCATTTCACCAACTGTCCGGCCCATGCCACGAATATTGCAGCCTTGGCGCCAACGCTTCCGTGCCTTGCTGGAGAAGGTGCAGCCGAAGCGGCATCGCACAATCGTCGAGACGCCGTCGTTCCGGCACGATCTCCAGCGCGTCGTCGAGACGATCTCCGAGGTTCGATCCGACAAGGAGCGACAGCAGGTACGGAGCGCCATCCGCAAAGGCGTTTCGGCAGAGCAATGGAGCGCTGCGCTGCGCGTGGTGCTTGACGCATTGCATCCCCGTGACGCCATCGCGGTTCTGTCGGAAGCTCACGTCACGCGGACCCTGGAAGGGATCGACGAGAAGCTTCGCATCTACACGGGCACGCGCTCGGCGAATATGCGGATCCAAGCGGCCTCGAAGGAGCCGTGGACATATCAATGGATTCGCGCGGCGATCCGCCCGGGCGAAGTTCTCTACGACATTGGCGCCAATGTCGGTGGATATAGCCTGATCGCACTTGCCCGCGGCGCCAAGGTGGTCGCCTTCGAGCCGCATCACGAGAACTTTCGCGAGCTGTGCCGTAATATTGGCCTCAACCGGCTCGAGGCGAACGCCACGCTCGTTCCCGTCGCCCTGTCAGACCAGCGCGGAGCCTTGCGCAACCCCACCTTCAGTGGAGCTGCCGGCCAGAGCATGACGCTGGAGGAGGGCGAGAGCGGCCCGGTCTCGATCATCGCCGACAGGCTCGACGATATGAGGCAGGACTATCAGCTGCCTGCCCCCAACCACATTAAGATCGACGTCGACGGCTTCGAGCTCAAGGTCCTCAAGGGCGCGCAAGAGACGTTCGCCTCGGAGCAACTTCGCACCTGTCTGATCGAGGTCGATCTTAGGGCTCAGAACCTGGATCAGGATCGCCTGAGAGGCGTCTGCAAATTCTTTGCCGACCATGGCTTCGTCACGCTTGAAGTGTCCAAACCAATGGCCGAGGTCGTGCACTATCTCATCGCGATCCGCGAGCCGTCGTCACCGCTTAGAGCCGCGCTCGAGCAGAGCGGCATTGGACTGAAAACCGCCGGCTGAGCCTTGGCGTCAACCGCAGCCAAGCTTTCGCTCGGCTTCCTTCCAATCACGCTCGGTGTCGAGATTGACCGAGCGCTCCTGATCGATGATCAGCGGCAGGCAAACCGGTCCATAGAGGCTGCGGTGATTGCGGATCGTGGCGGCGCGCATGGCATAGACGGTGCCGTCACGGACATAGGCCGGGCGCACGTCCTGGCGGCGCGTCACGCGAGCGCCCTCGGGCAGGAAGTTCACGAGCCGCCCTTCCTCGTCGATGCGCATCACGTAGTCCGGGCATAGAGGCAGCGGCAGCGCCACGACGCTCGCCACCGAATCGCAGCGACTGTCCTTGAGCAGAGCGACAGCGCGAGCGACGTCGGTCGCCGTCCGCAATGGCTGCGTCGGCTGCAGCAGCACCACGATATCGATTTCGGCTCCGTCGCGCTCGAGCCAGGCGACCGCGTGCTCCACCACGGGCAGCATGGGCGTATCGTCGCGAGCAAGCTCCTCGGGGCGAAGGAAAGGCGCTTCCAAGCCGAAGGCGCGGCCAACCTTGGCGATATCCTCGGCGTCGGTGGTGAGCAGCGCACGATCGAAAATGCCGGCTGAGCGAATGACATCGGCGGTATAGGCGAGCAGGGGCTTGCCGCAGAGCGGCTTGATGTTCTTGCCGGGAATGCCCTTTGAGCCGGCCCGCGCCGGAACGACTGCGATGATCCCCATCACGGACCCTAAGGCACCGGCACGCGGTTGTGCACGGCGCGCACCTCGCGGAAGAAATCGCGAACATCCTCGCCGCTCGGCAACGCGCCGGGCGCGGGCTCACCCTTGGTGCAGATGAAACCGACATGCAGATGATCGCGCGCGTAATCGACCTCGCGCACAATGAGGCCGGCGCGGCGGAGGAGCGCCTCCATGGTCGCCTCGGTGAGATAATAGGGATGATCGATCTTTACCGCCCCTTCCACCGAGCCGTTGCGCCGGTAGGCCGCGCGAAAATCGACGACGTCGACGAAGAAGACGCCGTCGTCGCTCAACAGCTCGCGCACCTTGCGAAGGGTGGTGCTTATGTCGAGCAGATGGTCGACGGTCTGACACATGAGCACGAGCTGATAGCGGTCCTTACCGGGCTCATAGGCCTCGACGAAACCGGTGATCGTCTCCAGTTCAAGGCGGCGGGCGACCTCCACTTCCATGGGCGCGGGATCGATGACGGTGGCGTGCATGTCGAAGGCGCGCTTGAAGTGATGGGCGACGATACCGGTCGAGCCGCCGATGTCGAGGAGCCGGCCGCCGCGCAAGCCGCGAAGATGGCGTCCAAGCAGCCCGGCCAGGTTCGCTGCATAGTCACGCTGCTCGTCCTGGATGCTCGCGGCATCGATCAGCCGGCCGTGATAGGCGCTGACCAGCGGCCGATAGACGCCCTGGTAAAAGTCGCCATAAGCGTCGGCCGTCATGACCGGACTGAGAAAGGTAAGGCCGCAATGCCGGCAGGCTTGCGCCCACGCCGGATAACCGTAGCGGTCCATATGCACGAGCGTCACGAAGATGCGCTCTCCGCAGAGATTGCAGCTCTCCACGAAATGCTTCGGCTTGGCGGCGTAGTCATAGCCAAGCGCCTCGATGCGATGGCGACGAAGATCGGGTGCCAAGTTCATGGGTGACGGCTCATGAGGCTTACCCGTCAACATAGCTCAGATGCTTGTCGATGCTGGTGGGCACTGACGACAGGAGCTCGGCGATCTTGGCGCCGGCCGTCCCGTCGCCGTAGATCTCGTCGCGCTCGTAGCGGCCATTGGCGATGCTCGCCCGCACGGCGTCGATGATCGCCTCGCAATCGTAAGGGACATCGATAACGTTCCGGCCGCGCTCGCGAAAGCGCTGGCGATTGCCGATGTTGATTGCCGGCACGCCGAGATAGGCGGATTCACGTAAGGCCACCGAGGAGTTGCCCACCAGGCACTTTGAGCCGACCAGTGCATAAAGGAAGTCCTCTGGCTGCATGTTGCGGAAGAAATGCACGTGTTGCAGAGCGCCGCGCTCACGCTCGGTGCGGAGCATCTTCGATAACGCGTCTGAGCCGGCATCGACATTGGGCCAGAACCAGATCGTCGGCATGACCAGGCGCTTGATCGCCTCGACCGTTTCTCCGATGTGGTCCCACGTCTCATCGATCTCGGTTGTCACCGGATGCTGAAGCACGACAAGGTAGCCTTGTGACAAATCGAGCGCGGGCCCGACACCGCCATACTGATCGAGTGGGTTGAAGTCTGGACGCGGATTCGCCAAGACCTCACGGGCTATATCGATGGACGGGCAGCCGGTCTTGAACACGCGCTCCGTGTGCTCGCCCATGCGGATCACATATTGCCGCGCCCGCTCGGTGCTGACGAAATGCAGATCGGCGAGCTTGGTGACCGCATGGCGCACCTTCTCGTCGATCGAGCCGGTGATCTCTCCCCCCTGGATATGCGCAAGCGGAATGTTGCAGTAGGCCGCGGCGGCGGCGGTCGCCAGCGTCTCATAGCGGTCCGCTACCGTGACCACGATGTCGGGCCGCAGTTGATCGAACACGGAGGCAAGCTCGCTCATGCCGATTCCGGTCGACTTTGCTGCACCGATGAGAGTGTCGCCCTCCAACAGGCTGTGAGCCCGCGCCGCGATGGTGAACCCGTCGCCTTGCATGACCGAGGCGACATTGCCGTAGCGCTCGATGATTGCCGACGCCGCCACGACGAGCTGGAGCTCGACCTTGGGGTGGTTGTTGAGAGCGCGCAG
>JBGQMX010000043.1:0-22113 GCA_041500805.1 Methyloceanibacter sp.
CGCGTTCAACGCATCGTCGACGCGATCCTTCTTCTCCTTCACTTCCATCTCGGTCACGCCGCCGACCTTGATCACGGCGACGCCGCCGGAGAGCTTGGCGAGCCGCTCCTGCAGCTTCTCCTTGTCGTAGTCGGAGGTGGTGTCCTCGACCTGCTGCTTGATCTGGGCGACGCGCGCCACGATGTCGGCCTTCTTGCCGGCGCCGTCGACGATGGTGGTGTCATCCTTGGTGATGACCACCTTCTTGGCGCGGCCGAGCATGTCGAGGGTCACGTTCTCGAGCTTGATGCCGAGATCCTCGGAGATCACCTGGCCGCCGGTGAGCACGGCGATGTCCTGCAGCATGGCCTTGCGGCGGTCGCCGAAGCCCGGTGCCTTGACGGCAGCGACCTTGAGGCCGCCGCGGAGCTTGTTGACGACAAGCGTGGCGAGTGCCTCGCCCTCGACGTCCTCGGCGATGACGAGAAGCGGCTTGCCGGACTGCACCACGGCCTCGAGCAGCGGCAGGACCGACTGCAGGTTGGAGAGCTTCTTCTCGTTGATGAGGATGTAGGGGTTCTCGAGATCGACGCGCATTTTGTCGGCGTCGGTGATGAAATAGGGCGAGATGTAGCCGCGGTCGAACTGCATGCCCTCGACCACTTCGAGCTCGGTGTCGAAGGACTTGGCCTCCTCCACGGTGATCACGCCGTCATTGCCGACCTTCTGCATGGCCTCGGCGATGATGCGGCCGATCTCCTGGTCGCCGTTGGCGGAGATGGTGCCGACCTGGGCGATCTCTTCGCTCGAGGTGACCTTCTTGGCCTTCGCCTTCAGCTCGGCGATGACTTTGCTGACGGCGAGATCGACGCCGCGCTTCAGGTCCATGGGGTTGGAACCGGCAGCGACCGATTTCGCCCCTTCCTTGACGATCGCCTGAGCGAGCAGGGTCGCGGTGGTGGTGCCGTCGCCGGCGGTATCGGAGGTCTTCGAGGCGACCTCGCGCACCATCTGCGCGCCCATATTCTCGAACTTATCCTCGAGCTCGATCTCCTTGGCGACCGTCACCCCGTCCTTGGTGATGCGCGGCGCGCCGTAGGATTTCTCGAGCACGACGTTGCGGCCCTTGGGGCCGAGCGTCACCTTGACCGCATTGGCCAAGATATCGACGCCGTGCAGCATGCGCTCGCGGGCGTCTTGTCCAAATTTCACTTCCTTGGCAGACATTGTTTTCTTCTCCGTTGGGACCTCACCCGAGGAGCCGGCGAAGCCGGCGTCTCGAAGGGCGAGCTTCGAATTCGCAAGGACTCATCCTTCGAGACGGCCGCGGTCCGCGGCCTCCTCAGGATGAGGAGTGGTGTTGTCTAGGCGGCTTTCTGCTTCTTGGCGGCGACGCCTTCGAGCACGCCGAGAATGTCGCTCTCCTTCATGATGAGGAGGTCCTCACCATCGATCTTGACCTCGGTGCCCGACCATTTGCCGAACAGCACCCTATCGCCGGCCTTCACGTCGAGCGGCTGAACGTGGCCCTTCTCATCAGGGGCACCGGGACCGACGGCGACGATTTCGCCCTGTTGCGGCTTCTCCTTGGCGGTATCGGGAATAATGATGCCGCCCCTGGTCCTGTCGTCCTCCTCGATGCGGCGCACGACGACGCGATCATGCAATGGACGAAACTTCATCTCTGCATCTCCTCCAGGCAAATTTTGAATGGGAGGGCACGCCCCGCTAAGGACGCTCCCGCTTAATATGTAGATTGGCATGTTGGCACTTACAAGGGGCGAGTGCCAAAAGCCCGCTAGCAGCTCTGCACGCTTGCTGCCAACGCGCTGATTCAATTCGGGAATTGCGCTTGCCGCAACCAAGCTCCGCGGTTAACACTTATGGAATCGAAAAAGACCGACAAGCAGGGGTCTGAACCATGGACACCGGGTTCGTTCGCCAGATCGAGGGATTCTCGCTCACCACGGCTGAGATCCTCTACCGCTTCCCCGATCATCCGAGGCTGTTGCAGAGCTATATCTGGCAGGACTACGACCTTGCGCCGCGCTTCCCCAAGCTCATCGACTTTTTGGATTTCTGGGCCGCCAATCTCGACGGCGCGCTCTACCGCGTGCGCGTGGCGCACCGCCGGCTGATCGCGCCTGCCGAGTTCAGCTTCGTCGCGGGCGAGCTCCAGCTACATTGAGGGGCTGGGCTATTCCGCATTCTGCCGTCGCCGGCGTGCGCGGGCATGACAATGCGCGTCATTCCGGCGTAAGCCGGAATCCAGAACCACCTGCTCGGAGTGTGCAAACTGGATCCCGGCTTGCGCCGGGATGACGTGTGAGCGCGTGGGGGCGCAAGCGGCTAATGCCCGAACTCGTAGATGTGGGCTTTCTCGCGGTCCAGCACCGGCTTCAGCGAGCGGAATGCCTTCGAGTACATATAGAAGGGCACGCGCGGGAAGAGGTGATGGATGAGGTGGAAGTTCTGGAACAGGTAGAGCCCGTTCACCACGGGCTCGACGATCTTGCCCTTGAACCAGAACACGTTGGTGTCGCGATAGCGCTCATGCACCTCGTGCGGCTTATGGGTGAGGTAGGCGAAGAAATAGATGATCAGGGCCGAGGCGAGGATGTGCGGGAAGATCCACAGCATAAGCACCTCGCGCCAATAGCCGAACACCGAGAGCCCCAGCGCGACCCCATAGAAGAGCGCGTACATCGCCACGATGTGCAGCGTGAGCGGTCGCATGCCAGGGATGTGGGCATGGAAGGCGATGTGCTTCCAGAAATACTGCTGGTACCAGAACACGATGGTGAGGCAGCGCCACAGGACGAGGAACGGATTCTCGACGGCGACCCAATGGTCGGGGTCGATCTCCGGATTGTTGGTATCGCGGTGGTGCGCGAGGTGCATGTAGCGGAACGCCTTGTACTCATGCAGCAGGATCGCTCCGCAGACATGGCCGACGAGGTGGTTGAGCCAGAGCCACTTCGACTCCTTGCCGGCGATGTTGCCGTGGCAGGCCTCGTGCAGCGGCGTCTGGTCGGCATAGAGGATCAGCGTGTTCAGGATCAGCCCGAGCCAGAGCGGGATCTCGCGCATCGTCGCCAAGGCGCAGACCAGCGCGAAGGCGGCAACGATGCCGGCGGCGAGCAGCACGGTCGGCCAGGCCACCATGCCCTGGTAGGGCTTCACTAGAGTCAGAGCCTGCCGGTCGGCAGGGGCGTTCGGCGCGTCACGCGGCCTTTCGATTTCGGGGCCGATAGCAGCGGCAAAGCTCATGGTCCAAGAGTCCTTCTTCCGTCGCCAACGGCGCTTTGCCCGGCCCGGGACGCCCGGTCGGCGCTCTCAATTGGACTCATCCCGGAACAGACCGATTTTGCGCCGTGCCGCCCCCTTGTTCAAGACACAATGGGGAGGAACGCCGGTCGCGTTGCCGCGGGGGTAAACGCCGCGTCAAAGAATTGTGGGCTTAAGAAAGCTGCGCGCTCGCGCCGTCTTGGTACGATCGCGGACTATCGGACTCATGCCGCCGGTCTTTTACGGAAAGACAGAGCCTGCCGGCCGGCTAGGGAAGCCGGGCCCGGCAGGCTCGAAAACCAAAGTCCCGCGTCAGCTACTGGCAGAAATAGGGGAGGCCGTCATAGCCCATGAAATAGCCCGTGCGCGCGTTGAAGCTCCGGTATCTCTGGGCGCAGTAGGTGTACCACTCAGGCGTCCAGGCCGGAGGTCCGTAGGCTGGCCCGTAGGCCGCAGGGCCGTAATATTCGGGCGGTGGCGGGGGCGGAGCCACATAGACCTCGCGCGGCGCCAGCGCCGTGCCGACCAGGGCGCCGATGCCGAAGCCGATGATGCCGGCGCCCACGGCGTTGCCGCCGTCGTGGCCGCCATAGTAGCCGCGGCCGCCGTAGCCATAGCCGCGGCCAGCTTCGGCCGGTGCCGATAGCGCCAAGGCGGCTACGCCGATCAGCGTTGCAGCCGCGATGGCTTTGAAGGATGTCTTGCTCATTGTCTTGTCCGAGTTCCTTAGCGTCTGGTGCCCGCGCAAGCTTTGTCGCGGGCGGGAGGTGCCCCAGGGATTGGGATCGCGAGATTTAGCACCCGCTTTTTGGCAAAATAGAGCCGCTAAAATGAATCCCCCGTTAAGGAATGGACGAGCGGCGGCAGCACGCTCCAATCCCTCCCCACGTTGGGGAGGATGTTTGGGGGGTGAGCGCATAAAAAAACCGCCGGGCGAGGCCCGGCGGCTCTCAATCAGTCTGCTGTGCGCTGGTTAGGCGAGCTGGACGTTGGCGGCCTGCTTGCCGCGGCCGCGGCGATCGTCCTCGATCTCGAAGGAGACCTTGTCGCCCTCGTTGAGGGCGGGCACGCCACTCCGCTCGAGAGCGGAGGCGTGTACGAAGACGTCCTTGCCGCCATCCTCCGGCTGAATGAAGCCGAAGCCGCGCGCATGATTGAAGAATTTCACTGTGCCGTTAACACGAGCCATAGGGAATTTCCTTTCCCGTTGAAGTTTCACACAATCGGGCCAGGGGCCCCGAAAGGGGTCCTTCGGCGTCTTGAGATTTCAGGAAAGGTCGTCGTGCTCTTTGAGGCGCGATAGTCCACTTTGCCATCGTCCAAGTCCGCGCCCAAAGCCTTGGGCGCCCGGTAGCCTAAGAATGGTGCAAGGCGCGAGGCTTGGCAAGCCCGAAGTGGTCCGCCCGCGTTCACATTCTAAACCGCAGATGAACGGAGGCCTCAGGAACGGTTCAGCCGCAAAACCCTAGAGCAAAGACCTCGGCGTGATCGCCAAGGGGATCTGGTGCTCGAGGAGGCCGAAATGTGGAAGATCGTGGTCGTCCTGCTGCTTACCGCGCTGGCCATTCTCTTGGCGCGCCTCGTCTACCATGCACCGGTGATCCAGACCCGGGTTGGCCAACTCGCCGCCGAGATGCTCGCGCCGGCGCCGGGCCCCGTGACGCCTCCCCTCATGTATGGCGGCATCAGAGGGTGAGTGCCGGTCCTTCGTTGCACGCTAATTAAGCACGCCGCTTGTCGGTTCCATTGGCAATCGAATCGCCGGTCGTTACACTTGCGGCGGAGTTCGCAAGACGAGGAGGAGCGGCCATGAGCGTTTTCGGCGATATCATGAGTGCAATTTTTGGGAGCAAGGCCAAAGCCGCTGCACCTGCATCGCCGTCGGCGGCCTCGCCCTCAGCGGCTTCGCCATCTGCGGGCTCGCCATCGGCGGCGCCGTCAGCTTCAGCGACGGTGGACGTAGCGGCCATTCTCGATAAAGCGACGAAAGAGAAGAAGCAGAAGCTCGATTGGCGGAAATCGATCGTCGATCTGATGAAAGTGCTCGATCTCGACAGCAGCCTTGCCGCCCGCCAGCAGCTGGCGAAAGAGCTGAAATATACCGGCGATATGAAGAAGTCGGCGCCGATGAATATTTGGCTGCATAAGCAGGTGATGATCAAGCTTGCCGAGAACGGGGGCAAGGTCCCCGCCGAGCTCAAGCACTAACCGGCCGAATCCGTCGCCGCGGCGGATTCTCCCTGCTGCACCCAGGATGAGGGTTGGCTAGGGCCAGCGCACCAAAGGCGGCATGGAGGAGAGGATCGACTCGACATTGCCGCCGGTCTTGAGCCCGAAAATGGTGCCGCGGTCGTAGAGCAGGTTGAACTCCACATAGCGGCCGCGCCGCACGAGCTGCTCCTCGCGGTCGGCCTCAGTCCAAGCCGTCCCCATATTGCGGCGGACGATGTCGGGATAGATCGAAAAAAAGGCGCGGCCCACGCTTTGCGTGAGGGCGAAGTCGGCCTCCCAATCCCCTGTGTCGAGATAGTCGTAGAAGATGCCGCCGATGCCCCGCATCTCGCCCCGATGGGGGAGATAGAAATACTCATCGCACCAGGCCTTGAAGCGGGCGTAGTCGGCCGATTTCTGCCCGTCGCAAGCGCCTCTCATGGCCGCATGGAAGGCTTGCGAATCCTGGTCCTCTTGCGTGCGGCGGCGCATGAGCACAGGGGTGAGGTCGCCGCCCCCGCCGAACCAGGCTTGGCTCGTCACCACCATGCGCGTGTTCATATGGGCGGTGGGGGCGTTCGGGTTCGTCGGGTGGGCGATGAAGGAGATGCCGCTCGCCCAGAAACGCGGGTCCTTGTCGGCGCCCGGGATCAGCTTCGCGAATTCCGGCGCAAACGTGCCATGCACGGTCGAGGTGTGGCAGCCGACCTTCTCGAATACCCGGCCTGACATCAGCGCCATGACGCCGCCGCCGCCGTCCGCCCCGCTTGTGTCGGCGCGGGTCCAGGGGGTCCTGGTGAAGCGGCCGGGGGCCTTGCCCTCACATCCGGGAAGCCCCTCGGCCGCATCCTCGACCGCCTCGAGCGCGGCGCAAGCGCGGTCGCGGAGATGCTCGAACCAGACGCGCGCGCGCTCCTTGCGCGCCGCAAGCGGCTCAACCGAAGGGTCTGACATATTTGGCTCTTTGGGGGTTTTCTGATCCATAGCGCGTCTCGCCTAAGCTCGCCTGCCCGATCCTCGGGCTTATCTCCCGCGTCCCCATTGCCGCCGGTCGCGCCGGGACCCTATCGAATGGCCTTTCGCGCCGAAGGGCGCTTTGACCGGGATCAATCCCAATCAAGCGCAAAACCTTATCATGGCGTGGGTTTTGGACAGTTCGCCGGTTGCGCCAATTTGCCCAAGGCTCGGCCCCTGGACAACATTGAGCCCGGATGCAAGAAACCAAATCCAAAAGCCTGCCGGTCGCACGAGCCGCGTCCGGCAATGGGGAGGCAATAGCTCGAAGGCACCATTCTGAGAACGGCCGCGGCGCCGGGGGTGGGACGTTTGTCTCGCCACGAGCCACGGTCAAGGTAGACATTGGATAGTCACGCGAGGAGCCTTGGCGCTTTGGCAACCAACCAGACTCCCTTAAATCCCGCCCTCGACCCGGACGAAGAGCCGACAAGGCGCGACGTCATCCTGATCGCGGCGGGCAGCTTTGCCGCGATCGGCGCGGCGGCGGCGCTGTGGCCGCTGCTCGACCAGATGAGCCCCGACCAATCGGCGCTGTCGCTCGCCACCACCGAGGTCGATATCTCCCATGTCGAGGCCGGCCAGGCGATTACCGTGATGTGGCGCGGCAAGCCGATCTTCATCCGCCACCGCACCGATCAGGAGATTGCGAAAGCCAAGGACGTGAAGCTCGACGAGCTCGTCGATCCCTTGGCGCGGAACGCCAATCTTCCCGACGACGCGCCGGCGACCGACGATAACCGCGCCGCCAAAGAGCGTGAGCCCTGGCTGGTGATGATCGGCATCTGCACCCATCTCGGCTGCATTCCGAAGGGACAGGCGGTCGGCGATTACAAGGGCCAGTTCGGCGGCTGGTTCTGTCCCTGCCACGGCTCGCAATACGATACCGCAGGCCGCATCCGGCTCGGCCCCGCGCCCCAGAACCTGGCGATCCCGCCCTACAACTTCGCCTCCGACACCAAGATCACGATCGGATAGAGACCGCCCATGGCGCAGCCCTCCACCTACCAGCCGAGCAGCGGTTTCGAACGATGGCTCGATGCGCGGCTCCCCGTCGTGCGGGTCATGCACGACCAGTTCATGGTCTTCCCGACGCCGCGCAATCTCAATTATTGGTGGACCTTCGGCGGCATCCTCACCTTCATGCTCGCCGTCCAGATCGCCACCGGCGTGGTGCTCGCCATGCATTACGTGCCGACGCCGGAGGGGGCCTTCGACAGCGTCGAGAAGATCATGCGCGACGTGAATTGGGGGTGGTTCTTGCGCTACGCCCATGCCGTCGGCGCCTCGCTGTTCTTCCTCGCCGTCTACATCCACAGCTTCCGCGGCCTCTATTACGGCTCCTACAAGGCGCCGCGCGAAATCTTGTGGATCCTGGGCGTCCTCATTCTGCTGTTGATGATCGCCACGGCCTTCATGGGCTATTCGCTCGTTTGGGGGCAGATGAGCTTCTGGGCGGTTACCGTGATCACCAATCTCTTCTCATCGCTCGATGCGGTGATCCCCGGTCTCGGCACCAAGCTCGTGGAGTGGATCTGGGGCGGCTTCTCGGTCGGCGGCCCGACGCTGAACCGGCTCTACTCCTTGCACTATCTCTTCCCCTTCGTGATCGCGGGCGTCGTGCTCCTGCATATCTGGGCCCTGCATATTCCGGGCAACAACAACCCGACCGGGATCGAGGTGAAATCGGCCAAGGACACCGTGCCGTTCCATCCCTACTACACGATCAAGGACGGCTTCGCGCTGGTCGCCTTCATCTTGCTGTTTGCCGCCATCGTGTTCTATGCGCCGGACTTTCTCGGCCACGCGGACAACTACGTCCCGGCCAACCCGCTGCAGACCCCGCCGCATATCGTGCCGGAATGGTATTTCCTGCCGTTCTACGCGATCCTGCGCGCCATCCCGAACAAGCTCTTCGGCGTCGCCGCACTGTTGGCCTCGATCTCGATCCTCTTCTTCGTGCCCTGGCTCGACACCTCCAAGGTGCGTTCGACCAGCTACCGGCCGCTCTATAAATGGTTCTTCTGGTTCTTCGTGCTGACCTGCGTCGTGCTCGGCTATCTCGGCTCGCAGCCGCCGGAAGGCTGGTATCTCATCTTCGGGCGCATCTTCACGCTTTACTATTTCGCCTTCTTCCTGGTGGTCATGCCGGTGGCAGGCTGGATCGAGCGGCCGCGCGCACTGCCGGGCAGCATCACCGAGTCGGTGCTCGGGCCTCAGGAGAGCGTGGAGATCGAAGAGCCCAAAGATGCCGAAGAGACCAAGGCCTCGCCGCCGCAAGCGGCGCGCAAGCTGAAGCGGGAGGAGGTCCTGTGAGGAAGCCGTTCTGTCTTGAGCTGCTCGGCGCCGTCCTTCTTGCACTCGCCCTCCCGGGCGCAGCTTCTGCCGAAGACGCATCGAGCGCGGCCGCGCCGCCCGGCCAGGACGAGCCGGAGATCGCGCATCAGAGCTGGAGCTTCACGCCGCCGTTCGGCACCTATGACAATGCGCAGCTCCAGCGCGGCTTCCGGGTCTACAAGGAGGTCTGCTCGAATTGCCATTCGATGCGGCTCCTGTCCTACCGCAATCTCGGCGAGCCGGGCGGCCCGGAATTCTCGCCGAAGGCTGTCGAGGCGCTGGCAGCGCAAGTGCAGGTGACCGACGGCCCGAACGAGAAGGGCGAGATGTTTCAGCGGCCGGCGCGGCCGTCGGACCGGTTCCGCTCGCCCTTTGCCAACGCCCAGTTGGCGCGGAACGCCAATAACGGCGCGCTCCCGCCTGATCTCTCGGTGATCGCCAAGGCAAGGGAAGGCGGCCCGGATTACATCTATGCCCTGCTCACCGGCTATCGACAGGCTCCGGCCGGTTTCGAGGTCGCCCAAGGCATGCATTACAATGCCGCCTTCGCCGGCCATCAGATCGCCATGCCGCCGCCTTTGAGCGACGGCGTCATCGCCTATACCGACGGCACCAAGCCCACCCTCGACAATTACGCGCGGGACGTCTCGGCCTATTTGATGTGGGCGGCCGAGCCTAAGCTCGAGGAGCGCCATAGAACCGGCGCGCGGGTGATGATCTTCCTCATCGTGTTCGTGGTGATCATGTATCTTGCCAAGCGCGGGGTGTGGGCCCGGCTTCATCGTCGCGACGCGACCCACACGGCGTAATTCTCCTGGCGCCCCGGTAGGCTATAAGGGGCAACTATGCAGCGCGCGCTTGTTGCCCTCTGTCTCGCATTCGGCATGCTTCCCGCCCTTGCCGCGGACGAGCCGCCGGCCCCGCGCGACATGGTCGTGCTCACCGTGAGCGGGCTGATCGGCAAGACCAACCGAGGTCCGCTCGATCCCCGCAAGGACAGCCTGCTGGCGTTGCAGAAGGTCGACTTCCGCGCCGCCTTCGCCTTCGACCGTGCGATGCTGCTTGGGCTTCCGCAGGGGACGGTTACCGCGCAGCCGCCGGAGTTCGACGCGCCTGCCACCTTCAAGGGCCCGCTGCTGCGAGAGGTGCTGGGCTACCTCGAGACGGCGAAGGTGAAGATCACCTTCATGGCGGTCGATGGTTATACCGGCTGGCTCAACCCGGACGACATCGACACGTCGGACTGGATCCTGGCGCTCGAAGCTGACGGCGTGCCGCTGGGCTTAGGTCAACAGGGGCCGATCTGGCTGATCAATACGCGTGCGCCTGACTTCAAGCCGGCCGATACGCATCAAGGCCATTGGGTCTGGGCGCTGTTCTACATGAAGGTCGGGGAGTGACATGACGCAAGCGGTGCTCGGGATCATCGGCGGTTCAGGCATCTACGACCTGCCAGGCTTGAAGAACGTGCGCGAGACGCGCATCGAGAGCCCATGGGGCGAGCCGTCGGCGCCGCTCAGGATCGGCGATATCGACGGGCTTCCCATCGTGTTCCTGTCGCGTCACGACAAGGGCCACAGGCTCTCGCCTTCCGACATCAACTACCGCGCCAATATCGATGTCTTGAAGCGGGCCGGGGTCACCGACCTCGTCTCGCTCTCGGCCTGCGGCTCGTTCAAGGAGGAGCTGCCGCCCGGCACCTTCGTGCTGGTCGATCAGTTCGTCGACCGCACCTTCGCCCGCGCCAGCTCCTTTTTCGGCAAAGGCTGCGTGGCACATGTGTCGATGGCGCACCCGGTCAGCCCGCGCTTGCGCCTCCATCTCGCCGCGGCCGCAGAGGCGGAAGGCATCAACGTGGTGCGGAGCGGCACCTATATCTGCATGGAGGGTCCGCAATTCTCGACGCTGGCCGAGAGCCTCACCTATAAGGGGCTCGGCTATTCGGTCATCGGCATGACCAACCTGCCCGAGGCCAAGCTCGCCCGCGAAGCCGAGATCTGCTACGCGACGGTCGCCATGGTCACCGATTTCGATTGCTGGCACCCGGACCATGACGCGGTGACGGTGCAGGACATCATCAAGGTGCTGATGGCCAATGCCGAGAAGGCCGGGCGCCTCGTGGCGCGGCTTGCCCGCGACTTCCCAAGGCAGCACGAGCCCTGTCCCATCGGCTCCGACCGCGCGCTCGACACCGCGATCATCACCGCGCCGGAAGCGCGCGATCCCGAGCTGCTCAAGAAGCTCGAGGCGGTCGCCGGCCGCGTGCTGAAAGCTTCAGGCGCTTAAGCGGGCGGGGTGGGAAGCGGCACAGGCGGTCCGCTGCAGTCTCCGCAAAGGGTCGTCCACCAAACATAGTAGGCTGCGGCAGCAATAACGAAAATGACGGCGGCGGCGCCAAGCGCGATCCTCCGCCGGCGCTGCTTGCGGGCAAGCGCGAGCTTCGCTTGCTGCTTGGCTTTCTGATCGTCCGCGGCCACGACGCTTCGATCCATGACATTCATCTGGCGAACTCCGGAGTTGAGCCGCCGTCATTATAGCGCGTCATAGAGCGCTCCCACGCGTCTTCATGGGCGACTTTTGGACACGGCCGGTCTTTGGCGCGTTCGCGTCAGGGCGTCGGAGCCGTCGGGACTTCTGGCATTTGCACGAAGCCAAGGCCATCGAGCGCGCTGAAAACGAGTCCTCCGACGAGCGTGCTGATCGTGGTTATAAGAATTGCCAGGATGATCAACGCCGGGATCGAGGCGATGCTCCACTTAACGAGGATCAGGACGATCCGCCAGAACGGAACGTCGATGTCGCGAATGGTGACCAGGTTCGAGCCGTCGGTCATAAGATGCCCCCTTCGATCTCGCGGCCCCTTCGACTAGCCAGCCGCGCTTGGTTCGACTATAGGCTCAAGCGCGCACGCGTTGGCGCGCTTCAAGCCTCAATTTGCGAGGAGGTCCTGGATGAGCTTGGCTGCCGATATCGATCTCAAGGACCTCGTGCGCACGATACCCGACTATCCGAAGCCGGGCATCATGTTCCGCGACATCACGACGCTGCTTGCCCATGCCAATGGGTTCAGAGCCTGCGTCGAGCAACTGGCGAGGCCCTTCACCGATCGCAGGGTCCAGGCTGTCGCCGGGATCGAGGCGCGCGGCTTCATCCTCGGCGGCGCCGTGGCTGATCGCTTGCGCTGCGGCTTCGTGCCGATTCGCAAGAAGGGCAAGCTGCCGGGGAAGGCGATCGGCCAGGATTACGAGCTCGAATACGGCATCGACGTCATCGAGATCCATGAGGACGCGATCGGCGCGGGCGATCCGGTGCTGCTCGTCGATGACCTGATCGCCACGGGCGGGACGGCGGAGGCCGCGGTCAAGCTCCTGCGCAGGATCAACGCCGATGTGGTGGGCGCCGCCTTCGTCATCGATCTGCCCGATCTCGGCGGTGCGGCGCGGTTGGCGAAGCTCGGCGTCGAATGCCACACGCTGATCTCCTTCGAGGGGGACTAAAGCAGACTTTAAGCGAGGCTCCGGCGCCCCGCTCTCCATACCTCCCCCTTGATGCGTCAAGGGGAGGGAGGGAAACCGCTGCGCTCGCTCTGCTCTTGGCGGCCCGCCTGTGCTAAGTCCTCGCTCATGAAAATCGACGGCAAGCACTACCGCACCATCTGGCTCAAGGATGACGGTGCGACGGTCGAGATCATCGACCAGACCAAGCTGCCTTTCGCCTTCGAGACGGTGGCCTTGCGCACGCTCGAGGATGCCGCGCGCGCGATTCAATCCATGCAGGTGCGTGGCGCGCCCCTGATCGGGGCGACGGCCGCTTATGGGGTGGCGCTGGCGCTGCGCGCCAATCCGACCGACGAGGGGCTCGACCACGCCTGCGAAAAGCTTGCCGCGACGCGCCCGACCGCCATCAATCTCCGCTGGGCGCTCGATGAGATGCAGAAGGCCGTGCGCAACCACCCGCGCGAGGCCCGCGTCGCCGCCGCTTACGCCCGCGCCGCCGCGATCTGCGACGAGGACGTGGAGACCAACCGCAGGATCGGTGAGCACGGGCTCGGGCTGATCAGGGCGCACGCGGACAAGAAAGGCGGCGCGCGGGTCAACATTCTCACCCATTGCAATGCCGGCTGGCTCGCATGCGTCGATTGGGGGACGGCGCTCGCTCCCATCTACCGCGCCCATGACGAGGGGATCAAAGTCCATGTGTGGGTGGACGAGACGCGGCCGCGCAATCAGGGCGCTTCGCTCACCGCCTTCGAGCTCGGCGCCCACGGCGTCCCGCATACGCTCATCGCCGACAATGCCGGCGGGCACCTCATGCAGAAGAAGCTCGTCGATCTCTGCATCGTCGGCACCGACCGCACCACGGCCACCGGCGACGTCGCCAACAAGATCGGCACTTACTTGAAGGCGCTGGCCGCGCGCGACAACAACATCCCCTTCCTCGTGGCGCTGCCCTATTCGACCATCGACTGGAGCCTGGAGGACGGCAGCGCCATTCCCATCGAGGAGCGCGACCCGGCCGAGGTGACGCGGATCACCGGGCGGCTCGATGACGGAAGGATCGCGACTGTTCTCATCGCGCCGGAAGGAAGCCCTGCCGCCAATTACGGGTTCGATGTCACGTCGGCGCGGCTCGTCACCGGCTTCATCACCGAGCGCGGCGTGACGCCGGCCACCCGGGATGGACTTTACACGCTCTATCCCGAGCACCGCAGAGGGCAGGCCGCGTGATCGAGGCTTCGTAACCTCGTTCTCGTCATTGCCGGGCTTGACCCGGCAATCCATTCCGCTAGCGCTTCAACTCGCCGAGCGGTATCGGCATGGATGCCCGGCTCAAGTCCGGGCATGACGTGTCAGGGGTTTTACTGCGGCAGAGCGAAGGCGATGGACTATCAGGAGCTGCTGACGGTTGCGGGCGATTTCGCCGTCGCCATTCTCCTCGGCGCTCTCGTCGGCATCGAGCGCGAGAAGCGCAAGGCCGAGGAGCAGGAGACCAGGCATATCGCGGGCTTGAGGACCTTCACCCTGCTGGCCCTTCTCGGCGCCGCCACTGGCTTTCTCTCACGCAGCGCATCGTCTCCCTGGATCTTGGCGGCGGCCCTTCTCATCGTCGGCGCCTGCGTCGTGGTGGGCTATCTCACCACGGCGCGAGCGAGCCAAGATGGGAAGGGACTGACGACCGAGGTCGCCGCCATCGTCGTCTTCCTGCTCGGCGCCATGGTCATGCTCGGTTATCAGGAACTCGCCATCGGGCTCGGCGTCGTCACTGCCGCGGTGCTCGCCTATAAGCAGCCGCTGCACGGCTTTGTGGAGAAGCTCGGCTGGGACGATGTCTATGCCGGCTTGCGGCTGTTGATCGCGACCTTCATCGCGCTCCCGCTTCTGCCGAACCGGCCCATCGACCCCTGGGGCGCGCTCAATCCCTATTCTCTGTGGCTGCTGGTGATCCTGATCTCGAGCCTGTCGCTTGTCGGCTATGTGCTGACGCGCTGGCTCGGGCCGGCCAGGGGTACGGCGCTGACCGGTTTGACGGGCGGTCTCGTGTCGTCGACGGCGGTAACATTGTCATTCGCCAGGGAAGGGCGCGACAATCCGCAAAACGCGGCGGCGCTCACTTGCGGCATCCTCCTCGCTTGGGCCGTCATGTTCGCACGCGTCATTGTCTTGGTGGCGGTGGTGAACCGCGCGCTGCTTGCGCATGTGCTCGTGCCGTTCGCGGTGATGGCCGTCGTCGTGGGCGGCTGCGCGGCATTTCTTTACTTCCGTGACGGCTCGGTCGATGGCACCCCGCCTAAAGGGGAAGTGGACATCGAGAACCCGTTCAGCCTGACCGCCGCGGCGAAGTTCGCAGCACTCTTCGCCGTGGTCCTGCTCGCCGTTAAGATCGTGCAGGAGAACTTTGCCGCAAGCGGGCTCTATGCGGTCGCCACGCTCGCCGGCCTGACGGATGTTGATGCCATCACGCTCTCCATGGCGGAGTTCGCCAAGAGCGGCGGCGCCCGCGTTGCCGTGATCGCCATCGTGATCGGGGCGCTCACCAACACCGTGGTGAAGTGCGGCATGGCCTACGTCATCGCCGGGGCGCTGCTCGGTAGGCCGCTCCTCATCGCCACGGCGGCGACGTTGCTTGCCGGCCTCGCCGCCGCTCTCGTTCTCTGAGCCCCCGCAGCCTTCATCTCTTCACAGTGAGACACTACGTTACCGGGATGCGAATGAGGCGATTTTCGCTTGCCCTTCTCTTTCTGCCGCTCTTGCTGGCGCAGCCGGCGTTTGCGGCGAAGGTCGCATATTTCGATGTGCCGCAAGGCGACCACCCCCATGACGTGGCGCCAGCGCCCGACGGCACTGTCTGGTACACCGGCCAGCGCACCGGCGTGCTCGGGCGCCTTGATCCCAAGACCGGAGAGGTCGAGCGCATCAAGCTGGGCGACGGCTCGGCGCCGCACGGTGTGATCGTCGGATCTGATGGTGCGGCATGGGTCACCGATGGCGGGCTGAACGCGATTCTCCGCGTCGATCCCGCGACAAAAGAGGTGAAATCCTTCCCGCTGCCCAAGGCGCGGGCGAACGCCAACCTCAACACCGCTTCCTTCGATCGCGTCGGCCGCCTCTGGTTCACCGGGCAGGGTGGCATCTATGGCCGTCTCGATCCGGCAACCGGCGAGATGGATGTGTGGGACGCGCCGAAGGGCAGGGGGCCTTATGGCATCACGGCAACGCCCGCGGGCGAGATTTACTATGTCTCGCTCGCAGGCTCCTTCCTCGGCAAGCCCGACCTTAGGACCGGCGAGACGACGGTCATCGAGCCCAAGACGGCGGACGCGGGCACGCGCCGCGTCTGGTCCGACTCGAAGGGGCGCCTCTGGGTTAGCGAATGGAACGCCGGCAATCTCAGCGTCTATGACCCGAGCTCAAAGAGCTGGACGGTCCACAAGCTGCCGGGAGAGACGCCCCACGCTTACGCGGTCTACGTGGACGGCAAGGACAAGGTCTGGGTAAGCGATTTCGCCGCCAACGCCATCCTCAGTTTCGATCCCGCGACCGAAAGCTTCGTGAGCTTCCCAAGCGACAAGCCCGACGCCGCCGTGCGCCAGATGCTCGGCCGCCCGGGGGAGGTGTGGGGCGCCGAATCCGGCACCGACCGGCTGGTGGTGATCCGCGATGGCGTCGCTGCGAGCAATTAGCAAAAAAAAGAAGCCCCGATTGGGCTACCGGGGCTTCTCGTAACACTGTGGAAGTGCGCGGGTTCCCGCCGAGGGTCACGCCAACCTTGGGGGGCGGCGCGACGCGGAATCGAAGGTCACCCGCGCACCCCAAAGACTAGCATGTCAGTCGGGAATATTTGGCAATTTTGTTGCCAAGCCATGCGCGGCAAAAGGAAGCCGGGATACAGGTTGCCGAAATCCCTCTTGCTCGCGCGATGAGGGGAGATAAGCAAAGCCCGGACGCGGGGTGGGGTGATTGGAGTGAAATGGGGAAAACCGGCCCTTGCGTCTCTGCCTCAATGTTGCAACAACGCGCGCCATGAAAAGCCAATGGAACGATAGCGCCGCGGACGAGGTCGTGGCCGCCTATGGCGCGAAAGGCGTCGGCGCCGACATCGCGCTCAGGGTCTATACCACGCGCCTTTTGGGCCGCGACCCGCTGCTCGTGCTGCATGGCGGCGGCAACACCTCGGTGAAGACGAAGGGGACCGACGATCTCGGGCAAGAGCACGAGGTCATTGCGGTGAAGGGCTCCGGCGCCGACATGGCCGATATCGAGCCTTGGGGCCTGCCTTCGGTGAAGCTCGGCCCGCTCCGGCAGCTCCGCGCGCTCGAGGCCTTGAGCGACGAGGCCATGGTCAACGTGCAGCGGCTCAACCTGCTCGATTCCGCAGCGCCAAATCCTTCAGTCGAGACGCTGCTCCATGCCTTCTTGCCGCATAAATTCGTGGACCATACCCATGCCGCCGCGGTGCTTTCCCTGGTGGATCAACCGGACGGAGAGGCGCTGGCGCGCGAGGTCTATGACGGGCGCGTGGGCATCGTCCCTTACATCGCGCCGGGCTTTGGCCTCGCCAAGGCGGCGGCGGACGTGTTCGAGCAAAACTCGCACGCTGAAGGCTTGATCCTGCACAAGCACGGCATCTTCACCTTCGGCGCGACCGCGCGCGAGGCCTATGAGCGCATGATCGAGATGGTGTCGCTGGCCGAGAGCCGCTTGCGGCAAGGCCACCCCATCGTCTTCCCGGTGCGGGCACTGGCGAGTGCCACGGCATCCGCCGCCGAGATCGCGCCCATCATCCGCGGCGCCTGCGCTCTCAAGAACGGCGGCACCGAGCCCACACGCTTCATCGCCGACTTCCGCACCGCGCCCGAGATTCTCGACTATGTGAACGGCGCAGAACTCGCCTCCTACAGCCAGCGCGGCGTGGTGACGCCAGACCACATCATCCGCACCAAGAACCGGCCGCTCGTGCTGCCGCAGCCCGAGGCGGGTAGGCTCGAGGATTTCGCGGCCGCGATGCGCGAGGCGGTAGCGAAGTTCATCGCCGATTACGATGCCTATTTCGCCCGCGAGAATGCGGCCGTAGGCAACACCAAAACCAAGCTCGATGCCAGCCCCAGAGTCGTGCTGGTGCCGGGCGTCGGCGTGTTCGGCCTTGGGCGCACGGCGAAGGATGCGAGCATCGCCGCCGACCTTGCCGAGAACACGGTCAAGGTGGTCACCGATGCCGAAGCCATCGGCCGCTACGAGCCGCTGCCCGAGAGCGATCTTTTCGCGCTCGAATATTGGAGCCTCGAGCAGGCGAAGCTGAAAGGCGCCGTGGTCAAGCCTCTCACCGGCCAGATCGCGGTGGTGACGGGCGCGGGCGCCATTGGTGCTGCGACAGCCAAGGCCCTGGCCGCCGATGGCGCCGCGGTGGCCGTGCTGGATATCGACGGCGAGGCGGCAAAGAAGGTCGCGGCCGCCATCAAGGGGCTCGGTCTGGCTTGCGACGTGACCAAGCCCGAGCAGGTGAAAGCCGCCCTTGCCGCGGTCGCCGAGCGCTTCGGCGGCGTCGACATCGTGGTGTCGAACGCTGGCGCGGCCTGGCAGGGGCGCATCGGTGAGGTCTCCGACGCGCTGCTCCGGCAAAGCTTCGAGCTCAATTTCTTCGCCCATCAGACGGTGGCCCAGGAAGCGGTGCGCATCATGCTGAAGCAGGGCACCGGCGGGGTGCTGCTGTTCAACCTCTCGAAGCAGGCGGTGAATCCCGGTGCCAATTTCGGGCCGTATGGGTTGCCCAAGGCCGCGACCATGCTGCTCATGCGCCAATACGCCCTCGACTATGGCGCCGACGGCATCCGCTCCAACGGGGTCAACGCCGACCGCGTCAGGAGCGGGCTCCTGACCGACGCCATGATCAAGGACCGGGCCAAGGCGCGGGGGCTCTCCGAAGCGGACTATATGAGCGGCAACCTCCTGCAGCGGGAGGTCTTGGCCGATGACGTGGCGCAGGCCTTTGTGGCGCTCGCCAAGGCGCGCAAGACCACGGGGCATATCGAGACCGTGGATGGCGGCAACATCGCCGCCGCGCTGCGCTAAGCGCTGCCCCTGACAGGGCACTCCCGCTTTTTTTGCAATTTTATTGCGCTCGGTCGCTCAAGAAGCGGGCTGTCCTAACAGAGTTTTAACCACAAACAGAGAGGCTTACGCGCAAACGTTCCCATTCGAGAGTCGCCCTTCAGCAGCGGCGGCGATCGAACCCGGGCCCCATCGGCGCTTCGCAAGATTTGAGAGATTTCAATGGTTCTGCGCTTGAAGATCACGCTCGCTTTCGCTGCCACTGCGCTGATGGCCGTCCTCGTGTCGGTGACGCTTGCGGCCACGGTTCCGAACCCCTTACTCGCAGCGCTGCTCTCCATGATCATCGCTGGCGCGCTTGGCGCTGGCTTGGGCTATATGTTCGGGGGCATCGTCGCCCAGGCGCTCGCGGACCTCAACAGCGTCATCCTGCGCTTCACCAAATGGGACATGGACGGCATCGTCCCGCATGCTGCGCGCGCCGACGAGGTCGGCGACATCGCCAAGGCGCTAAAAGCCTTCCAGGCCGATGCCATCAAGTGGAGCGAGAGCCACAAGAGCGAGCAGGACAGCCAGATTCAGGGGCGGCTTGCCTCGCAACAGCGGACCGAGGAGCTCATCCACCAGTTCCGCAGCTCGATCGCCGGCATCCTCGGGGCCTTCGCCGACAGCGCGCGGACCATGGACGAGACGGCGCGGGCGCTCTCCACCGTGGCCAGCGACACCAACGAGCGCGTCGGCGTGGTCGCCTCGGCATCGGACGAGGCCTCGGCCAATGTGCAGACCGTCGCCGCGACCGCCGAGGAGCTTGCCGTATCGGTGGGCGAGATCGGCACCCGCGTCGCGACCGCGAGCCGCATCGTGAACCAGGTCACCGAGAACGCACGCACCGCCAATCTCAAGGTCGAAGGCCTCGCCACGGCCACCCAGAGGATCGGCGACGTGGTCAGCCTGATCCAGGACGTGGCCGCCCAGACCAATCTGCTGGCGCTCAACGCCACCATCGAGGCGGCGCGCGCCGGCGAAGCGGGCAGGGGCTTTGCCGTGGTGGCGAGCGAGGTGAAGACGCTCGCCGACCAGACCGCCAAGGCGACCGACGACATCAAGCACCAGATCGCCGCCATCCAGCACTCGACCAATGGCGCGGTGGAAGCGATGCAATCGATCGTCGTCACCATGAGCGAGGTGAACAAGAACACCCAGGAGATCGCCGGCGCCGTGCAGCAGCAATCGGCGGCGACCTCGGAGATTTCCCACAGCGTGCGCCAGGCCGCGCGCGGCACCGAGGACGTGGTGGCGCATATGCCGGGCGTGACCAAGGCCGTCGAGGAGACGAGCCAGTCGGCGACGCAGATGCTGCAAGTCTCCCGCGATCTCGGGCGCCAGGCCGAGCAACTCCGCCACACGGTGGAGAACTTCCTGCGCCAAGTCGCTGCCGCCGACACGCTGAAGCGCGTCGCCTAGCGGGCGAGCTGAGGCGCTTTGGCCTCATGGTTCGAGACGCAGGCTCCGCCACCACGTGGCTCGCCTGCTCCTCACCATGAGGAGCAGCTCCTCATCCTGAGGAGGGCCGCAAGTCCCGTCTCGAAGGATGGGGCCCGCCTCTATCCCTGCATCAGAGCGGAATCATCTTCGCCCTGCAGGCGCGGGAGCTTGACGGCGAAAACGCCCAAGTTGAAGCTTCGCTGGCCCGCTTAGGGCTCACCGCGGGGGCCTCACCTTGGGCAGGATTGCACGCATATTCGTCGCCGGGCTGCTCGCGCTGCTCCCCATCCTCGTCACCGTGATCGTGACGGTGTGGGTGGCGCAGCTCGTTCAGGGTTATGCCGGCCCCGACAGCATGATGGGGCGGCTCATCGTTCTGCTGGGGCTGAACCTCGTCTCCTCGGCGACGGCCGCCTATTTCCTCGGCTTCCTCATCATCCTTGGCTGCATCTTCGCGCTGGGGCTCATCGTGGAAACGCGCCTCAGGCCCCTGGTGCAGGGGGGCCTCGATGGGCTGATGATGCGCATCCCGATCATCTCCAATGTCTACGATCTGTCAAAGCGCTTCGTTTCCCTCGTCGATCGCGGCGGAGAGGATAATCTCAAGAGCATGCGCCCGGTCTGGTGCTTCTTCGGCGGCGAAGGCGGCGCTGCGGTTCTCGGCCTGATGCCGTCGCCCGAGCCTGTGGTGATCGGAGAGCACAACTACATTGGTCTGCTCGTGCCCTCGGCGCCGGTCCCGTTCGGGGGCGCGCTGATCTATGTGCCGACGGAATGGGTCAAGCCGGCGGACGGCGGTGTCGAGCGGCTGATGAATGTCTATGTGTCGATGGGCGTCACGCCGCCAATGTCGAAGCCGCCTGCGGCGATGCCGCTGGCGCCGACGCCGCAGGCCCCTCGGCCCGCGCCGCGAAAGCCGAAGGCGCCGAAACCGCTGAAGCCGCCAAGCGAAAGCGACGGCGCCTAGCGGCCTCTCCTGCCAGGGACGCGCGTGAATAACGGTGGGTAACCAACCCTCGCGCCTGACGGCATGCATATTTATTGGGCACCTGGGGGAAGGGGCACAAACAGGGCGGCGTTCTTCCTGACGCCAATCGAGTGTCGATTGGACAAGGAGGAACCCCATGAAAAAATATCTGGTAGCGGCCGTTCTGATTGTAGCCTTCGTCACGCCGGCGCTGGCGGAGGACTTCTATGTCGCCGCCGATCTTGCCAGCGGAAAATGCGAGGTCATGAACCACTCCCCTGACGCCAAGAAGTACAAGATGATGGGCAAATACGCGTCCAAGGATGCAGCCACGACGGCCATGGGCACGATGAAGGACTGCAAGTAGCCGCACCTTCGATTCGGTCACGGAGGGGGGTCGTTTCGCCGGCCCCCTTTTCGTTGGGCTCAAACCGCGTCGAACCAACCTCAAGTCGCAAATCTGAAGTGGAGCACGTCGCCGTCCTTCACCACATAGTCCTTGCCTTCGAGCCTCAGCTTGCCGGCGTCGCGCGCGCCCGCCTCGCCGTCGAGCGCCACGTAGTCGTCATAGGCAATGGTCTCGGCGCGGATGAAGCCCTTCTCGAAATCGGTGTGGATGACGCCTGCCGCCTGGGGCGCGCGGGTGCCTTGCGGCACCGTCCAGGCGCGCGCTTCTTTCGGCCCCGCGGTGAAATAGGTGATCAGCTCCAAGAGCTTATAGCCCTCGTAGATCAGGCGGTTGAGCCCCGGCTCCTTCAGCCCAAGCTCGTCGAGATAGGCCTGCCTCTCGGCCGGCTCGAGCTCGGCAAGCTCGGCCTCGATCTTGGCCGAGATGACGACGCAGCCCGCGCCTTCGGCGGCCGCGCGCGTCTCGACGGCGCGTGAAAAGGCGTTGCCGGTCGCGGCCGAAGCCTCGTCGACATTGCAGACATAGACCACGGGCTTCGAGGTGAGGAGGCTGAGCCCTTTGAACGCCGCGCGCTCGTCATCGGACACGGCGGCAAAACGCGCAGGCCTGCCTTCGCGCAACAGAGGCAGCACGCGCTCGACCAGCTCGAGCGTTTTCTTCGCCTCCTTGTCCTGGCCGCGAATCTTTTTCTCCAGGATGGGCAGGCGCCGCTCGAGGCTGTCGAGATCGGCGAGCATCAGCTCGGTCTCGATGGTGTCGGCGTCGTCGATCGGATCGATGCGGCCCTCGACATGGACGACGTCAGGGTCCTCGAAGCAGCGCAGCACATAGGCGATGGCGTCGACCTCGCGAATATGCGCGAGGAACTGGTTGCCGAG
>JBGQMX010000044.1:0-21653 GCA_041500805.1 Methyloceanibacter sp.
GGTGGTGCGCATCGACGGCGAGGTGGTCGCCCGCTCGCCCAAGACCGTCAATCCCAACCTGCCCACGGGCGGGATTGAGGTCAGGATCAAGGCCCTCGAAGTCCTGTCGGAAGCCAAAGAGCTGCCGCTGCCGGTGTTCGGCGAGCCCGACTACCCAGAGGAGACGCGGCTCAAATACCGCTTCCTCGATCTTCGCCGCGAGAGCCTGCACAACAACATCATGAAGCGCCAGGCGATCATCTGGTCCTTGCGCCACCGTATGCGCGAGGCTGGCTTCTTCGAGTTTCAGACGCCGATCCTCACGGCGTCCTCACCTGAGGGCGCGCGCGACTATCTCGTGCCCTCCCGCGTACATCCGGGGAAGTTCTACGCGCTGCCGCAAGCGCCGCAGCAGTTCAAGCAGCTCATCATGATCGCGGGCTTCGACCGCTACTTCCAGATCGCGCCCTGTTTCCGCGACGAGGATGCCCGCGCCGATCGCTCACCCGGAGAGTTCTACCAGCTCGACCTGGAAATGAGCTTCGTCACCCAGGAGGACGTGTTCAACACCGTGGAGCCGATCTTGCGCGGCCTCTTCAAGGAGTTCAGCGGCGACATGCCCGTCACGCCGAAATTCCCGCGCATCCCTTATGCCGAATCCATGCGCAAATACGGCACCGACAAACCCGACCTGCGCAACCCCATCGAGATGCAGGACGCGACCGAGCATTTCATCGGTGGAGGCTTCAAGGTATTCGCATCGATGATCGAGATGGACGCCAATACACGCGTCTGGGCGATCCCGGCTAAGGGCGGGGGCAGCCGCGCATTCTGCGATCGCATGAACGCCTGGGCGCAGGCGGAAGGTCAGCCCGGGCTTGGTTACATCATTTTCGATAAGCTCATTGAGACAGTGGTCTGGCCCAAGTCCGGCGACGCGCTAAGTGGCGAAGTAGAAACGAATGTTCCGTATCAGCAATTGGACCGGGAGCGAGCGACTGGGAAAGGTCCGATTGCCAAGAACATTGGTCAGGAGAAGTCGGAAACTATCCGCCAGCAACTGGGGCTCAAAGCGGGCGATGCGGTGTTCTTCGTCGCGGGGCTGCCGGGCGAGATGGCGGCCTTTGCCGGCCAGGCCCGGGTCAAGATCGGCAATGACCTCGAGCTCACCAAGAAGGACCAGTTCGCCTTCTGCTGGATCGTCGATTTCCCCATGTATGAGTGGAACGAGGAGGAGGGGCGGATCGACTTCTCCCACAATCCGTTCTCCATGCCGCAAGGCGGGCTCGAGGCGCTCGAGAGCAAGGAGCCGGAGGACATCCTCGCTTATCAATACGATGTCGTCTGCAACGGCATCGAGCTCTCCTCCGGCGCCATCCGGAACCATAAGCCGGAGATCATGGAGAAGGCCTTCGCCATCGCCGGCTATCCCAAGGCGGAGCTGGAGAATCGCTTCGGCGGGATGTTGCGCGCGCTCCAATATGGCGCCCCGCCCCATGGCGGGATCGCGCCGGGCATCGACCGCATTGTCATGCTCCTCTGCGGCGAGGAGAATCTACGCCAGGTTGTGATGTTCCCGATGAACCAGCAGGCCGAGGACCTGCTCATGGGGGCGCCATCGGAAGCCACCCCTAAGCAATTGAAAGAGCTGCATATCAAGCTCGACCTGCCGAAGGCCAAGGCTTAGGCCGCCCTGCGCGCTTGGAGCACATCCCGTCGCTTTGGAGCGGGCGGTATGATAGCCCCGATGGCGAAGACAATTCGCCCAATCAAGTACTGGGAGGGGACGGATGGGTACTTTCGTGCGGCTTGCGTTTTCTGGCGCGGTGCTGGTGGGGCTTGCCTCTGCGGCTCACGCCGAGACGCTCAATACCGACGGATTTCTTGCCGCTTGTGTGGCAGACGACACGCTCGACCAAATTGAAGGTGTTGGGACTACGATCACGCCGAAGGATTTTTGCGCGTGCGTCGCCGGCAAGATCCTGGAGAGCGAGCTAACCCAAGACCAGGTCGACATCGTCACCAAGATCCACAAATATGATGTCGAAGACACGGCAAGTGACGACTATGACACGGCGCAGCAGGCCAATATGGGCTTCGAGGAGGCCTGCAGCAAGCCGGCTGAATAGGGTAAGACGCCCGGGGTGGCGACAGGCGCAGCTAGAGCGGATGCCTGAGCTTCAATGATGCGGTATGATCGGCCCACTTGCGAGGGGCTGGTCTGCCGATTGCGCTTTGGGAGGAGACGACATCATGTATGCCATGCGTGCTTGCATTTGGCTTGGCGCTTGTGCGGCTTTTGTGATCGGGGCCGTGCCGGCCTTGGCCGCGCCGGCGGTGAAGCTCAAGACTGACACTTTTGTCGCGGCCTGCGCGGCCGACCCCAACGTCACCGAGGAGCCGGGGTTTGAGGCCGGCAAGGTCACGCCCAAGGCCTATTGCGACTGCGTCGCCGGCGAGCTCGACAAGGCCAAGCTCACCCAAAAGGACGTCGACATGCTGACCAAGATGCACAAAGAGGAGATCAGCGACGCCGACGCCGAGGCCTATCCGACGCTCGAGGATCTCCTGAACGCCAACGAAGGCTACGAGGATTCCTGCAAGAAGACCCTCGGCCTGCCGGCGGATGAAGGCACCGATGTCGAGGAGGCGCCGATGGAAGAGGATACGGTGCCGGACGATGGGGGCGCTCCTTCAGGAGATGACGCCTCGCCGCCGGAATGATCGAGGCAGCCTCACCGGTGCAGCGTAGCGGCGCCAGATGCCGGCCGTTCCGCTGTGCACCGTGCGATGGCAGCGGATTGGGCGCCAGGCCGAGGTCCCTCCCGGAAGCCTGACCTGGGTGCTTGGCGGCCATCGCCGCATCGGCGCGGAAACCGTCCGCGAGAGTCCTATCGACCTGTCACCGCGATGTGCGCGCCAGCGGCATCGTCCGGCAGGGCGCGGCGATTGACGCGGCCCACGAAAATCCCATCATTCGCATGAGGGCTCGACCTCGCGGCCTTGCGATTCGCGCAAAAGATACGTGATAAGCGCAGGAAGGACGGGACGCTGCAAGAAGACGAGAACGAATATGTCCGGCGGCCGAACCGCCGGCAAGGGAGGGCCTCATTCCTAGAGCATGATCTTAGAAAAGTGGGAACCGGTTTCCCGAAAAGATCATGCGCAAACAAAAAGCCAGAGCGCCATGGGGATTCGATTCCAGGCGATAGCGCTCTGGCTAACGGGTTGAAAGGACTGCGACCATGTCATTAGGCGAGCACGTCTTCCTCTATTGCGAGCGCGGCACCGACCAAGCGCTGCTTGCCGAGCCCATCAACGCCATAAGCAATGCCGCCTTTCTGATTGCCGCGCTCATCGGGCTCCAGCTCGTGCTGTGGCGCCCGCGCGAGGAGCGGAGCGCCGACCATTATTTGTTCGTCGCGCTCGTGTTCTTGATCGGCCTCGGCAGCCTCGCCTTCCACCTGTTGGCGACCCAAGGGACGGAGCTGGCCGACGTCATTCCCATCGGCGCCTTCATGCTGGTCTATCTCGGCTTCGCCTTGAACCGCTTCCTCGGCGTGCCGCCCGGCTGGACGGTGCTGCTCGTGACCGGCTTCACGGGGATCATGGCGGCGACCATGCAGGTCAAATGCTGGGACGGGGGGATCGGCATCCCAGGGCCCGAGCTGCAAGGCGTCAAGGCCTGCCTGAACGGAAGCCTGTTCTATCTCCCGGCGCTCGGCGCGCTGATCGTCATCGGTCTCCTCATGGAGGAGCGGCGCCTCAAGGCGGTGCCCTATGTGCTCTGGGCGGCGGCGATCTCCGCGGCTTCCATCGCCTTGCGATCCCTCGACATGGCGCTATGCGATGAGATCAAATTGCAAGGCCATGCCACCGGCACCCATTTCGCTTGGCATGTCCTTAACGCGATCGTGCTTCTCCTGCTCATCAAGGCGAGCCTCGAAGTGAGGCCGTCTGCGGCGGGCCAAGCCGGAATGGACGAGGCGCCTGAAGCGGAAGCCGGAACGCCGCTTGAAGCAGCGCCCGCAGAATACCGCACGGCATTTAAGCCGTTAGCCGAAAGGGTTGCATCGGCGGCCGAGAAGGCGGCAAAGGAAGACGAGGCGCCCGAGAAGAAACCCGAGAAGGCGCTGTTCCCGGCCTGACGGATCCTGCGCGTTCCCCCTGACGTGGGCTTGGCGGGCCTGAGCTGGCGCCGGAAGCGGACGTGGTGGAACTGGTAGACACACAGGACTTAAAATCCTGAGGCCGAAAGGCCGTGAGGGTTCGACTCCCTCCGTCCGCACCACTTCTGATCGGCAGCATCGGCGACCGCCACTCTCGCGGCGCCAGCGCATCGGCTCCGTCGCCATTGGCGTACGGGTCTTTCTATCGCTGGATCGGAAAACCCAATCGACAAGCCTCCTTCCGCTTCGTAGGCTGATCTAAGTCAGCTTCCGTCAAGGCAGCGGCAAGCCCAGGGGAGGGGTCCGATCCATGAACGAGCAGCCTCAACGCAAGACGTTCTTCGGTGGGTGTCCGCACGACTGCCCCGACACCTGCGCCATGATCTATGAGGTGGAGGACGGCAAGCTCGTCGAGGTCAGGGGCAACAAAGAGCACCCGATGACCCGCGGCACCCTTTGCGTGAAGCTGAAAGACTATCACGACCACCATTACAATCCCGACCGCGTGCTCCATCCCTTGCGCCGGACCGGCCCGAAAGGCTCGCGCCAGTTCGCCCGCATCTCCTGGGACGAGGCCCTCGCCGAGATCACTTCGCGCTGGAAAGACATCATCGACAAATACGGCTCCCAGGCGATCATGCCTTACTCTTATCTCGGCAATGAGGGGCTGGTGCAGGGGCTGACCGCGGGAGATGCCTTCTTCAACAAGCTCGGCTCGACGGTGAACGAGAAGACCTTCTGCGCATCGGGCTCATCCACCGCATGGCTGTTGACCGTCGGCCCGACCGGCGGCGTCGACCCCGAAAGCTTCGTCCATTCAAAATACATCGTGATCTGGGCCTGCAACTCGATCTCCACCAATCTGCATCACTGGCCGTTCGTGCTCGAGGCGCAGAAGAAGGGCGCCAAAATCGTGGTGATCGACTCTTACCGCTCGCGCACGGCGAAGCAGGCCGACTGGCACATCATGCCGAAACCCGGCACCGACGGCGCGCTCGCCATGGGCATCATCGCCGCGCTGATCAAAGGAGGCCATGTCGATCAGGACTGGGTCGAGAAGCACACGGTGGGATTTCCCGAGCTTGCCGCGCGCGCGGCGGAGTTCACGCCCGACTATGTTGAGCGCATGACCGGCGTTCCGGCCGAGGAAGTCGCCCGCTTCGCGCGCGAGTTCGCCACCATCCAGCCTTCCGTCATCCGCATGGGGGTCGCGCTGGAGCGGCATGCCGGCGGCGGCCAGACCATCCGCGCGGTCTGCGCCATTCCTGCGCTCGCCGGCTCCTGGCGTCATGTCGGCGGCGGGCTGCTGCAGATGCCGCTCTGGGAGTTTCCGGTGGATTGGGCACGCGTGTCGCGGCCGGACTTCATCCGGCCCGGAACCCGCGTCGTCAACAATCTCCAGCTCGGCCGCGCGCTTACCGGCGCGATGAAGCTCGATCCGCCGATCATGGGGCTTTACATCTACAACACCAATCCCGTCAGCCAGGCGCCCGAGACCAACATGATCGTCAAGGGATTATCGCGCGAGGACCTGTTCTTCGTCACGGCGGAGCATTTCGTCACCGACACCGCCGCTTACGCCGACATCGTCCTGCCGGCGACCATGGCCGGAGAGCACGACGACATGATGTTCTCCTGGGGCCATTTCTATCTCACCATCAATGAGAAGGCGATTCCGCCCTGCGGCGAGGCGAAGTCGAATGCCGCGATCTTCCGGCTGCTCGCGAGCGCGATGGGCTACGACGATACGCAATTCAAGATGGGCGACATGGAGCTCGCCGAGCATTACGTCCAATGGGACGCGCCGCAGATGGGCGGCGTCGACATGGAGTATTTCCGTAAGCACGGCTATTTCCATCTTGCCGTGGGCACGCCTGACGACCGCCTGCCGCATGCCGACGGCAAGTTCCCGACGCCGTCAGGCAAGGTCGAATTCCTGGTCAACGGCGCCAAGAACTTCGTCGCACCGCCCTTCCGCATGATGTACGAGGCGATGCAGTCCGGCGAGGACGTCGATCCGCTTCCCGGCTACGTGCCGCCGCGGGAGAGCCTCGCGAGCAATCCCGCCCTCGCCAAGCTTTATCCGCTCAACGTCATCTCGCCGAAGAGCCACGGCTTCCTCAACTCCTGCTACGCCAACGAGCCCCACAAGATCAGAGGCCAGGGCGAGCAGTTCGTGATGATCAGCCCGAAGGACGCGGCCGCGCGAAGCATCCGCGAGGGCGATCCCGTCCGCGTCTATAACGACCGCGGCGATTTCGAGGGGCTCGCCCGCGTCACCGATGATGTGGGTGAGGGCGTGATCGTGGCGACGCTCGGCTATTGGCGAAGCCTTAACCGCTCGGACGGCTCGGTGAACTCGATCTCCTCGGCTGAGTTCTGCGGGCTCGGCCGCGCGCCGACCTTCTCCGACAATCTCGTCCAGGTGGCCCGCGTCAATTGACGCTTCGGCGCTACTCGGCGGCGATGTGCGTAGCGCCCTTGGCCTTCACCTCTTGGATGACGGTGAAACCCTCGAATTCGGGATGGTCGAGATAAAGCGGCTTGTTGCCGCCGGCCCCCGCATGAGCCTTGCGGAAGGCGTCGGACCGCGTCCAATCCAGGAACGCGGCTTCCGAGCGCCAAAGCGTGTGCGAGGCGTAGAGCACATGATTGTCCTGCTCAGGACCTTTCAATAGGTGAAAGGCAATGAATCCCGGGACGCCATTGAGATGGCTATCGCGGGTCAGCCAGACCTGCTCGAAGTCGTGCTCGGAACCTTTCCTGACCTTGAACCGATTCATGGCAATGAACATGACGTACTCCTTGGCTGCCGTTCACTTGAGGGGGGAAACCCAGGATAGCGAAGGAGCGTTATCCCGCGTAGCCTTTTCGGAACAGAGCTTAAGCCCCTCCACATCCTGACCAGCATCAGAGACGTGACAAGAAGCCTCAGGGAGGCGCAGGCTCGGGCGAACTGGCCATCGGACTGCCGGCTACCCATTTGCTGGCAAGGCGCATTCGACGCGCTTGCTAGCGCTATCGCGTGAAGTTGAATCGCGATAGCGCTCTAGTTTGTTGTTTGAGCAAGATCTTTTCGGAAAACCGGTTCCCACTTTTCCGGATCATGCTCTGGCGCTGAATTCAAGAGGAGACCCCCCATGAACAAGGACACGACCGTCAAGGAGCGTCGCAAGGCGCCGCTCGTTACGCCGAGCGACCTCGGCGACAATGCCCGCCGCGACATCAGCGGGGCGCTCAATGCGCTGCTCGCCGACGTGTTCGCGCTCTATCTCAAGACCAAGAACTTCCATTGGCATGTGAGCGGGCCGCATTTCCGCGACTATCACCTCCTGTTCGACGAGCAGGCCGATCAGATCTTCGCCATCACCGACGAGATCGCCGAGCGGGTGCGCAAGGTCGGCGGCACGACGTTGCACTCGATCGGCAACATCGCGCGGCTCCAGCGCATCCCGGACAACGACGCCGACTATGTCGATCCTCTCGATATGCTGGCCGAGCTGCGCTCCGACAACCAGGCGCTGATCGCGAGCATGCGCGAGGCGCACGACCTCTGCGACGAGGAGAACGACGTGGCGACCACGAGCCTGATCGAGATGTGGATCGACCAGGCCGAGCGGCGCGTGTGGTTCCTCTACGAGGCGAGCCGGCGCGGCGATCCGACCGGCCATTAGGTCGTCTATCGGCAAGAAGGTCGTTCCGCCCGGGAACTTTTCGGCGGTTTCCGGGCTTTTTGCTTGATGTTGCGGTCCATAGGGCCGCCAACCAGCCGTCATTTCGGAGCAGCAATAATGAGAAATCATGTGTTGGCCGCACTGGCCACGCTCGCCACGCTGACCCTCGTCTCTTGCGGGGCGCCAAGCACGCCGGACTTCGTACAGAAGGTCGCCATGAGCGACATGTACGAGGTCGAGGCGGGCAAGATCGCGAGCCAGAAGGGTGAGACCGATGCCGTGAAGCAGTTCGGCCAGCATATGGTCGAGGCCCACACCCAGACGACAGAAGAGCTGAAGGGCATCGTGCAGGCCGAGTCGCTCAAGGTCGATCTGCCGACGAAGCTCGATGACAAGCATCGGCGCCTGATCGACGACCTGAGCGCGGCTCACACGGGGGAATTCGACAAGACCTATGCCAAGCAGCAGGTCAGCGCCCACGAAAAAGCCGATGAGCTGTTCACCAAATACGCGAAGAAGGGCGACGACGCTGCCGTGAAGGCGTTTGCCGCCAAGACGCTGCCCGTCATCAAGCAGCACCTGGAAGCGGCGAAGAAGCTGCCGCAATAGGCGCTCGCCAATCCTGAAAAGCTTCGCTCGAAGTGCCGTCTTGCCTTAGCAGGGCGGCACTTTCGTACCGAAGTCCGCGCGCAACGATTCCCTGGAGCCCGAGAGTCGTTTCAAGAGCTTGCCTGCCCTCGCTGCGATTTTGATTCAGCTTCTAGCCCGCGCCTGCGGCTCCGTAGAGCCAGTCGAAGCGCTTAAGCGCGGTCTCTTCGTTCCGCCGTTCGAGCACGAGATTGCGGGCAAGCCGCATGGGGCCGCCGAGATGGTAGATCCGGCCGAACCGTCGCGAGAGGCGCTGGACGCGGGCCGTGCGCGGGCGCCGCAATGCCTCATAGCGGCGAAAGGCGGCGGACGGGTCGCCCGGGCATGCTTCCATGCTTCCAGCAAGCGCCAGCGCATCCTCGATGGCGAGCGCCGCCCCTTGCGCCAGGAAGGGCAGCACGGGATGAGCCGCATCGCCAAGGAGCGCGATGGCGCCCGAGCTCCAGCTTCTGAGCGGCGTCAGGCGATAGAGCGACCAGCTGCGCCAGCCTGGCGCCCGTTCAAGCAGCGATCGCGCGTCCTTGGTCCAGTGGTCGAACCGCATCTTCAAGGCGCCCGCATCGCCAGCCTGGTTCCAGCCTTGGGACCCCACGCCTCCTTCCGCTACGGCGACGACATTGAGGTCGTCGCCGCCGCGGACGGGGTAGTGAACGAGATGGGCGCGCGGCCCGAGCCAGAGGCCGACCACGGGAGCATCGAAGGGTGAGGGCAGGCCTCGGCGCGGCACGAGCGCGCGCCATGCTGTGGCACCGGTGAAGCGCAAGCTTGCCTCAGGCCCGACGAGGGAGCGGACCGTCGACCAGAGTCCGTCGGCGCCGATCAGGCTCGCCCCTTTGGCCTCGGTCCCGGCAGCGTCATTCGCAACGATCTCGCCGCCTTGCGTCTCGATCGTCGTTACCGCGAAGTTCGGTCTGAGCTGGACGGTGGTAAGGCCTTGAGCCCCTTTGCGAAGCCCAGCGTGGAGATCGGCGCGGTGGAGCGTGAGGTAGGGGGCGCCGTAGCGCTGCTCGGCGCGCTTCCCAAGTGGCACGGAAGCGAGCCTCCGGCCCGAGATCCCGTCATGGATCGAGATCGCCTCCGGTCTGAACGCGAAGGCCTCGATGGCTTCCAGGACTCCGAGCGTCTTAAGCGCCCGCGTGGCATTCGGCCCGAGCTGGATGCCGGCCCCGGTTTCCTCGGTGAAGCTCGAACGCTCCAGCACGGAGGTCTCGATCCCGCATCGGCCGAGCGCGATGGCGGAAGCAAGGCCCCCGATGCCCCCGCCGGCAATGAGAACCCGGTCTCCCCGCTCTGCCATGAAGGGTGCTTAGGCCGCCGGCGCGCCCGGCGGGGAGGTCGCCACATAGACGCAAGAGGGCGGATCGCTTTCGGTGGCTTTGAGCGCCTGGTCGTGCAGAAAGAGCGTCGAGCAATAGGGGCACACGATCTGCGCCTCGTGCCCCATATCGAGATAGACGTGGGGGTGATCGAACGGCGGGGCCGCCCCCATGCATTGGAATTCCTTGACGCCGATCCTGATCCGGTCGACGCCCTTGTCGTTCACCAAATGAGGCACGAGCGATTGAGCCATGGCGGTCGTCTTCGTCTCTCGCGTTCCGGGATTGGCGGGGAGCATAGTGAGCCTTGAGGCAAAGCGGTAGATGAGAATGCAGAGCTTCGACTCTAGGGGCGTCAGGATCGCCTATAGCGAGGAGGGGGAGGGGGAGCCCATCCTCCTCATCCACGGCTTTGCCTCCAATGTGGCGGCTAACTGGATCGATCCGGGCTGGGTGCGCACGCTTGTGGGATCCGGGCGCCGCGTCATCGCCTATGACAACCGCGGGCATGGGCAGAGCGAGAAGCTCTACGATCCGAGCCTCTACGGTGCGCCGGCCATGGCGGAGGACAGCCGCCGCCTGCTCGACCATCTCGGCATCGAGCGCGCCGATGTGATGGGCTATTCCATGGGCGCGCGCATCGCCGCGTTCCTCGTGCTCAATCACTCGGAGCGCGTGCGCAGCGTCGTGTTCGGTGGCCTCGGCATCAACATGGTACGGGGCATGGTGGGGAGCGGGCCGCTTGCGAGCGCGCTCGAAGCGCCTCGCATCGAGGACGTCGCGAACGATACCGCCCGCAGTTTCAGGGCCTTCGCCGAGTCCACGCGAAGCGATTTGAAGGCGCTTGCCGCCTGCATGCGGGGTCCGCGCGAGAAGGTCACGGCCGAGGCGCTCGCCGGCATCGACGTCCCGGTGCTCGTGGCGGTCGGCAGCGAGGACGTCATCGGCGGCTCGGGCGCGGAGCTTGCAACGCTCATCCCGCGTGCACAATTCCTTGATATCAAAGGCCGCGATCACATGAAGGCGGTGGGTGAGGCGCGTTTCAAGCAGGGCGTGCTCGACTTTTTAACCGGGCGGCCTTAGTTCATTGGGACTCGTGATAGATAAAGCCCCCCGGGAGCCGGTCAGGCGGGGCAAGTTGAGGTTTCTATGCAAAAGCCCTTCGCGGCGGCAGAGCCGCAGATCAAGAGCTACGATCCCATCTGGAGCCAGGTGCGACGCGAGGCCGAGGAGATCAGCGCGTCTGAGCCGGCGCTTGGCGGCTTCATCTACGCGACGGTGCTGGACCATGCGCGGCTTGAGGATTCCGTCTGCCATCGGCTCGCGCGCCGGCTGCAGCATTCGGCGCTCGACAGCGGGCTCCTGCACAAGACCCTCCACGAGGTGCTGGCGGCCGACCCCTCGCTCGGCGACGCCTTCCGCGCCGACCTCATGGCCGTGGCCAAGCGCGACCCGGCCTGCAGGCGCATGATCGAGCCGCTGCTCTATTACAAGGGCTTCCACGCGCTCGAGACCTATCGCATCGGCCATTGGCTGTGGAAGGCCGGCCGCAAGGACTTTGCCCTTTATCTGCAAAGCCTTGTCTCACGCTTTCTGCAAGTCGACATTCACCCCGCCGCCGAGATCGGCAGGGGCGTCATGTTCGACCACGCCACCGGCATCGTCATCGGCGAGACGGCGGTGATTGGCGACGATTGCTCGATGCTGCATGGCGTGACGCTGGGCGGCAGCGGCAACGAGAGGGATGATCGCCATCCCAAGATCGGGCGGGGCGTCATGATCGGCGCTGGCGCCAAGATCCTCGGCAATATCAAGGTGGGAGACTGCGTCAGGGTCGCGGCCGGAAGCGTCGTGCTCAACGACGTGCCGCCGCGGCGCACCGTGGCAGGGGTGCCGGCGCGCGAGATCGGCTTTGCCGGTTGCGAGGAGCCCGCACTGGCCATGGATCAGATGTTGATAGGCGATGACGAAACAAGCCGCCGCTAGGGGCCGGCAACAGCTGGGAAGCCCCGTTTTGCGGGCTTCGAGGGGATAGCGGTGACGCGGGAAGAGATCATCAAGCTCGAGCATTACCTCAAAAGGGTCTTTCGCTCCCCTGAGATCCAGGTGCGGCAGAGGCCGAGGAAAGAAGATTCCGCGGAGGTCTATGTCGGCGAGGAGTTCATCGGCGTCCTCTTCCGCGACGACGAAGAGGGCGAGACCGCCTATCAGTTCCAGATGGCGATCCTCGATTACGACCTGAAAGGCTAGTCCCCGCGTGCCACACCGGCACGCCTGTTAACTAGTCCTTTAGAATTCAGTCCAAGGGCCGCTCCCGCCTCGCTACAGTGCTCGCGGCTAACGAGCATGGCGGTGCAAGGGGGCCCGATGCAATTCCTGGGAATCTATGTCTATGCGACGGCAGTCGGCTTTGTCGCGGCGGGCCTCTTGGCGAGCTTCGTCCAGCTCGTCTCGGGGGAACCGATGCGCTTCGGCCTCGAGCCCAAATCCATCATCGAGTCCCTCGGCGGCGTCCTCCTCCGCATTCTTGCCGGGCCTGCCATTCTCATGCGCAACGCTTGGCGCGGGCTTAAGCTGCAGGCCCGCCCGAAGATCTGGTTCGGCGTTTCCGCCGCCATCGCGGCCTTGTGGAGCCTGTTCTCAGGCGCTTTGCTGCTCGATCTGATCCTGAAATTGTAACGCGGGCGCAAAAGTTCGCCCCCTCCAAAAAAAAGGAGCCGGTCTCTTGCGAGACCGGCTCGAGTAAAAGGCCCGGTGGGGTCGGGGATGGGTGGGGGATGATCACCGGGCCTTCAAAGGGTTCCCCAAACGAGGGGGCTAGGGGGGTCGAAAAACTCCTGTTAGTGGCTGTTAGAGGCTGACACCGCGGTCTGCGGTGCGGTTTCGGGCGGCAGCAGAGAGATCCACACGAGCGGATTGCGCTCAGACTGCTGCTTGATGAAAGTGTAGGGCGTGTCGGTCCAGCGCACGATGTCGCGGCGCTTGTTGTCGAGAACGAAGTCGCCCGCATCGGTGCGCACCGTCAACACGGCGTGCCCTTCGTTGTTCTCGTCGCGGACGACGATGATCAGGAGCGCGCTTTCCGGCAGACCGCGCTCCATCAGGATGCGGCGCTTCTGCAGCACGTAATCTTCGCAATCGCCCTTGTTGTCGTTGGGGTAGGTCCACACCTCGGCCGTGCCGTAGTGGTCGAGATCGGTGACGGGGGTGACGGTCGTGTTCACGGCCGTGTTCACCGCCTCGATCTCGCGGAACTTTGCAGCCGTGAGCTGAATGCGGTCGGCGAAGCGGGCCCCCGGACGGCAATCGCCCTGATGCTCCCGGCAAAAGGTCACATAGCCGATCGGCGGCAAAGTGTCCCCGAACGACTTCATGAATGCCACCTTTTGCACCTGAGGCGCCGGGACGAGGCTGATCGAATGGTCATTGGTTGCGTCTGCCGGCATAGATGAGATGAACATCAAAAAGGCCGAACCTACTGCGAAATGTTTCATTGCACCCCCCTATTGTTGAGTGCACTATCGCAGAGAGATTTTGAGATCCCGATAAAGGAAGGGATCGGTTTGAAGTAGTATTGGTAGGGGTTTTTTAGTGAGAACTACTCAAACATGAACATTCGAAGATTGTCTAAAATTTTAGCGATTATGTAGTTGACAAACACGATGAATATTCCTAATAATTAGGAATTGTTCTATTTCCAACGGGTTCCGGGCCATGAGCAAACTGTCCAAAGCGCATCTTCACAACGAGGAAGAAGCCATTAAGAAGCTGGAAACTATACTCTGGCCGGACGGACCCGTATGCCCGCGCTGCAAGGGTCAAGTTCGGATCACCAAGGTGCGCGGAGAGACCGCTCGCCCGGGCCTCTGGCGTTGCGGGCCTTGCAAGCGGCAATTCACCGTGACCATCGGAACGCTTTTCGAGCGCTCCCACGTCCCGATGCACCTCTGGTTCCAGGCCGTCTATTTGATGGCGGCTTCTAAGAAGGGTTTTAGCGCATGCCAATTGGAGCGCACTTTGGGCGTCACCTATAAGACGGCTTGGTTCATGGCTCACCGTATCCGCGAAGCGATGCGGGCTGGCGACCTAGCCATTCCCTTTGGCGTCGGTGGCGGCGCCGTAGAGGTCGATGAAACTTTCATCGGGCGCAAGAAGGGCGTTCCGAAGCGTTCTGCATGGCATCACAAGCTGAAAGTTCTTACCCTCGTTGACCGTGACACGCGGCAAGTCCGTAGCGGGGTCATCGACAAACTGAGAACCAAGACCATCGCTCCGATATTGCGCAAGAACCTCGCGCGCGAAGCGCGGTTGATGACCGACGAAGCGACGCATTACACGACGCTCGGAAAAGAATTTGCCGAGCACGGCGTGGTTCGCCACAAGGTCGAAGAGTGGGTTCGCGGCGACGCCCATGTGAACACCGCCGAAGGCTATTTCAGCATCTTCAAGAGAGGCATGAAGGGCGTCTATCAGCACTGCTCTGAGAAGCATCTTCACCGCTATCTTGCGGAGTTCGATTTTCGCTACAACGCGCGCCAAGCCTTGGGCGTTGACGATGAGCGGCGAGCAATCAAGGCCCTTGCCGGAATCAGTGGAAAGCGGCTTATGTATCGGGACTCGTGCGCCGTGGCGCAGTAACCGGTATGACTGCCACACCAGATGAAATACCCACAGATCTAACTCTGGAGATCGACGCCAAAATTTCTCCAGACCGCTTCCTTGCGGCTGCACGAGCATTCTTCGGTTACGTCCTGGACGTTACACAGTCTGTTGCGCCGGAGGGTGGAGCGCGCTGGGTCGTGCGCGTGCGTGAGGGTAGCCAATTGCTCGGCGTGGAACCTGCCAACGGCGTTCCCCACGGCGCAACCGAACTTATCTACTCTCGCGCGGGGGCCGGCCTTACGGAGCTTGCAGAGGGAGACATTGAGGGGGCAAACCTACCAGATAGCGCCCTCAAGAATCTCCGCATCTTGGCCGAATTGGCTGAGGGCCAGGGCAAGAGCGCTCCGGTGCCAATGCGTGTGTGGGTCCGCCGAAAGCCAATCGATGTCGTGCCTAACATTGCGCGAGTCATACGAGAGGAGCTGAGCCCCGATTATAGGGATTACGGCACGATAGAGGGCCGGCTGGAGGCAATACAGGAGAGCTATGGCGGCGGCCTTCAGTTTCATATCAGGGATGCCATGCTTCGTCAGAAAGTCCGCTGCTATTTTCCCGAGGAGATGTTGCCCGAGGTCTTCAAAGATTTCCGCAAGCGCGTTGAGGTTGCCGGGATTATTTACTATCGGAAGAATGGCACGCCAGTAAGCATCGAGGCTGAGCGGCTAGAACCCTTCCCGGATGATACCGAGTTGCCTACAGCCAAGGATGTAAGGGGCATTCTTGCCAGTTAGCGCATGGCTGTAGAACCAATCTATTGGGACAGCGATTGCTTCCTCGGCTGGTTTCAGGAGGAAGCTGGAAAGGTAGACTTGTGTGCCGGCACGATTGAGCGAGCGGAACAAGGCGAAGTGCTGATCATGACATCAGCGCTAACGATCGCGGAAGTGCTGTGGCTCCGAGGCGGCCCAAGAATCCCTGAGGACAAGGCAACGATCATCCGCCGATTTTTCCGGCGGTCCTATGTTCGTATTCGGAACGTGACACGGGCGGTAGCTGAGGACGCACAGGAGCTGGTTTGGCGGAATAGCATTCGCCCAAAGGATGCGATACATGTCGCAACGGCCCTTGGGGTTCGGGCGAATGCCCTTGAAACCTTCGACGAGTTCTTACTGAGCCAATCCGGGGTGCGAGGACTGACAATCCGAAAGCCCATCCCGCCAAAGCAAACGAAGCTTCTATGAAGAAATCACCGTCGCGATCAAAAAAGGCTCCGCCAGAGGACGAGCAACAATCAGCGCGCTTCCGCAAAGCCGCGCGCGAAGCTGGCGTCGATCCGAACTCGGATATTGATGAGGTGATGCAAAGGCTGGCGGGCCAAAAAAAGTTGGATAGGACGGTAAAAAAGGGCTCACCACCCTAGCTCCGACCATCGGAGCTTCGTCTAACGGTTAGGACGCTGTTCTTATCGAGCGCCGCTCCCCGCAGTCGGGTTGAGCGGCGCTTTGCTATCCGCAGCCGAAAAGGAGAACCATCATGGATGTGACAGAGGTGCTGTCGCGCCTGCAATGTTTAGAGATGCGAGTTTCTGTGCTTGAGGCTCAGTCCCTCAAATCTCGTTCAGCACCTGCTGAAGAACCCTCTTTGTCTCAGCAATCACCCGAGCCTGTTCGGCAGCCTCTGCTGGAGGAGGATTAAAGGGGAATTGAACTTGAACGCTTTTACTGCTGTTACCACCCCCGCTGATGTCGTTCGCCACGACAATGGCCCTGCCAGTTAGAACGTCCACCATCACTGATACTAGTTGAAAAGCCATCCTGGATTCCTCCGGTTGCTCGTACGCCTATACACAACCGCTTTGATGCGTGTTCGTCAAGTACATAATCGCTAAAATTTTAGCGATCTCCCGGAACGAACCAGGATTCCGCGATTTCGGGCGCCGTAAGGCGCGCGCGGAGAGGCCTTATCTAAAGTGATGAAGGGGGTAGGAGAAGAGGCCTAGCCGAAGCTGCGGGCGAGGCTGTCGGGATCCTGAAGCTCGACGAATTGAAGCGCCATGCCCTGGTCGTGATGGCGCACGACCCGGCCCCGCATGCGCCCGAGAATGACCACTGTGCCGACCGGCGGCTTCACGCTGCACGCCACCGAAGCGCCGCTTAACGACACGTCGATGATCCGGCAGCTATGCACCTCGCCATTCGGCAAGATGAGCTTCGAGGAGCTGACGCGCGGCACGACACGTTCGTGCTTGCGCTCCTCGCCAAGTCCCAGGCTTTTATGGTTGATGAGCCAGGTCAGCAGATTGGCGATGCGCTCGCGCTTATAGAGGCTCGCGAGGATGCGCACCGCGAAGCCCCCCTCGATGGGGCGCACCACCACGCCCTCGATTCGGCCGAGATTGTCGAGGTAGGCAATGATGCGTTCGCCCTCGTTGCAGATCACGGGGGCGAGCACGGCCATGCCGCCTGCCGACATGTTAACGATCTGGCAAGGATATTCCTGCTTGTCCTCGCGCATGAAGCGGCCGGCGAGGTTCACCGGCACCCGGCGGTGCCTGCGGCGGTCCGGCACGATCTTAACGATCGGCCGAGTGTGGTCGTGAATCCGCCTGGCACGCACCCTTACGGGCTCTGCGGGCGTTGCTTCCTCGATTATCGGGACGCTCATCGTGTCCGGGGCCCGCACTGCTGTCCTGTACAAGCGCAGTCGCGGCCAAGCTAGGCGCGGCCCGGTTAAGGAACGTCTAAACTTTCGCTCCAAAACGATAATTATCAGCAGGCGTCCTTATCGTTTTTTGGCTATTCGCCGCCCCCGGTAAGGCCTCCCTCGAAGACACGGAAGCGACGGCGGGCGAGGCGGACGACCTCGGCGCCGCTGCGTGCCGCAGGCGGCGGGGCGCCGTCGGGCCAATGCAGGTGCATCTCGACGATCTTCTGGCGCGACAAGGGCTCGGCGCCGAGCCAGAAGGGCGGCTCGATTGCGGTGATGGCGCCGAGCACGCGATTGACGGACTCGCCGGAGTGGATCAACGGCATCAGCACGAGCTCGAAACTCGCCTGCCGGTTGGTCCTTGTATAAGCCCGGAAGACAAAGTGCCCGACGGCGGCATCGGTGAACACGTTGCGGAGCAGGGAAAGGACGGCCTCGCGGTCATGAGCCTCCCAAAGGCCTGGGAGATCGGCTCCTCTGAGCTCCCTGCCGAACTGCTCGCAAATCTTCGTGCCGGCGAGCCGGAACCGGTAGCCGAGCAGGCCCGCACATTCGGCGATGAAGGTCTCCGGCAGAAGGGCAGCGATCTTGGCCGGCTCGATCTCGAAACGGCGCGGCGCAACACGGCCATTGCGTACGCGATCCCAATACGCGTAAAGCTGCCTACTTGTTGGCTGCTGCATAACCCCACCCGACGCAGAACGCTACACCGAACCCCAAGGCCCGCCTAACCCTCTGCCTAGCCAAGGTAAAAGTCCCGCTTTGGCACAAAAGCTAAGCCGGCAATGCTCATGGACCGACTAAGCAGGGAGTGTGCCAGCGTCCCTAAAGCGACGCGCGAAGCGGCGACCTGCGTGTCGTTATGGTTGCCGCGGGCGGACGTGAAGAGCCCCCCGCCAAAGCAGCTCCCCCATGGCCGCGACTGAACCGATCCTCAATGTCCCGCGCAGCGTGGCGGGCGCCGCGGCGCTGATGACCGGCATTCAACTCGTGAGAGAGCTGCTGCCCGACGAGGTGGATCTCACGCTGGTGCTCGCGCTTGCCTTCATTCCGGCGCGCTATAGCGGCGCGGCGGCGGAGCTTCCGGGCGGATATCTCACCGCGGTCACCTCATTCGTGACCTACATGGTGGTGCATGGGGGGTGGGTGCACCTTGTGGTGAATGTGCTGTGGATGCTCGCCTTCGGCAGCGCGGTGGCGCGACGCGTAGGCGATCTCAACTTTCTCTATTTCTCCGTGCTGTGTGGAGTTGCCGGCGCGCTCACCCATCTCGCCTTCCACTATGGCGACATGGCGCCGGTGGTGGGGGCTTCGGCGGCGATCTCCGGTCAGATGGCCGGCGCCCTCAGATTCATCTTCAAGGCGCGGCGGCTGCCAGGGGAGAGCGCTCCGGACTTCATCCATGCGCCGCTGATGAGCCTGAGGCAGACCTTGAGCGACCAGCGCATCCTCATGTTCCTCGTCTTCTGGCTGGCGATCAACGCCTATCTCGGCCTGAGCGCGGTCAAGATCGCAGGCCAGGAAGGTGGGATCGCGTGGGAGGCGCATGTTGGCGGCTTCGTGTGCGGATTGCTCATCTTCGGCCTGTTCGACAAGGGTGGCGGCGCCGCCGAGGACGAGGAAAAGCGGCTTCCATAGGCGCCCCGGAAGCCCCCGCTTCAGGTCTCTTGCGCGGCTGTTCAGTCAGGGACAGAATGTCGCAGTCAACGGGACTGAAGCTCCCGGGCTGGAGGAAACCCGAATGAACGTCGCTGCAATCCTGAAGCTGAAGGGCAGGGAGGTGGTCACCTCTGCCCCCGACACGCCATTGCTCGACATCGCCGAGTTGCTCGGGAAGCATGGCATCGGCTGCGTCGTCATCACCGGCGCTGAAGGCAAGGTCGCGGGCATCGTGTCGGAGCGCGACATCGTGCGCGAGATCGGACGGGCTGGCGCCAAGGTCCTGAAAGATCCAGTGAGGACTTGCATGACCAAGACCGTCTTTACCTGCCGCGAGGCCGATACCATCGACCGGCTGATGGCCGAGATGACGGCGCACCGGTTCCGCCACATGCCGGTGGTGGAGAGGGGACGGCTGATCGGCCTCGTCTCCATCGGCGATGTGGTGCGGATGCGGATCGCGGAAGCCGAGATGGAAGCCGCGGCGATGCGGGACTATATCTCCACGGGCTGAGCGAGGTCAGGCGGCGAGCGCCCGCACGGCGATCTTGATCTCGTCGATCTGCTTCTCGGCCGCCTTGGCGCCGAGCTCGATCGCCTCGCAGGCGCGGTGGAAATCGAATAGCCCGATGCCGCCCGTCTTCGGCCCGATGGTGATGTCGGGCGGGTCGCCGGCAAGCCGCGACCTGGCGATGCGGTCCTGGGTGATGTTGATGGCGTCCATCATCACCGCCGACATGCCCGGCGCGCCGTTGCTCCTGCCGAAAATCTGCCGGTGCAAGAGATGCACCGCGGCGCGGCCATTGCTGCCGAGCAGCTCGGCGCCGTCGGCGGGAGGGGAAGGCTCGGCGAAGGCTTCCTGATCGTGGATCACGGCGCCCTTGCCGAAGATGTCGTTGCTGAGATTGACGGCGATGACGATGCGGGCGCCGAGCGCGCGGCATACCGATACCGGAATCGGGTTGACCAGCGCGCCGTCGATCAGCCAGCGGCCATTGATCTGCACCGGACGGAAGATGCCGGGCAGCGCGAAGGACGCCTGCAGCGCGTTCACGAGGCTCCCTTTGTTGAGCCACACCTCATGGCCGGTGCCGAGCTCGGTAGCGACAGCCACGAATTTGCGCTGCAGCCGCTCGATCTGAAACTCTTGGAGATGGCGCTCGAGGCGCGCGCTCAAGCGCTGCCCGGTGATGAGCCCTGAGCCCGCGAAATTGACGTCGAGAAAGCCGAAGATGCGGCGGCGGGTGAGCCCGCAGGCGAAGTCCTCGAGAGCGTCGAGCCGGCCGGTGACGTAGCAGGCGCCGGCTACGGCGCCGATGGAGGTGCCGGCGACGATGTCCGGCTCGAGACCGGCCTCGATCAAGGTCTTGAGGACGCCGATATGCGCCCAGCCGCGGGCCGCGCCGCCACCAAGGGCGATGCCAATCGTCGGTCTTGCCAAGCTGCTCATGATGCAGGCCCCATGCTGGCGCTGGTCCAGCAATCTATGTCCGCAGACGACCATGCTCGATCTTCAACCGGCTTGGCCGCATGCGACGATCTAGCCGCGAACAAGTATATTACTCTGGAGTCTTTAAGGTTCTCTTTGCGGCATCAGCGTGACGGTAGACCGCCTCCGGGTCGAACTGCCGCTCTGCGTCGACGAAGCGCAGCGCCGGACCGCCGCCGGGCGCCGCCCCGATGGGAACCGCGCGATAGAAGCAAGACCTGCGGCCGGTATGGCAGCAGGCCTCGGCGCCGGTCATCTCGACCTTCAGCCAGATCGCATCCTGGTCGCAGTCGGTGCGCATCTCGACGACGCGCTGGCCGTTGCCGCTCTCCTCGCCCTTGCGCCAGAGACGCCCGCGCGAGCGCGACCAATAATGCGCTTCCCCCGTCGCGATGGTGTGGGCGAGCGCCTCTTGGTTCATGTAAGCGAGCATCAGCACCTCGCCGGTCGCGGCAGAGGTGACCACCGCGGGGACGAGGCCTTCGGCGTCGAATCGCGGCGCGAAGGCGGTTCCTTCCTCGATCTCGGCCTTGCTGTTAGGGCTGACGGCAGCCTTGCTCACCGCGATTTCGTCCTTCGCGGCTGATCGCGTCAGCCGCGTCCGCGCTCGGTCGCCAGCATCATGAAGCGCGCCTGCTGCGCCGGATCCTCTTTGAAGATACCGGTGAACTGGGTGGTGATGGTGGCGACATTGGGCTTCTTCACGCCGCGAATCGACATGCATTGATGCACGGCCTCGATCATCACCGCCACGCCCTTCGGCTTCAGCGCCTTGTCGATGGTCTCGGCGATCTGCGCCGTCATGGTCTCTTGCGTCTGCAGGCGGCGGGCGAACACTTCCACCACGCGGGCGAGCTTGGAGATGCCGACCACCCGGTCGGTCGGGAAATAGGCGACATGCGCCCTGCCGACGAAGGGGATCATGTGGTGCTCGCAATGGGAGTGAAGCTCGATGTCGCGGAGCATCACGATGTCGTCATAGCCCGCCACCTCGTCGAAGGTGCGCGAGAGCACCTCCTGCGGGTCCTCGGTGTAGCCCGAGAAGAACTCGTCATAGGCGCTCGTGACGCGACGCGGGGTCTCGCGCAAGCCCTCGCGGTCCGGATCATCACCGGCATAGGCGATCAGAGTGCGGACAGCCTCCTCGGCCTCTTCCCGCGACGGCCGCACGATGCCCGGCCCGCGACCCATCTCGGCTTGCGGCCTTGTCCGCAGTTTCTTCACCGTGGCGTCCATGAGACTGAAACTTTCCTTGTCTGGCTCAACGCATAGGCCCGTCGGCCGTTCAATTGAGATAGTATAGCCGGCTCGTCAACCCGCCGGACGCCGTACTTCTTGCCCCCGCGCCCCTCTCATCCTCGCACCCGGTTGCATATATAATGCGTGATTTCCTGCTGCAAGGCGAGCCTGA
>JBGQMX010000045.1:0-21478 GCA_041500805.1 Methyloceanibacter sp.
GTGATTCTTTGTTTTGACGCGGGCTTCGCCCGCTTACCCCTCACCGCGCTCGCGGTGCGAGCGCGTGCTCCCCCACAAGGGGGGGGAGCGGGGAGAACCTTGCTATCGCTGCGAGCAGCTACAGTTGAAGGAGATGCAGGCTGAAGAGGCGGTCGGGATCGGTCCAGGCCTTCACGGCGCGCCAGCCGGCGGCGCGGGCCAACGCCTGGAACTCGGCTACCGTGTACTTGTGCGAGTTCTCGGTGTGGATGCGCTCGCCCTCGGCGAAGGCAAATGCGCGGCCCTGCACGCGCACGGTCTGCTCGACAAGGCTCACGAGATACATCTCGATGCGGCCCGCGTCCTCGTTATAGACGGCGTCATGGGCGAAGCGCGACAGGTCGAAATCGCCGTCAAGCTCGCGATTGATGCGGGCGAGCAGATTGAGATTGAAAGCGGCGGTGACGCCGCGCCGGTCGTTATAGGCGGGGATGAGGATCGAGACGGGCTTCTTGAGGTCGACGCCGATGAGAAAGGCGCTGTCTTTGCCGAGCAGCCGCGCGGTATTGGCGAGAAAGGCTTCCGCCTCGGCGTGGCCGAGATTGCCGATGGTCGAGCCCGAGAAGAAGCCGAGCTTCTTCCGCCTGCGGGCGACCTTAGGCAGGCTCCGCGTCTTGGTGAAGTCGGCGATGAGCGGCAGGATGGGAAGGCCCTCATGCTGCTCGGATAGCCACCCGGCGGCTTCTTTGAGGCTCTCGGCGGCGATGTCGATGGGGATATAGGCGGGGGTCTCGCCAAGCGCGCCGATCAGGAGGCTCGTCTTGCGGCTCGAGCCAGAGCCGAACTCGACCAGGACACGGCCGGCGCCAACCATGCGCGCGATCTCGGCACGATGGGCCTCGAGCAGCGCCGTCTCGGCGCGTGTCGGGTAATACTCGTCGAGCTTGGTGATCTCCTCGAACAGCTCGGAGCCGATGGCGTCATAGAAGAACCGGCAGGGGATGCTGCGCTCTGCCCGCGCAAAGCCGGACAGCACGGCTTCCGCGAAGTCGCCATGGGCGCGCTCCTCCTTCGCGCGCAAGCTCTCCGCAGGAGCAGGCTGGCCCGCAGGCAGCTGAAGCGAGACATCGCCCTCCATTACGCCTCACAGGCGAGGCGCAGGCCCATGAACTGCCAGCGCTGATGGGGGTAGAAGAAGTTGCGATAGGTCCGCCGCACATGGCCGTCAGGCGTGGCGCAGGAGCCGCCCCTGAGCACGAACTGATTGCACATGAACTTGCCGTTATACTCGCCCACGGCCCCGGGTGCGGCCTTGAAGCCGGGATAAGGGAGGTAGGCGCTTCCCGTCCATTCCCAGACATCGCCGAACATCTGCTGGAGCCCGCCGGCGGACTTGGCCGGCATCGGCCGCAAATGCGCCTCGCCGAGCATGCGGCCCTGAAGCGGAACGCTCGCAGCCGCCACCTCCCATTCGAACTCGGTGGGCAGGCGGTATCCGGCCCAGCGGGCGAAGGCGTCGGCCTCGTAATAGCTCACATGGGTAACCGGAGCGGCAGGATCGACCGGCCTGAAGCCCAAGAGGCTCATCTGCATATAGCCGCCTTCGGCCGCCTCGAAATAGAGCGGCCCCTGCCAGTCCTGGGTGCGGAGCGTGTTCCAGCCGTCGGCAAGCCAGAGCGTGGGCGTCGCGTAACCGCCGTCCTCGATGAACGCGATCCATTCGGCGTTGGTTACGCAGCGGGAGGCAAGCTTGAAGGGGCGGAGCAGCACCTCGTGAAGGGGGCCCTCATTGTCGTAGGCGAAGCCCGCGCCGTCATGGCCCAAGTCGTCGTGGCCAACGTCGAAAATGCCGCCGTCGAAGGCGACGAAAGCGAGCGGCGCCGCATCGCCCACGGCGACCCCAGGGCCTGCCTCCCGGTAAGCGGGCTTGAGCGGCCCGGCGGCGAACAGGCTCAAAATATCGGTGAGCAGCAGCTCCTGATGCTGCTGCTCGTGATTGATGCCGAGCTCGACAAGCTTTGCCGCCTCAGGGGCCAGCTTCGCGCCGAACAGGCGGTCGAGCGCCTCATCGACAAAGGCGCGATAGGCGCGCACGTCGTCCCCTGTGGGCCGCGTGAGCAATCCGCGCTTCGGCCGCGGGTGGCGGGGACCGACGCTCTCATAATAGGAATTGAAGCAGTACTCGAAACGCTCGTCGAACACGCTGAAGCCAGGCAGGAACCGCTTCAGCACGAAGGCCTCGAAGAACCAGGTGGTGTGGGCGAGATGCCACTTGGTCGGGCTCGCATCGTCCATCGCCTGGACGACCTGGTCCTCGTCGCTCAAAGGGCTGGCAAGCGCGGTGGAGAGCGCCCTCGTCTCGATCAGGCGATCGCGTAGCGATGCGGATTTTGATTCGGTCTTGGGCTGAGGCTTGGCGAGAGCGGCGTTACTGAGGCTCATCATCGCTCCCTCGGTTGCTCGAAAAAGCCCGGATCCGCCGAGCCGACCTCACGCCGAGCACTAGAACGCGAGATTTAGCACCTTGTTCCGCCTCGCGAAATGCTTAACCATGCACAACTCTGTGAGGGGATTTGATTTCGCTGGAGTCTTCCGTGCTGGAAACCGATACCGATCCGAGCGACCCGCTATTGCCCTTCGACGGAAGGCAGTCGGAGGTCGCGGCCGAGCTGCAGCGTGGCGTCTGCCGGGCCTTCCGCGCGCGCGGCCATTCGGTGGTCACCGAGCTTTCGCTGGCCAATGGCCGGCGCGCCGACGTGGTCGCCCTGTCGCCGGGTGGCGATGTTCTGATCGTCGAGATCAAGTCCTGCCTTCTCGATTACCGGAGCGACGGGAAGTGGCAGGACTATCTCTCTTTTTGCGACCGCCTGTATTTCGCCGTGACGGCGGACTTCCCGTGCGAGGTCATCCCCGTTGCCGCGGGGCTCATCCTTGCTGACCGCTACGGTGCCGAGCTCGTGCGTGAGCCGGTCGAGGAGCGGCTCTCGGCGGCGCGCCGCAAGGCCATGATGCTCTCTTTCGCCCGCGCTGCGGCGCTTAGGCTGCAGGCCCACCTCGATCCCGGGTGCAGCTTTGAGATCTAGGCGAAAACCAGAGGCGTCATTCCGGCGCAAACCGGAATCCAGTGCGCGAAGCGCAAACAAAAAGCTGGATACCGGCTTTCGCCGGTATGACGAGTCAATGGCAGCGCTGCGGGTAGACCCCGGCTGAACTACTTCGGGGCGCGCTTGGCGAGGATGCGCTGCAGCGTGCGGCGATGCATGTTGAGCCGGCGCGCCGTCTCCGAGACGTTGCGATTGCACAGCTCGTAGACCCGCTGGATGTGCTCCCAGCGCACGCGGTCGGCCGACATCGGGTTCTCCGGCGGCGGCGCCTTGGCGGTCGTGGACGCGACCAGCGCGTTATACACGTCGTCGGCGTCGGCGGGCTTGGCGAGATAATCGACGGCGCCGAGCTTCACCGCGGTGACGGCGGTGGCGATATTGCCGTAGCCTGTGAGCACCACGGCGCGGGCCTCGGGACGCACGGCCTTCAGCGCGGCGATGACATCGATGCCGTTGCCGTCGTCGAGGCGCATATCGACCACGGCGAAGGCCGGAGGCCGGCGTCGGAGTGACGACAACCCATCCTCGACCGAGGCCGCCGCCTCGACCTCGAAGCCGCGCGTCTCCATGGCTCGGGCAAGCCGCGCGAGGAAGGCGCGATCGTCATCGACGATCAGAAGCGTATTGTCGTCCGGCACGCTAAAGCTGCTCATCGGCGTGGGCGAGATGTGTTGAGCTTCCATATTCGCTCTCCTAATGGCCGCGCTCGAGCCCAACCCCGAGGCGTAAGCTCCCATACGATAGAAGGATTCTTTTGAATGGGTCTGCGACGCGATGCCGTAGAGCTAGGCGCTTTCTCGCCTTTCAGCAAGGATACCAAAGTAGGGGGTAGGTGCAGGAGGCGAGCGGAAAGTGCCATCAAGCGGAGCGCTGCCCGCCTTGTGCCTGCAGCCTGAAGTCCTTGCGGCGGGCCGTTCGGCGCGTTGCTTCCCGGCATCAGTTGCGAAGCTCGGCAAGATCGAGCGTGCCGCTTCTAGGGCGCCCATGATTAACCGAATTTAATGTAGGGCACTGTCGAAAGCGGGCTCGGGCATTAGCTCGTGCGTCTCGGCAACCTGCTCGAACTTCGCCCTCGGCCAAATGACCGTGACCACGGCGCCGCCCAAGGGTTGCGCCTTGTTGGCGAGCTCGAGCCTCGCGCCGGAGCGCTCGAGCAACGTCTTGGCGATGAAGAAGCCGAGGCCCATGCCGATATGCTCGTCGGGACCCTCCTGCCGCCAGTTTTGGCCCGGTCGCGTGGTGACGTAGGGCTCGCCGAGCTGCTCCAGCACATGAGGCGGAAAGCCTGCGCCGTCGTCGGCAATGACGATTCTGACCTCGTCCCCCGACCAGCGCGCGTCGACCTCGACCTTGTTCGCGGCAAAATCGACGGCGTTCTCCACGAGATTGCCGAGCCCGTAAAGGACGCCCGGGTTGCGCTGAGCCACGGGCTCCTGCGCCGACGCGCTGCCGGGCGCCACGCCTTGCGCGGGGCCGGTCGTCACCTCGATCGGTCCCGCGACCAGACGGTGCGGTGACACCACCTCCTCGATCAGGTGGCTTACCGGGAGCCGCGACACGATGATGTCGAGCTGCTCGCCCCGCCCGGCAAGCTCGGCCAGGATCTGGCGGCAGCGCTCGGCCTGAGCGCGCAACAGGACCACGTCATCGAAATGAGGATCGGTCGGCTTGGCGTCGCGCATCAGCTCCTTGGTGACGACCGCGATGGTCGCGAGCGGCGTGCCGAGCCCATGCGCCGCCGCTGCGGCAAGGCCGTCGAGCGCCGAAAGCTTCTGCTCGCGGGCGAGCACCATCTCGGCGGCCGCCAAGGCCTCCGCCATGCGCCGCGCTTCCTCCGCCGTGCGCCAGGAGTAGAAGCCGATGAAGAGGATGCCCGACACGAGCGCCGCCCATACGCCCATCACATAGGGGAAGGGCAGAAGCAGGTTCGCATGATGGAACCAGGGGAGCGGGTGATGAAAGCTCGTGAGGAGGGTCGCCGCGGCAATGGCAAGCGCGCCGAGCGCCGCCGTAATGCCGATCGGCAAGGTGGAGGCCGACACCGTGACCGGCGCGATGAGCAGAAAGGCGAACGGGTTTTCGAGTCCGCCAGTCAGGTAGAGAAGCGCCCCAAGCTGCAATATGTCGTAGCCGAGCATGCCGAAGGCATAGGTGCTCTTAAGCCGCTGGCTCGCCGGGTAGCGGATGCGCAGCGCGACATTGATCCAGGCCGAGAGCGCAATCACCCCGAGGCAGGCGCCGATCGGCAGATCGATGCCGAGCACCCAATAGGCGCCGATCACCGTCAGGCTTTGGCCGAGCACGGCGAGCCAGCGCAGGCGGACGATGGTCTGCAGCCGCAAGCGGCTCTCGCCTTGGCGGAACCATTCCGGCACCGTCGCGCGGCGGAAGATTTGACTATTGTCGAGGGCGGCCATAGGTGAAGTCTAGCACGGCAGATTGGGCCATAATTCCGACAAAGCGGACACGCAGCGCAAGGTCATGGACGAGAGAGTTAAGAGTTCGGGTGGCGAGGGTGGCGCGCGCGGAGCGAGCGCCGTAGACGCAAGCGCCATAGACGCCAGCGTCGCGGACGCAAGCGTCCCCGTGGCGGTGCGCGACCTCACCAAGACCTACGGCGCCATCACCGCGGTCGACCATATCAGCTTCAGGCTCGAGCCGGGCACGACGGTGGCTCTCCTCGGCGGCAATGGCGCCGGCAAGACCACGACCATCGCCATGCTGCTTGGCCTCGTGATGCCGACCTCCGGCGAGGTCAGGGTGTTCGGCGCCGATATCAGCCGGAACCGCGGCGCGGTCGCCCAACGGATGAATTTCCAGAGCCCTTACGTCGACCTGCCGGCGCGGCTGACGGTCAGGCAGAACCTCACCGTCTATGCCGGGCTTTACGGCATCGCCAACGTGGCCGAACGCATCGCCTTCGTCGCCGATGACTTGCAGATCACGCCCTTGCTCGACCGCCAGACCGGCAAGCTGTCGGCCGGCCAGAAGACCCGCGTGGGGCTCGCCAAGGCGCTGCTCAATGCGCCGGAGCTGCTGCTGCTCGATGAGCCGACGGCCTCCCTCGATCCCGACACCGCCGACTGGATCCGCCGCAAGCTTCGGCAATACGCGAAAAGCCGCCGCGCGACCCTGCTGCTCGCTTCCCACAACATGGCCGAGGTCGAGCGGCTCGCCGATCGCATCATCCTGCTCGACGCGGGGCGCATCATCGAGGATGGGACGCCCGCCGCGCTGATCGCGACCTATGGCAGAGTGACGCTGGAAGAGGTGTTTCTCGATGTGGTGCGCGGCCGCTCCAAGCGTGCCTCCGAGAGGCCGGAAGACGACTTGGCCCCGGCCCGGAAAGCCTCATGAGCACGCGAAGCGCATCAGCGGCCGGCGCCGAGCCGATCCTCTTGCCGCCCACCGGTCCGCGCGCCTCGCTCCGCCGCATCGGAGCGCTGGTGAAGCGCTATACGTACCTGTTGCGGAGCTCGGGCGTGAGGCTGGTCGAGCTCATCTATTGGCCGTTCCTGCAGATGCTCACCTGGGGCTACTTGCAGAAATATCTGGCCGGGACCACGAGCCCGCTGGCGCAAGCCGCCGGCGTCCTGATCGGCGCGATGCTGCTCTGGGATATTCTGTTCCGCTCCAACATCGGCTTCTCCACCACCTTCATCGAGGAGATGTGGTCGCGCAATCTCGGCAATCTCCTGACGAGCCCGTTGCGCCCCTATGAGCTCGTCGCCGCGTTGAGCCTATGGAGCGTGACCCGGCTTGGCGTGAGCATGGTCCCCGTCGCCGTCGCCGCCTATTTCATCTTCGGCTTCAACCTGCTCGATCTCGGGCTGCCGCTGGTAGCCTTCTTCGCCATTCTCGTGCTGACGAGCTGGTCGCTTGGCCTGATTTCCGCCGGCGTCATCCTGCGTTACGGCTTGGGCGCGGAGGAGCTGGCCTGGTCGCTCGCCTTTCTGCTCCTGCCGCTCTGCTGCGTTTACTATCCAGTGTCGGTCTTGCCGGATTGGCTGAAGCCGGTAGCCTTGGCGCTCCCGCCCACCCATGTGTTCGAAGGCATGCGCTCGATCCTGCTCCACGGCACGTTCGACCCGACCGAGCTGTGGTGGGCAGCCTCGCTGAATGCGGTCTACCTAGTGGTTGGCTATGCGACGTTCAGCCGATTCCTGGAGAGCGCGCGGGTCAACGGGACGCTGCTCCAGCTGAGCGAATAGATGCGAGGCCGTCTCCTCACCGTCGTCGTTGCGGGCTTCCTGATCGGAGCCGTGGTGGGCGCGGGTGCGCTTCTCCTCACCAGGGGCGCGTCAGGTCCACACGTGGAGAATTCCGGCAAGGCGCTGATCGGCGGTCCCTTCGCCTTGACCGACCAGACGGGAAAGACGGTCACCGACCAGGATTTCCGCGGCCGCTACATGCTCGTGTTTTTCGGCTTCACCCATTGCCCCGACATCTGCCCCGCCGAGCTTCAGGTGATGTCGGCGAGCCTCGATGAGCTCGGCCCCAAGGCGGCCGCAGTCGTGCCCGTCTTCATCACGCTGGATCCAGAGCGCGACACGCAAGCGGTCATGGCCGACTATGTCAAGAATTTCGGCCCGCGCTTCGTCGGCCTTACCGGGTCTCCGGAGGCAGTCGCTGCAGCGGCAAAGGCTTATCGGGTCTCTTACTCAAAATTCCAGGAAGATAAATCGACAGGGGATTATAGTATCGACCATTCTGCACTTGTCTATCTCATGGGACCAGACGGCGATTACATCACTCATTTCGCGTATGGGACGCCTGCCGCAAAAATGACCGAGACCCTCCGCCGCTACTTATAGCCGCGCGACCGATGCGCCCCAGCGGCAACTTGTCATTGCGCCGCAACATAGAATCACCATTTGATTCCGCGATGCAGCATTTAAGATGCATCGCAAGCAGGAGGTCGATCCGTGCTCTACCATCTCTATGAGTTGAACCAGGCCGCCTTGAGCCCAGCCCGGGCCGCGGCCGACGCCTACAGGCTGCTGTTCCGCAATCCGCTGAACCCGGCCGCTTATACGACCCTTGGCCGCAGTGCCGCAGCGGCGCTCGAGCTGTTCGAGCGCACCACGCGTCGCTACCGCAAGCCCGCTTGGGGCATCCACGAGACCGAGGTCAGCGGCCGCAAGGTCGCCGTCCACGAGCGTACCCTTGTCACCAAGCCCTTCTGTAATCTCGTTTATTTCGAGCGGGACCTGTCGGCGCGGCGCCGCAACAAGGACCCCAAGCTCTTGATCGTGGCGCCCATGGCGGGGCATTTTCCAACGCTTCTCCGCGGCACGGTGCGCGACCTCCTCCCGCATTATGAGGTCTATGTCACCGAGTGGCAGGACGCCCGCTTCGTGCCGCGCGCCGATGGTCCCTTCGACCTCGACGACTACATCGACTACATCATTGAATTCATCCGGGTCTTCGGCGGAAACGTGCATGTGATGGCGGTCTGCCAGCCGACCGTCCCGGTGTTCGCCGCGGTGGCGTTGATGGAGGCCATGGGCGATCCCGCCGTGCCGCGCTCCATGATCCTCATGGCCGGCCCCATCGATTCGCGGCAGAGCCCGACGGCGGTCAATGAATTCGCCGAGGCTAAAACCTTGAGCTGGTTCCGCCGCAATGTCATCACCCAGGTGCCGTGGCCCTATCCTGGCGTGATGCGCAATGTCTATCCTGGTTTTCTCCAGCTCAGCGGCTTCATGGGCATGAATTTCGACCGCCACGTTACGGCGCATCGCGATCTCTTCCATAATCTGATCCGTGGAGACGGCGATTCCGCGGACAAGCACCGGGAGTTCTACGACGAGTTTCTCGCCGTCATGGACCTTTCGGCCGATTATTACCTGCAGACCATCGAGACCGTATTCCTCGAGCATAAGCTCCCGAGGGGCCTGATGGTCCACCGCAACATTCTCGTCGATCCCGGCAAGATCCAAAGAGTGGCGCTGATGACCGTCGAAGGCGAGAAGGACGATATTTCCGGGATCGGCCAAACCTATGCTGCACAAGTTTTGTGCAAGAAGCTTCCCGACACTATGCGCGAGCACCATTTGCAGCTCGGCGTCGGCCATTACGGGGTTTTCAACGGCTCCCGCTTCCGCGCTGAAATAGCGCCGAAAATCCGCAATTTCGTGGGGTCGCACCAGCGCCGGAGAGGGGTGTTGGCGCGGGCCTTCGGCCGTTCTGCCTGATCAGCAGCGTTGAGCCGTCGGACCATCACCCTCCGCGATACGTGCCCTCAGTCGCTGGACCCGCCGGTCGATGAAGTAGATGTAAGCGACCGAACAGACGACCGAAGCAAGGAGCGTCATTTCGGCCCACCACCGTCGAGACGGATCGCCATGTCCCGGAACAGCATGGCAAAGGTGAAATGGATAGATGGGGTATGAGAGCTCGCCTCCATTCGTCGAACTTCCAATTTCTCGTCATGTTGAAAAGGAACGGCAAAGAGAGGCACATAAGCAAATAGAACAGATCGGGCGCTAAAATGTTATCGTTCATCCAAGTACGGCCAAACCTGATAAGAAGAATCGCCGCAACCATAGCGGTCAAGCCGAGGGCTAACACTGTTGGGCGCGCCCAACGTTTCATTGCGATCTCTTTGTAGAGCCGCTCGGCGAGCATGCCAAACACGAAATAGTAGCACTGGAAGGGGAATAAGTGTGCACCTTCTAGTCTAGATCAACACCAGAATTCTGAATCTTCTTAAGGTAGATTTGGCTGAGGAAATAGCCGAATACGGCGATGAACCCGAGTGCAGCGGTGCCTCGGCGAGCAAGGAAGGGCGCCAGGAGATAGAATTGCAGTTCTATGGCGAGGGTCCAACCCTGCGGCACAAAATGCGCATCTGACAGACTAAGAAGCCCAAGGTTAGAAGCCGTTCTGCGGCCGGCGACCAGAAGCAGACTTGTACCATCCTGATTGGACGCCAGGAAGGTTGTCCAATCGAGGCCGAAAATGAGTAGATTTGCCAAGGCCGAAATGGCCACGGCAGCTGCGTTCCCCGCTTGCCAGAACAGCTCAAAGGCCGCGGCCGGATCATGAGCTGGGTGCTGCATTACCAAGCCGAGGACGACAACCGCGATGACCAGGGCGGTCAAGTAAGGTGGAAATATCCGTAGAGCTCTGTTCGTATAGAACGCAGCAATTCTGTCCCGGTACTTGCTCTCAAGAATGAGCGCCATGTAGAAGCCAGAGATCATGTAGAATGAGTTGATAGCCTGATCCCCGTTTATCCATTTCGTACCAAACAACGCCTCCGAGTGTGTGATCAGAACTGAGATAGCCAGCAGTGTACGGATCAGGCCCATGGTGCCTAAAGCCCCTTGAAATCAACGCGCGCCACCATAGCGCTACTCGGGATGTGGCGGGTCAACTGTCCCTCGGCCTCAAGGTCTATCATGAGATCACCGCGCTTCCGCGATCCGGCCCCGAATAGTACTGAAAATCAAGGGGCTCCTAGACGCTCCCACCAGCGCCGGAGGGCCTTCCGCCGATCTGCCTAAAGCAGGGGCGAGCGCTCCCCCCAAAGCCCTGCTAATCTGTTGGCCGCCGATTCGGGGGGCCGGACGGCGGCAGTAGGGAGCGTTACATGCTTAAGCGGCTCAATCTCGCTCGCGGGGAGACTATCGAGGTCAAGATCCGCGGCCTCGGCATTCCGATGGTGCTGAAGCGCAGCGCGCGCGCGCGCCGCTTCAGCCTGCAGGTGAGCGAGGCGCGCCGCGGCGCCGTGCTCACCATGCCGGTCTATTCGAGCTTCGCCGACGCCGACGAGTTCCTGTCGCGCCATCTCGATTGGCTGAAGGAGCGCGTCGCCGGCCTGTCAGAGCCCGTGCCCTTCACTCACGGCGCCATCGTTCCCTTGCGCGGCTTCGCCCATGTGCTCCGCTTTGCCGGATCGGTGCACCGGCGCGGCGTGGTGTGGATCGAAGCGGCGGAGGACGCCAAGGCGGCACCCGCTTGGCCCGAAGGCGCGCGCGTGGCGATCAAGAGGCTGCCGCGCCTCTATGTGGCGGGCGAGGACGAGCACGCGCCGCGGCGCCTGCTCGACTGGCTGAAGCGCCAGGCCCATCTCGATCTGAAGACGCGCGTGGCGCTCCATGCCAAGCGCCTCGATCTGACGCCGAAGCGCCTCGTCGTGCGCGATCAGACTACGCGCTGGGGATCGTGCTCGACGTCCGGCGCCTTGTCCTTCTCCTGGCGCCTCGTGCTCGCGCCGCCCTTCGTGCTCGATTATCTCGCCGCCCACGAGGTCGCCCATCTCGGCCACATGAATCACGGTCCGCGCTTCTGGGGCCTCGTCGAGCGCACCATGCCGCGTTACGAGGACGCGAGGAACTGGCTGCGCAAGCATGGCGCAAGCCTCCACCGCTATGGCGCCGAGGGGATGCAGCCCGCCTCGCCCGGCCAATCGCCCAAGCGCAGCATCGAGTAGGAGCCTCCCTCTCCCCGGCGGGGAGAGGTTTGCACGGAGCGAGCGGCGTCTTACCTACTGGCCGGATAGGACACCGAGCACGCGCTGGAAGAGCGGCGCATTCTCGTCGCTCTTCGTCGGCGCATGCCACGGCAGCGCCGCTACGGTGTCCTGAAGGCGCGGGGCGCTTGTCCCAGGCAGCGGTAGCGGCGTCTTGTCCTGGTGGGCATAGAGCATGATCTCGTGCCAGAGCTTGGCCGGGAGCGTGCCGCCGGTGACCTTCCGCATGGGTGAGCCGTCGTCGTTGCCGACCCACACGCCCGCAACGTAATGGGCGGTGTAGCCGATGAACCAGGCGTCGCGGTAGCTTTGGGTCGTGCCCGTCTTGCCGGCAGCGACGTGGTCGGGGATCGCCGCCTGCTTCCCCGTGCCGTGCACGATCGTCGCGTTCAGCATGTCGTTCATGGCGGCGACATAAGGCAGCGCCACGACCTGGCCGGTGGTCGAGCGCTGGCGCTGATAGAGCACCTTCCCGTCGCCGTTGCGCACGCGCGTGATGATGTGGGGGAGCACGCCCTGGCCGCCATTGGCGAAGGGCGTATAGGCGCCGGTGAGCTCGATCAGAGTCACTTCGGCGGTGCCGAGCGCGATCGATGGCCGGTCGTGGAGCCTGGAATGGATGCCCAGCCGTCGCGCGGTCCGCACCACCTTCCAAGGCCCCACCTCGGCGGCAAGCCGCACGGCGACGGTGTTGATCGATTGGGCGAGGCTCTCCCGCAAGGACACTTCACCCTGATAGATGCCGGTGTAGTTCTTGGGCGACCAGCCGGCGACCGTGGTCGGCCCGTCATAGGCCATGGAGTCGGGCGTATAGCCGCTCTCGAGTGCCGCGAGATAGACGAAGGGCTTAAAGGCCGAGCCCGGCTGCCTGAGCGACTTGATGGCACGGTCGAAGGGGCTCGCGCTATAGGAGCGGCCGCCGACCAGCGCCTTGACGCCGCCCATGGGATCGAGCACGACCACGGCGCCTTCGCCGGCGGCGAGATCCGCCCCCTCCTCGTCGAGCATGTGGCGGAGCGCCTGTTGGGAGACCCGCTGCAGGCCGGCGTCGATGGTGGTGTCGACGATCAGGTCGCCGTCGCTCTCACCCACGAATTCCGGGAGCAGCTCGGCCACCCAATCGACGGCGTAAGGATAGCCGGTGTCGTCGCCCTTGGCGCTGAGCTTCAGCGGCTCCTGACTTGCGGTGCGCGCTTGCTCGGGCGAGAGGAAGCCCGCCTCGACCATGTTCTCCAGCACCTCGTCGACCCGGACGGTGGCCAGCTTCACGCTCCGTGTGGGCGCATAGCGCGAGGGCGCCTTGAGCAGCCCTGCCAGCAGCGCGGCCTGCGAGAGCGTGACGAAGCGCGCCGACTTGCCGAAATAGTGGCGCGACGCGGCCTCGACGCCGTAAGTGCCGCCGCCGAAATAGACGCGATTGACATAGAGCTCGAGGATCTCGTCCTTGGAGAAGCGCTGCTCGAGCCAGATCGCATAGATCACCTCTTCGAGCTTCCGCGTCATGGTGCGCTGGGGCGAGAGGAACAGGTTCTTGGCAAGCTGCTGGGTAATGGTCGAGCCGCCTTCGACCACGGTGCCGGCCGAGGCGTTGCGGAAGGTGGCGCGGATAAGCCCAAGCGGGTCGATGCCGAAATGATGATAGAAGCGCCGGTCCTCGGTCGCGATCACCGCTTGCACGAGATAAGGCGGCAGCGCGTCGAGGCGCACATGGCCGCGGCGCAGGCCCCGCTCGGCGAGCACGGTGCCGTCGGCGGCGAGGATGGTGACGTTGGGCGGCCGGTCGTCGAGCGCGGCGATGACGGGGTCAGGCACGCGCGAGATGAAATAGACTACGGCCAGCCCGAGCACGATGGTGCCCCAGATGAGGCTGAGGAGAGAAAAGCGAACGGCCCAGTAGAGAAAGGGATGGCTGGAGAGCGCCCGTTTCAGCCTGGACGGCCTGCGCTTGGTGCGTGAAACGCGCGGCCGCTTGGGCGGCCCTCGCCTCGCGCCGAAAGGGGGCTCGGTTGGGCGGCGCCCCTTCGCACCGGGCCTCACGCTCCGCCGCGCGCCTTGCATGGATTTCCCGCAGCCCTTCCCGAACAAGCGAAGGCGAGCTTCGCCTGGGGCCCTAGCCGCCCGCGAACCTCTCAGCGGAAAGCCTAGGCGTTCCGGATTGACACAGTGTTAAAGGATTGAGGTACCAGCCCGCCGGACAAGACGCTCAGGCAGCCATCCCCGGATGACGAAATTTGTGGTGCGATCCGCGGATCGATACAAGCTCGAAACCATCCTGCTCAAGACGCCGCACGATATCACCTGTCCTTCAGCACTCTTAGCCTCACACATCAAGATTGGCCACATAGAGCGCGTTGGCCTGGATGAACTCGCGCCTTGGCTCCACCACGTCGCCCATGAGGCGTGAGAAGATGTCGTCGGCGTCCTCGCCCTCCTTGATCTTGACCTGGAGGATGGTGCGCGTGTCGCGGTCGAGTGTCGTGTCCCACAGCTGGCCCGGGTTCATCTCGCCGAGGCCCTTGTAGCGCTGCAGCGTCAGCCCCTTGCGGCCGGCCGTCATCACCGCATCGAGCAATTCGCTCGGGCCGTGCACGGCGAGACCGATGTCCTTGCGCTTGAGCATGGCAGGCTTGGCGTACACCTCCTGCAGATGGGGCGCGTGATGGTCGAGCTTGAGCGCGTCGGCGGAGCCGATAAACGGCCCGTCGATCAGGTGAGACTCCATGACGCCGCGAACCTCGCGCCAGAAGCGCAAGCCCCCTTCGGGAAGCGCCTCGCCGTGCCAGCCCCGCTCGGTCTCCTCCGACAGCGCATCGAGGCGCTTGGCGATATAGGCGGCTGCGGCGTGCGCCTGTTTGACGTCCTTCAAGACCTTGGGGTTCAGCACGCCCGCGATCGCCGCCTGCTCGACGATGAAGCGCGAATAGCGGCTATGCAGGCCTTTGAGGATCGCGCCGATCTTGCGGGCGGTCTCGACGATGTCGCGCAAGTCGGCGCCGGCGCGGGTCGCGCTGTCGCCGGTGACGAGCAGCGCGTCATCGAGGCCCTCGCCGATGAGATAATCCTCGAGCGCCCGCTCGTCCTTGAGGTAGCGCTCGGACTGGCCGCGCTTCACCTTGTAGAGCGGCGGTTGCGCAATGAACAGATGCCCGGCCTCTACGAGCTTGGGCATCTGCCGGTAGAAGAAGGTGAGCAGCAGCGTGCGGATATGGGCGCCGTCGACATCGGCGTCGGTCATGATGATGACCTTGTGGTAGCGGAGCTTGCCGAGGTCGAAATCGTCGCGGCCGATGCCGGTGCCGAGCGCGGTGATCAGCGTGCCGATCTCCTGGCTGCCCAGCATCTTGTCGAAGCGTGCCCGCTCGACATTGAGGATCTTGCCGCGCAAGGGGAGCACGGCCTGGAAGGCGCGGTCGCGCGCCTGCTTGGCGCTGCCACCGGCCGAATCGCCCTCGACCAGGAACAGCTCCGACTTGGCGGGATCGCGCTCCTGGCAATCGGCGAGCTTGCCGGGCAGCGAGGCCATGTCGAGCGCGCCCTTGCGGCGGGTGAGATCGCGCGCCTTGCGCGCCGCCTCGCGCGCGGCCGCCGCCTCGACGATCTTCTGCACGATGTTGCGCGCCTCGCCCGGGTTCTCCTCGAACCATTGCGACAGGGCCTCGGCCATGACGCTCTCGACCACGGGACGCACCTCGGAGGAGACGAGCTTGTCCTTGGTCTGGCTCGAGAATTTGGGGTCCGGCACTTTCAGCGACAGCACGCAGGTGAGCCCCTCGCGGGCGTCGTCGCCGGTCAGCGCCACCTTCTCCTTCTTGGCGATGCCCGAGGAGGCGGCATAGGTGTTGACGGTGCGGGTGAGCGCCGCCCGGAAGCCGGCCAAATGCGTGCCGCCGTCCCGCTGGGGGATGTTGTTGGTGAAGCAGAGCACGTTCTCGTGGTAGCTGTCGTTCCACCACAAGGCGGCCTCGACGGTGATGCGCGCTTGCGTCTTCTCAACCACGATCGGTTGTTGGATCAGCGGATGCTTGGTGCGGTCGAGGTAGCGGACGAAGGCGCGCAAGCCTCCCTCGTAGCTCATCTCCTCGACCTTGGGCTCGACGCCACGGCAATCCGACAGCACGATGCGCACGCCCGAGTTCAGAAAAGCAAGCTCGCGCAGGCGATGCTCGAGCGTCGCATAATCGAACTCGATCATGGTGAAGGTCTTGGTGCTCGGCACGAAGGTGATGCGCGTGCCGGTCTTGCCGTTCGAGTCCGCGATCGCTTTGAGCGGCGCCTCGGGCACGCCGTCGGCGAAGCGCATGAAGTGCTCCTTGCCGTCGCGCCAGATGGAGAGATCGAGGCGGCTCGACAGCGCGTTCACCACCGAGACACCGACGCCATGCAGGCCACCCGACACCTTGTAGGAGTCCTGGTCGAATTTCCCGCCGGCGTGGAGCTGCGTCATGATCACTTCGGCCGCCGAGACGCCTTCGCCCTTGTGGATCTCGGTGGGGATGCCGCGGCCGTTGTCCTCGACCGTGACCGAGCCTTCGGCATTGAGGACGACCACGATCTCGTCGGCGTAGCCGGCGAGCGCCTCGTCGATGGCGTTGTCGACCACCTCGTAGACCATGTGGTGGAGGCCCGAGCCGTCGTCGGTGTCGCCGATATACATGCCCGGCCGCTTGCGCACGGCGTCGAGGCCCTTCAGCACCTTGATGGACTCGGCGCCGTAATCGGAATCGGCGGCAACTTTGCGTTTGGAAGCTGGTGTCATGGTTCCCTGAGGAAGATTGTTGGTCTTTTTGGCGGCCTTGGCCGCCTCGTGTGAATCAGATGCTAATTATACCCCGATTCACCGTCAGGATTTGGGCGTCTTGTGCGATCGGGGCAAAAAGTTCGCGGTCTGTTCCGGTCATCCAGGCCTGGGCGCCGAGCCGCAAAATTTCGCCAAAAAGCGCCTCCCGGCGGGCCTGGTCGAGATGAGCCGCCACCTCGTCCAAAAGGACAAGGGGGGAGGGGCCTTCGAGCTCCTTGATCAACTCGGCCTTGGCGAGGATGAGCCCGATCAGGAGTGCCTTCTGCTCGCCTGAGGAGCAGTGTTGCGCGGGGGCGTCTTTGGGGCCGTGCATAACAATTAGGTCGCTCAGATGCGGTCCTTCAAGGGCCCGCGCTGCGGCACGGTCGCGCTCGCGGCCTTGCTCCAGGATCAGGCGAAACTCGTCCTCGACCTCGGTTGCTGGCTTCTCCGCAAGCGCCCCCTCAAGCGTCCCTTCGAGCGCAAGTAAGGCCCAGGGGAAGGGCGTATCGGACCCCCGCGCGGCGCGCGTCCGGTCGATAAGGCTTGCGAGCCGTGCGGCGGCATCGAGGCGCGCGGCGGCAATCGCCACGCCCGCTTCCGCCATCTGCTCCTCGAGCCCTTCGAACAATGCGCGGCTGCCTTCGCGCATCTGGAACAGGCGATTGCGTTGCCGCATCGCCCGGTCGTAGCGGCCAAGCGGCGAGCGCATCTTGGGGTCGATGGCGAGAACGAGCCGGTCGAGGAAGCGCCGCCGCTCGGAACCGGGGCCGGTGAAGAGGCCGTCCATGGCAGGGATCAGCCAGACGAGCTTGACGTGCTCGGCAAGCGCTCCTGCGCTTTGCTCCTTGCCGGCGATGCGCACGGTGCGGCCTTCGCCCTCGTCCCGCGTGCCGGCGGCCAATCCGATGCCGATCTCGACCTCGTCCTGGCGGGAGACGACCTTTGCCGCGACGGCAAAGCCTCCGGTGCCCTCATGCCGGCAAAGCTCGCCGTAGGGACGACCGCGTAAGCCATGTCCAGGCCCAAGCAGAGAGACCGCCTCAAGCAGATTGGTCTTGCCCGAGCCATTGTCGCCGACAAGCACCACGGGGCGCGCATCGAGCGCAAGCTGCGCCCTTGGGTAGTTGCGGAAATCGGTGAGTTTCAGCTCGCGGACGAAAAGACGCTCACGGGCCGGGCCCGCCTCTGTCCCCGCCAATGAAGCTCCTCGGTCCTGCTCGCTGCGATGCGCCCTCATACCCGCATCGGCATGAGAACGTAGAGGGCCGAGACGTCCTTGCCGTCGCGCACCATGGTGGGGGAGCCTGGATCGGCGAGCTGGAACTCTGCCGTGCCGCTTTCGAGCTGCCCCGAAATATCGAGCAGATAGCGGGCATTGAAGCCGATCTCGAGCGGATCGAAACCGTATTCGACCGGCAGTTCCTCGGTGGCGCTGCCGCTGTCGGGATTGTTGACCGAGAGGGTGAGCTTCCCGTCAGTGATGGTGAGCTTCACCGCGCGGCCCTTGTCGCTCGACAGCGTCGAGACGCGGTCGACGGCCTGGGCGAAGGCGGTGTTGTCTACCTCCATGCGCTTGTCGTTCCCTTGCGGGATGACGCGCTCGTAATCGGGGAAGGTGCCGTCGATCAGCTTCGAGGTCAGCACGACGCGGGACGTCGAGACGCGGATCTTCGAGGGCGACAGCTCGATCCGGACCTCGCCCTCGCTGTCCTCGGCGAGCTTGGCAAGCTCGAGCACGGTCTTGCGCGGCACGATCACGCCCGGCATGCCCTTGGCGCCCGAAGGCAGCGGTAGCTCGACTTGCGCCAGCCGGTGCCCGTCGGTGGCGACCGCGCGCAGCATGGCTTTGCCGGCGCTTTCGGCGGCGTGCAGATAGATGCCGTTCAAATAATACCGGGTCTCCTCGGTGGAGATGGCGAACCGCGTCTTCTCGATGAGGCGCTTCAGGTCGCCCGTCGACAGAGTGAAGCTGTGGCCGAGATCGTCGACGCTCAAAGCTGGGAAGTCGTCGGCCGGCAGCGTCTGCAGCGAGAACTGGGCAGGGCCGCTGGTGATGGAGAGCCGCCCCTGCTCGCCGTCACGGGCAAGCTCGATATCGCTCCCCTCCGGCAGCTTGCGCACGATGTCGTGGAACATATGGGCGGGTACGGTGGTGGCGCCCTCCCCTTTGGCCCGGCAGGGGACGGTCTCGACCAGCTCCATGTCGAGATCGGTCGCGGTGAGCTTCAGCTCGTTGTTGCCGGAGGTAAGGAGGACGTTGGAGAGGATGGGGATGGTGTTCCGCCGCTCGACCACGCTCGCCACGTGGGCGAGCGCCTTGGCCAGGCCTGGTTTGTCGATGGTGAGCCGCATAGTGACCGAGACCCCGATAATTGGCCCTTCCCGCCGGTGCATTCGACCCTGGCCGAAGCGCTTTTTGGCTCCAGTCCGACGCTTTCGAAGGCGTGATGAGGCGCGAAGAACTTAAGGCTCGAACTTGACGCGATAGTGGGCAATTTGCAAGAGCGGGCGGGGGACCCTTGGCCCGGAACCAAGCCCCCAACCCAACCCTTCCCTCTAGTCGCGCAGCAAGCGCTTCAGAAGCTCGATCTCCTCGCGGAGCTGGTTATCGTCGTTCATGAGCTGCTCGATCTTGCGGATGGCGTGCAGCACGGTGGTGTGGTCGCGATTGCCGAACCTCCGCCCGATCTCCGGCAGCGAGCGCGAGGTCAAGAGCTTTGCGAGATACATGCCGATCTGGCGCGGCCGCACGATCGAGCGGTTGCGCCGTCCCGACAGCAGGTCGCCGCGGTTGACGCCGTAATGCTTCGACACCGTGCGCAGGATGTCGTCGATGCGCACGCGCCTTGGCTCTGCTCCGCGCATGAGATCGCGCACGATCTGCTCGGCGGTCTCGAGCGTCACCGGCTCGTCGGTGAGCTGGTAGCTCGCGCGCAAGCGATGGACGGCCCCTTCGAGCTCCCGCCCGCTCTCGGTCAACCGTTCCGAGAGGAAGGCGAGAACGGTGTCGGAGATATCGAGCCCCTTGGTATCGGAGCAGGCCTCTTGAGCCCGCTTCTGCAGGATCTTGTGGCGGAGCTCATAGTCCATGACGCCGATCTCGGCGACGAGGCCGCCGCCGAGCCGCGAGCGCATGCGCATGTCGAGCTTGTCGAGCTGGGTCGGCGCCCGGTCGGCAGCGACCACCACCTGGCGCCCGCCGTCGATGAGCGAGTTCAGCGTGTGACAAAACTCCTGTTGGATGGTCGGGCCTTGCAGGAACTCCATGTCGTCGATCAGGAGAATGTCGATCTTGCGGAGCTTCTCCTTGAAGGCCAGCGCGTCGCGGGCGCGCAAGGCCTGCACGAAGCCCGACATGAAGCGCTCGGCCGTGAGATAGAGGACTTGCGCCTCCGGCTTCCGCTGCTTCACGTCCCAGGAGATAGCGTGCAGCAGGTGGGTTTTGCCGAGGCCCACATTGCCGTGCATGAACAGGGGATTGAACAGCTGCTGCGGGGTCGAGAAGGCTCCCGCCACCTCTTGTGCCGCGGCGTGCGCCAGCCGGTTGGACGGGCCGACCATGAAGCTCGTAAAGCTCAGCCGCGGATCAAGCGGCGAGCCCTCAAAGCCGCCATAACCGGTGCGCAGCGGCATCGGCAGAGGCACAGCTTCGGGCAGGACCGGGTCCGGGCTCCGCCTTTGGCGCAGAGGCTCCTTAGGCGCCTCGATGCCGAAATGCGGCTGCCTCACCCTGAATTCGACGCGCTCGACCGTCGGCCACTCGGCGCGCGAAAGCCTCAGCACGAAGTCGTAATAATGCGAGCGGAGCCAGTTCCTGAGGAAGCGTGTGGCGACCGTGAGGTGGACGACCTCCTCGTCCACCAGCTCGACCTCCACCCCCCTAAACCAACTGGCAAATACGTCTTCTCCCAACTCAGCGCGTAGCCGGCTCTTGACCCTCGCCCAAGCATCGCTTGGTGCGCACTGCTCTTGCTGTGCCACGGTTCTTGCTCTTTCCCATTCATATCGTTCGCGCCGTTACGCACCGCACGCCTCATACATGAGCAGTCAACATGGTCGACGCGGACAGGTCATGACCGTCCCTACGACTTGCCTCGTGCCCTAGCCTTGTTGCCAGGGCAGGCTCGCCGCCTTCCAACCTCTGGCGGAGCCGCGATGCCTCTCGTCGTCGAGCGGTCCTTCAAAACCGCAAGCGACGTTGTGGCAGGCGCGGTATCCCGCCGCCGCCATCACCTTGGCCGCAGCCAGGCTCCGGCTTCCCGAACGGCAAATGAAGAAGAGGTCGTCGTCCAACTGGACGCCGAGCGCCTTGAGCTCACCGGCGAGACGCTCGGCAAAGCGCGGATCCACCGCCTGATCGGGAAAAGTCTGCCACTCGACGAGGACAGTCCGTTTGCCGACAGGTCCGAGGTCTGGAATGCCCACATAGGTCCATTCCGCGCGCGTACGCACATCGACGAGCTGCGAGCGAGGATTTGACTGGAGGGCCTTCCAGACCGCCTCCACGTCAATATCGTCGACCGCCGTATCGCCGATCTGTGCGCTCAAAGGAACGTTCCTCCCCTCAAGACAAGAGTACGACTAAAGAACAAATTTGGTGCTGACCACAATAGGTGGTGGCTATACGACAAATGAGCCTACGCCCACCCACAGCTTACGCATTAACGTTCCACAAGATTTCCACACTCCTTACACCGAAGACAAAGAAAACCTTTCCCGGCTACAACCAGGCCCAAGGTACTCAATTGTGAAGGAGGGGAATGCCCCGTTCGGATGATTGGACTATACACATGGCAACCGCCCTGAGCAAGCGACCGGCCCGAGCAGACTTCCCTGAAATGACCCGTAAACGGAGCGATCACCCGCGGTTCCCAAGCCTCTGTCCTGCAAGCCTGATTCGTGCGAGATGACGCATCGGCAGGCGCGCGGCGGATGGCTTTGACGCCAAGAGTGTTGCACGATTTTTTTTTTGCACAAGGAGGCTCGGATCGCCGCGTCGCGCGCCGCCGGCTCGCCGCCTGAGGTCAAGCAGTTGAAATGTTCGTTGAATTGACATGTTCGGAAGCGCGGGCGAGCGCGCGTCCTTTGTTGCCGCAAGGCAACAGGAGCGGATTTTTTGCTTTTAGGCGCTTTCCA
>JBGQMX010000046.1:0-21308 GCA_041500805.1 Methyloceanibacter sp.
ATGTATGCCGACCCACATTTGGCCAAGGACGCCAAGCGCCTGCCGCTCAATCTGCTCGATGCGCTACGCGCCTTCGAGCGCTCCGACATCCTGCGCTCCGGTCTCGGCGAACCCTTTACCTCGGCCTATCTGAAGCTGAAGCACGCCGATTGGAACGAATATGCCGGGCATCTGACTGAGTGGGAGCGGCGCACCACGCTCGATTGCTAGAGCGCTTCAGATTAAGCGCGTCAGCTGCGTGGATAGATGATGATGGAGAGGTAGGTCATGGGGAGCTTGGTCAGCTCCTCCGGCCCATGCAGCGCGGCGGAATCGAAGAACAGCGCATCGCCTGGCGCCAGGGGATAGGCCTTGTCGGCGTGGCGATAGACCACCCTGCCGGTCAGCATGTAGATGAACTCCACGCCCGCATGCTGGAACATCGTATAGGGCTTCGCCTCTTCGGTCAGCGTGATGAGATAAGGCTCGACCACGACTTCGCCGGAGATGGAATGGCCGAGCAGCTGATATTGGTGGCCGGCCTTGGTGCCTCGCCGCTCGATAGTCACGCCCTTGCCGCCAAGCACGTAGGAGCAGTCGCGCTGCTCCTCATAGCTCGCGAAGAACGTGGTGAGCGGCACGTTGAGTGCGCGCGAGAGCGCTTCCAGGCTCTCGATGGAGGCCGAGACCGCTCCGTTCTCGATCTTGGACAGCATACCGGCCGAGAGGCCAGCCTGGTCGGCAAGCTCGGCGCCGGTGAGATCGAGCTTGCGGCGGAGGCTCCGCACCTGGGCGCCGATGGCCGCGGCGATAGAGAGACTTGCCGCGGGCTGAGGGGCGAGCGATCCGGTCTTCAGCTCACCGTCCTTGCGCTTCGGCAGCTTGGCTTTGCGCCCCGGGGGGGGCGCCGGCCGTCGCAAATCCATCTTCGCGGTCATGGAAACCCCTGTTCGGCGCGGGTCACGCTCGATATCATCGCTCTAGTCAACCTCTTCCCCAATCGCGAGCATTGAGTCAATCCGTGACGGCATCAGACGATCCGGAGCCTCTCGTCATTCGCGATCCCGCGCCGGACGACGAGAGCGCGTGGCGGCGTCTATGGTCGGGCTATTGTGCATTCTACGAAACCGAGGTGCCCGAGGCGGTGACGGCAGGAACTTGGGCAAGAATGTTGACGCCGGGATCGAAGCTGTTCGGGCGGATCGCGGAATGGGAGGGCCAAGTCGCGGGCTTCACCATCGCTGTCATCCACGAAGGCTCCTGGACGCTTAGGCCCTGCTGCTATCTGGAGGACCTGTTCGTCGCTCCCGATTGCAGAGGACGGGGCATCGGGCGCGCGCTCATCGAGGAGTTGCTGCAACTCTGCCGCCAACAGGGCTGGTCGCGGCTCTATTGGCACACGCGAGGCGGAAACCGCGAAGCGCGGCAGCTCTACGATAAATTCGCGACAGCTGACGACTTCGTCCGCTACCGCCTTTTGCTCGACTAGTGGGTGGTTGCCCAACAAAAGGGCATATGGGAGCGTTAGACGCATACATGTTGGACTGGCAAGAAACTTTCTTTCCTGATAGTGTAGTTAGGGGAAAAAACGGACGCGAGCCGCGTGTGTCGCGTCAAGGGGGACGTCATGGCAGAACCTAAGCAGACAACTGCTTCGCAAGATCTGAAATACGCTTCAGCGGGGCTCAAACGCGAGACCGGCTGGTGGGGCGCCTTCGTCATCGGCCTCGCCGGCACGATTTTGGTGACCGGTATCGCGCCGGTCATGGTGACAGCACTCGGCGCCGCGTCGATTCCGATCACCATTTTCATCACCCTTACGGGCTGGCTACTCTGCCTCATTCTGGCTGAGCTGGCGGCCATGATGCCCGAGCGCACCGGCGGCTCGCCGTCCTACGCCTATCCGGCCTTCAAGGACCGCTGGCCAAGGTTCGCCAAGCACATCAACGGCTTCACCGCCTGGGCCTATTGGCTCGGATGGTTTCCCGTGGCGCCGCTGAACATGATCCTGGCCTCGTTCTATTTGGCGGATCGCTTCCACCTCAACACCACAGCCGGATTCACGCCGATTCATACCTTCATTGCCTGGTCGACGCTGATCATCTCGATTCTGGGCTTACTTCTGTTCTTCATACCGGCCTATCGAGGCATTCGCTTCGGCGCCTCCTTTGCGACGGTGCTGGCGCTCCTGTCGATGATTCCGCTGACCTTCATCGCGATTTGCTGGATTTTCAATCCAAGCGTCGTGAACTTCGGCGAGCTCTCGGGCTTCCCCCGTGTCGATGGGTCGAGTTTCTTCTCCCCTATTGGCGACTTCAACTGGCTGCAGGTCTATATCGCCTATGGCTTCCTGCTCACGTGGAACGTGATCGCCATGGAGGCGGCTGCCTGCTACATCGGCGAATGCGCTAATCCGGATCGCGACGCCAAGATCGCGATGAATCTGGAAGGCGCCTATGGGGTGTTCATTTACACTCTGGTACCGATCGCCTTCATCGTCGTTCTCGGGGCCAAGGCGCTCGCCGATCCCGCGCTAGCCGACCCCAAGACCATCTTCGTGACCTTTGCTGGCAAGGTGCTCCCCGGCATCGGAGGCGAGTTCCTCAACTGGATCATCGCCTTTATGCTGATCGTGGCTTTGGCGCTCTCGGCGCTCAACGCTATTTTGGGCTCCGGCCGAGCGCTCTATCAGATGGCGCTCGACGGCGAATTCCCGACCTTCTTCACCAAGCTCAACTCACATGGCGTGCCGGCGCGAGCGATGGGCTTCAACGTCGTCGCATCCCTCATCATCGTCTTGCTGGGCGGCGCCGTGGAAATCTACAGCTTCTCCAACGTCGGCTACACGGTGTCCTTCTTGCCGGTGCTGATCGGTTATTACCTGCTGCGCAAGGACAAACCCAATCTCCGTCGGCCCTTCAAGCTCCCAGAGTTCATGAAATACGTCGCTCTGGTCTTAGCGGTGCTCTACTTCATCTTCTGGCTGTTCGGCGGCCTGTGGTACTCGAAGCTGGGCAATGTCCAGATTTATTACTGGCTCGGCTGGGCGACGCTGCTCGCTTATCTGCCTCTGTATTGGTACCGGGTCTACGTTGAAGACAAGCGGACCCCTGCTGTCGAAGGCAAGCGCAAAGCGGCTTGAATGGACGGCTGGACGGGCGCCGAGGGATTGGCGTCCGTCCCCCTCTGCTGACGTCGCCGGCGTGCGTCACTCTTGACGCTGCCTCAGCCGCTCTCGCGGACGCTTATGGAGCCTTTACATCGCAGCGGCGCCTTCCCTCTCGTTTTTTTATAGCGTTTGGCCCATTCTTCGTGGTCGTAGCTTTCTCCTGAGCCCCCTCTCGTGAATTCAGGAATGCGCCCGACGATAGGCACCGTGGAAGAGATCGCCGGTTTCCTCGCCCGTTTCCCCCCATACGATCAGCTTGGCAGGGACGACCTGCTGCGCATCGCCGCGGCCGTAACGGCCCGGTCTTACCCCACGGGCACCGACATTCTGGTCGAGGATGGCCCCCCGGCGGCGGAGCTTTTCGTCATTCGGAGCGGCTCAGCCGAATTGCGCCACCAAGATGAGGTGGTGGACATCCTCGAGCCCGGAGAGACCTTTGGCCACCCATCGCTGCTGACGGGGATGGCGGCGGCATTCACCGTCCGGGCGCATGAAGACACCACCTGCTACCTCATCGGGCGGGAGCCGGCGTTGGAAGTCCTCGGCCGTCCTGCCGGGGCCATATTCGTTGCCCGCACTATGCGCGAGCGGCTTACCCGCACCGGACACACCGTCCACGGCCTGCCCGAGGTCCGCACCATCCACATCGCCAACCTGGTGACGGGGCCACCGGTGCTCTGTCCACCGGAACGATCGGTGCGAGAAGCCGCCAGCTTGATGAGCGCACACCACGTCTCGGCGCTCCTGGTCCCCACGGCCGGCGAGTTCGGCATCGTGACCGACACCGACTTCCGGCAAAAGGTGGTGGCGGGCGGTGTCGCGCCTGAAGCGCCGGTCACCGCGATCATGAGCCGCCCGCTCATGACCGTCCGGTCGGATCGCTATGCGGTGGATGCCGCGCTCGACATGCTGTACGCGGGCGTGCAGCACCTGGCCGTGACCGACGCGCGGGGCACCGTGATGGGGCTCGTGTCCGCCGGCGACCTCATGGGACTGGCTTATTGGAGCCCCTTTGCCCTCCGCGCCGCCATCTTCAATGCGTCCAGCGAAGCAGCCCTCGACGCCGCGACCAAAGAGCTCCCCGCACTCTTCGCGGCCTTGGTCCAGGCCGGACTCAAAGCTCCCGACATCGGACGCGTCCTGGCGCTCAGCTGCGACGCCGTCACTATGCGCCTGCTCGATTTCGCCATAGCCCGCCACGGACCGGCCCCCTGTGCGTGGGCTTGGCTCGCGTTGGGGAGTGTGGCGCGCCGGGAACTCACGCTTGCTTCGGATCAGGACAACGCGCTGGCCTACGCCGATCCCGCCGACCCTGAGGTGGACGCCTATTTCGAGCGCGTCGCCAAGGACGTGAATGCGGGTCTGGCCCGCGCCGGATTCGGGGCCGACATCTCAGGCGTGGTGGCCGGAAACACGCTTTGGCGCATGTCGGAATCACAATGGGTTCAGACCTTCCGGGCCTGTCTCGAATCGCCCGACCTTTCGCACCTCGTCCGGGCTGTCGTTTCGTTCGATTTTCGGCATGTCGCGGGTGGATTGGAAGTCACGCCTCCCTTGGTGGCCGTGCTCAGGGAGGCCCGCGAGCATCCGCGCTTCCTCGCCCAGCTGGCCCGAACCGCCACCGACATCCCTCCGGCAATACCACATCGGTTCTTTGTGAGACGATGGGAGCGGCAAGAGGTGGACCTCAAGAAAGGGGGGATCGTCCCAATCGCCAACCTGGCACGGTTCCATGCCCTGGCGAACGGCATCACCATCTCCTCCACCCTCGACCGGCTCGTTGCGGCAGAGGGGCTGGGAGCCATCAACAAAGAGACGGCGCAATCCCTGCGGGAGGCGTTTGCAATTATCTGCCAGGTTCGGCTCGATCACCAGGCTCAGCAAATTCGTGCCGGCCTCCGGCCCGACAACCTGATCCGTCCAGAAGAACTGCTGCCGCTTGCGCGTGCAGAACTGCGCGAGGCGTTCAACGCCATCGGCCGGGCGCAACAGCAGCTCAACCGATTTGTTCCCGCCGGAATATGAGGTCTAGAGCGTGATCCTTTCGGAAAACCGGTTCCCACTTTTCTGAGATCATGCTCTAGTTGGAGCATGATCTTTTCGGAAAACCGGTTCCCACTTTTCCGGATCATGCTCTAGGCGACCAGGATCTCGAGCTCCCCCAATACTCGTACGCGGCCGACCTTCTGCGACTTGTGCAAGTGGCCGCACACCACCGGGGGGCGCCCTAGGAGCTGCCATGCCTGCCCCACCGCCACGGCCGAGGGATCGGGAGAAAAGCCATAGAAGTGGTAAACGAAAGCCGGCGGCGTGTGGCACACGAGAAGATCCACCCGGCCCGCCCGCTCGAATCGAGCAACATCGGCCATAGTAACCTGCTCTTCCGGCCACCAGTCCACGCCATCCCGCCTTACGGCCCGGTCGATGACGGAATCGCCGCCCCCGAGAAAGGCGATCCGCCGCCCGTCGAGCTCGAGCACCGTCCCCCGGGGAACGAACACCAGGTTGGGCGCCATCTCGGTCGGCCGGGTAATCCCCCGGTAGGACGGCTCGTGGTCGTGATTTCCGGTGACGTAGTAGACGAGGCGGGCGAGCGGCGGAACTCCGGGACCGGTCGGGCCGAGGTCGTCCTGATGGAGGCCGAGATCGCCGACCTGGATGGCTATCTCCACGCCGGCCGGAAGCTCCGCAACCGCCCCAGCGAGACGGTCGAATTCCCGATGCACGTCGCCGATGAACGCGATCACGTGGGACTTACCTCCGGGTGAAGCATCACGAGGATCCCCGCCACCACTCCCGCAATCGCCGCCATGATCAACACGATCAGCGGCCGATGGTTAGGCTCTTTATAGATCGTAGCGCGGCCGCTACCACAGCGCTACCGCGCCGCGGTCTGCGGGGTCTCGATCACCAAATAGACGGGGATAGGTGCCAGCCGACGCACGCGCTGGGGTTCTTGCGACCAGACCATGTTTGAAATCAGCCAATGCTGCGGCGGGTCCGCGGCCATGACGATGGCATCGGCACCATGCCGGCGGGCCTCGGCCAGGATCCGCTTGGCCGCGTTGCGCGTGCCATAGACTTGGCCGCTCGCCGCGACACCGCGGCGCTTCAGCCAGGCGACGGCATCCGCCACGCGCGCGTGGTGCTCCTGCAATTCCCGTTTATTGGGCATCAGCCCGGGATGGGGCAGGCCGAAGCTCGTGCCCCAGATGCGGGCAGTCGAAAGCACGTGGACCTCGGCTCCGGCCCTCTCGGCCATGCGCCCGGCGAGCTCCAGCGCGGAGCGCGGGATGGGGCGCCCCTCAGAGGCGAGCACGATAAATTTGCCGGCGAAGGCATCCGGTGCGGGCGGCTCCGGCGGCGTGCTCCAAAGCCAGCGCAGGGGAAGGGCAAAGCGGGTCATGTCAGCCATGGAGGGCCTGCTTGCGCATATTGCGCGCCGCAAAGCAATGCCCAGCGGGAAGTGGATGTAGCAGGCGGCGCGCCGGGCAATGCCCGACGCGCCTTCTGCCTCGTTCGTCTAAACGGCCACCGCCGGCTCAGGTCCAGAAGAGCAGATAGCCCAGGAGCACGGTAAGCGTGCCCGCCGCCAACGTGGCGTAGGGCAGCATGCCCGCTTTCTTCTCGCCGAGCTTGCCGCCGCCCGGCGTGAGGTCGGCCAGCATGTCTGCCGGAAACTGGCCCTTGTCCTGCACGTAGTGGCGGTAGAGGAAGACCGGAATGATCAAGAGGATGGCGATGATGCCTGCCGTGAGCGTCCCCTTCCCCCAAACGTCGGCGCCGGCGCCGAGCAGGAAGGCGTTGACGAACGACAGGACGACACCAGCGCCCAGCAGCCAGTCCGGCGCCTTCCACGGACGCTTCACATGGGCATTGTCGATCCGGTGGATCCAGCCGGCATTGAGGTTGAGGAAGTTGAAGACGATGTAGCAGACGTTGGAGACGGCGAGCACGAAGAGGTAGTCCGACATCAAGAGCAGGATGAGATTGAACGTGAGGTCCGTCCACATCCCGTGCGTCGGCGCGCCGTTCTTGTTCACGTGGTTCAAATAGCGTGGCAGCCAGCCGTCCACCGAGCCCTGGTAGAGGGTCCGCGAGCTGCCGGCCATGGCCGTGGTGATCGCCAGCATCAGAGCGAGCAGCAGCATCACGATGAGTAGATTGGTGATGAAGGGTCCGCCACCCACCATCGAGGCCATGGCCTGCGCGACGCCAGTGCCGTCGACGATGCCGGGTGCCATCACCCCGGCAAGCCCGAGCGCGCCCTGGAAGGAGAGCGGCACGAGGATGTAGACCGCGATGCACAGCAGCCCCGAATAGAGGATGGCCTTGTAGGTATCGGTGCCGGGATTCTTGAACTCGCTCGTGTAGCAGATGGCCGTCTCGAACGCGTAAGCCGACCAGGCGGCGATGAACAGGCCGCCGAAGAAGAGCGTCCACCCCGCCTTGTTCCAGGCGGCGGTCGCGGCGTCGATTCCAGGCGCAAAAGGCTGGAAGGCCTGCATCGCCACGTCGCCGGTGATCAGCGGCACGATGCCGATGATGAGGAGCGGCAGAAGCACCGCCACGCCGACGATCGCCTGCACGCGGGCGGTCGAGAGGATGCCGCGATGCTGGATGGCGAAGGAGATGAGGATCAGAATGGCGCCGATGAAGAAGGTCGAGTTCAAGCGGAGCTTGAGGTTTTCCTTGAGGAAGCCGAGATCGGCGATCTGGATTTCCCAGGTGCGGATCGCAGCTTCCGGCGCAAACAGCGCGTTCAGGATATAGCCCGCGGCAATGCCGCAGCCGATGGCGAGCACCGGGGTCCAGGCGAGCCAGTTGCACCAGACCGAAAGCGGCGCGATGAACTTCGAGTAGCGCACCCAGGCGGCCGCGCCATAGACCGACGCCCCGCCCGACTTGTTGGGGAAGAGGCCCGCGATCTCGGCGTAAGTGAAGGCTTGGATGAAGCCGAAGAGGACCGACAACGTCCAGACCAGCACCGAGGGCGTACCGACCGTCGCGGCGATGCCGCCGATGGAGAAGAGGACGAGCGCCGGGACGCCGCTTGCGACCCAGAACGCATCCTTCCAACTGATCACACGGTGGAGTTCCCCGGCCCCCGTCGTAGGGGCCGCGTAAGTTCCCGCTGCCTTAGCCATCGTGATGTACCCCCTTTTCCCAATGCCGCCCGGCTGTCGCCCCAAGACGAAAGCCGGCGGTGCCCGATAGACGATTTCCGCTACATTTCGCCTTCCTCGTTCGATAGACCGTCGGCTTGCCGTGCTGCTAAAGCACCGCCAACCGTCCACCGCCTCCCTTGGAAGTCTATCAAGACTCCCGTGTTATCGCTCGTGCAATGAAGACCGCCGCCGACCTTCGCCATCACTTTCTCGCCTGGCAGTGCCGCATAAGGCAGATCGCCATGCGGGCCGATGGCGGGCGCCCCTCCCCCGGCATGCGGCCGCGCGCGCTCGATACGCGAGGCGTCGAATTGGCGGCGGGGCTGACCGTGCTGCTTCTCCCCCTGGAGCCAGAGGAGGCGACCTCCTTCTTCCGCTTCCAGGTGATGCGTAACCCCGACCCGCGCGACCTCTATGAGCGCGCGCTTAGCTATCTCCAGGCCGAGTATTTTCAGAGACCCGCAAGCTTCAGCGACCGTCTGCTCGCCGTGCTGCCGAAGGAGTTGCCGGTTGCGGCCGCACTGATCGCCGGAGGCCGTTGCGTTCTGGAGTTCGAGCAATTCAGCCAGGCCTACCGCTTGCCGTGCACGGTGTCCCTGCTCAAGCCGGGGGATGCGGCCCGCGAGGCCGCCATCTGGCATAATCGCCTGTTCAATCCCGCTCTGCCCGAGACGGTGCATGTTCTTGCCTTCCAGCCCGATTGGGCTTCGGCCAGGGCCGATCCGGGGCCCGATGGCCGAAAAACGGCGTCCTTCTAGAATTTGCGATAGGCCTTGTTCAGCTCCATGAGGGGATGGTTGGGCGAGGTCTGGAAGCGCACCAGAAGCTCGCGCGCCAGCATGTCGCGGTCCTGCTGATTGTCGGGCAACTTCATCGCTTTCGGGATGCGCACCCACCCATTGATGTTGCGGTCGAAGATCGCGGGCTTCCCCGCCTCGTACCCCATATGCACGTCCTCAAGCCAGTTGAGGTCGTCCCAGCCCATGAACTCGATATAGTCCTTGAGGTAGGGAGTGAGCTTGTCGTAGTCGGGCAGGAGATTGACGTCGTAGCGATAGCCGATGTGCTGGCCGATCTCCTGCTCGCGGTCGCTGTCGAGGCCGGCGGCGTCCTTCAGATATTTATCGACGTCGTTCTGCGCCTTTGGCTTTTTGCCGCTCTTGCCGCCGTTGCCGGTCTTGGTGGCCTTGCCCGTCTTGCTGGCTTTGCCCGTCTTGTCGCCCATCGCGCGTGCTCCGCTCATCCAATCTTGTGATAGTTGTCGACGCCGACGGTGAAGTCGGTGCCGGCGAGGGGCACCTGGGCCATGGCCGACGCTTCCATGGTGAGCGCGGCCAAGTCCTCAGGCTCGAGACTATGGACGCTCGTCTTGCCGCAGGCGCGCGCCAGCATCTGCGCCTCAAGGGTCAGCGTGTGCAGGAAGTTGTAGACGCGCTCGGCGGCCTCATCGGGATCGAGCCTCTTTCTCAACTCGGGATCTTGCGTGGCGACGCCGACCGGGCAACGGCCGGTATGGCAGTGATAGCAATAGCCGGCCGGCACCCCGATCTCGTTCTCGAAATCGGCTTCAGGAATGTCCTTGTTGCAGTTGAGCGCCATCAGCACGGAGTGGCCGATAGCCACCGCGTCGGCACCGAGCGCCATCGCCTTGGCGACATCGCCGCCATTCCTAATGCCGCCGGCATAGACGAGGCTGATTTCGCCGCGCTTGCCGAGCTCATCGATGGCGCGGCGCGCCTGGCGGATGGCGGCGATGCCGGGCACGCCGGTATCTTCGGTCGCGACATGCGGGCCAGCGCCGGTGCCGCCTTCCATGGCGTCGATATAGATGGAGTCGGGGCCGCACTTCACCGCCATGCGCACGTCGTCATAGACGCGCGCGGCGCCGAGCTTGAGCTGGATGGGAATTTCCCAATTGGTCGCCTCGCGCACTTCCTCGATCTTGAGGGCAAGATCGTCGGGGCCGAGCCAGTCGGGGTGCCGGGCCGGCGAACGCTGGTCGATGCCGGCAGGCAGCGAGCGCATCTCGGCCACCTGATCGGTCACCTTCTGGCCCATCAGATGGCCGCCGAGCCCCACCTTGCAGCCTTGGCCGATGAAGAACTCGCAGGCATCGGCGAGCCGCAAATGATGCGGATTGAAGCCGTAGCGCGATTGGATGCACTGATAGAGCCACTTGCTCGAATAGCGCCGCTCGTCGGGGATCATGCCGCCCTCGCCCGAGCAGGTGGCCGAGCCTGCCATGGTGGCGCCGCGGGCGAGCGCGATCTTGGCCTCATAGGACAGCGCGCCGAAGCTCATGCCGGTCACATAGACCGGGATGTCGAGCACCATCGGGCGCTTGGCGCGCGGGCCGATCACCGTCTTGGTCTCGCATTTCTCGCGATAGCCCTCGATGACGAAGCGCGTCAGCGTTCCGGGCAGGAAGGTGAGGTCGTCCCAATGGGGGATCTTCTTGAACAGCGAGAAGCCGCGCATACGGTAGCGGCCGAGCTCGGACTTCACATGAATGTCGTTGATGACCTCCGGCGTGAAGATCTGGCTATGGCCGAGGATGAAGCGCTTCGCCTCGGCAGGCGCCTTCGGGCCGCTGCCGCCACGTTTGTTCTTCTTCTTCATTGACCGAAACCCCGTTGCCCAGACACGAACCTTTGGAGCCTCACAGCACCATCTTCTTCTCGGTCGGCTCCAGATTGTCGTAGTTCCACAACTGCTTGCCGGCGACGATCTTGCGGAAGGCGTCAAGCCCGCCCTTCGGCTTCACGTCGTACATGCGGAGCTTGCGCGCGAGCCATTGGCGGTCGAGATCGGTCATGGTTCCCCACACCGCATCAACGCCGAGGCTCACCGGCTCGCCGCCGATATAGATGGTGCCGTCATACATGGAGTCGCCGAGATTCTTGCCGGCATTGCCGCAGATCACCATGCGGCCGCGCTGCATCATGAAGCCGGTGAAGGCGCCGGTGTCGCCGCCGACGATGATCGAGCCGCCCTTCATGTCGATGCCGGTGCGCGAGCCGACATTGCCCTTGCAGACAAGGTCGCCGCCGCGGATGGCAGCACCAAACTGGGAGCCTGCGTTCTTCTCGATGAGGATGGTGCCGCTCATCATGTTCTCGGCGCAGGACCAGCCGACGCGGCCGGCGATGCGGACATTGGGGCCGTCGATCAACCCCAGGCCGAAATAGCCGAGCGAGCCCTCGATGATCAGATTGAGCCGGTTGAGGATGCCGACCGCCATGGAATGCTTGGCGCCGGGGTTCTTGATGACGATGGTGCCGTAGCCGTCCTGCATCAGGCTCCTGATGCGCAGATTGACGGCGTTCGGCGTGAGGCTGGCGGCGTCGATCTCGGCACGCTTGTTGAAGTCCACGTCGAAGGCGTTGGGCAGCGAGAACCCGGTCGGGGCCTGGCTGAGGTCGATATCGAAGAAGGCTTCCCGCGAGCGCCCGCCGAGCTGCTCGGTGTGCATCCCCATCTCGTGGGAGAGGCTCTCCTGCGCCGACGGGGCCGATCTCGTCAGCGCTGCCATACGCGAACCTCCTCATCGTAAGGGTCGGAGGTGTCGATCTCGTGCGGCAGAAGCGCGCGGATGGCGACCTCCTCGGAGGCGAGTGCGACGAGATTGTCGCTCTCGAACAGCACCATGGGTTTGGCCGCCATCGTGTCCTTGGCCATGCCGAGCTCGCTATCGGTGGCGACGAGATAGGTGAACACGCCGTCGATCTCGCGGATCGAGGATTTCAGCGAATCCTCGAGGCTCGCACCCTGCTCGAGATTGTTGGCGGTGTAGACCGCCAGCAGCTCGGAGTCGCAGTCCGACATGAAGCGATGGCCGAAGCGCTCCATCTGCCGCCGCATGATCCAGTAATTGGTGATCTGGCCATTATGGACGACGGCGATGTCGTTATAGGGATAGGCCCAATAGGGGTGGGCCGAGCGGATGTCGACATCGGACTCCGTGGCCATGCGGGTGTGGCCGATGCCGTGGGTGCCTTGGAACGTCCCGAGGCCGTATTGCTCGGAGACCTGGGTCGCGTCGCCGAGGTCCTTGATCAGCTCGAGGGCGCTGCCGAAGGACAACACCTCGGCGCCCTCGATCTGCTCGATCTCGGTGGCAAGTCTCCGCGTATCGCCGGAATAACGGAGCCGATAGCGGAAGGCGTAAGGCGTGGGCTCCGACGCCTCGATGGTCTCGGCGCCAAGCTCGGCAAGCCTGGTGTCGACCTCGGCCTGACGCTCCCTGATCTTCTGGTGGATATGGTGGTCCTTGGCGAAATCCTCGTGCTCGGCCAGTTTCAGACGCATGATATATTCATCAGGGACCGAGGCGCCGTAGACGGCGAACCCGGTCGAATCCGGACCGCGATGCCGCAAGCTCAGGAGCATCGCGGTCATCTCCTTGCCGACGCCCGTGGCGCCGTCGCGGTGAATGACACCGGCAATTCCGCACATTGTTCTTTTTCCTCCCTTGCTCGCTGCCTGGTTATGGCAGGCAGTCGAGATAGGTCTTGATATCCCATTCGGTCGTGGTGTGCAGGAAGCGCTCCCACTCGTCGCGCTTATACTCGTCGTAGAGGCGGTACATCTCGCCCGGCAGCGCGGCGCGGATGACATCGTCCTTCTCGAGCGCGGCGAGCGCATCGCCAAGCGTCATGGGGAGCTTGCGCACCTGCTTGCCGGCTTCCATCGCCTGATAGATGTTGCGCTCCTCGGGCGGCCCGGGATCGAGGTTCCGCTTCAGCCCGTCATCCATGGCCTTGATCAAGGCTCCCGCCATCAGATGCGGGTTCACCATGGCGTCGACGGCGCGATATTCGAAGCGGCCGGGCGCCGAGACGCGAAGGCCCGTGGTGCGGTTCTGGAAGCCCCAATCGGCAAAGACCGGCGCCCAGAAGCCCGTGTCCCAAAGCCGGCGATAGGAATTCACCGTCGAGCAACCTATTGCCGTCAGCGCGCCGAGATGGGCGACGATGCCGCCGATCGCCTTTAGCCCGGTCTTTCCCGGAAGCTGGATGTCGTCGGTGTCGGGCATGAAGGTGTTATCGCCGCCGCGGCGATAGACATAATTCTGCACCATGCCGGGAAGCTGGCCGGCATCGTTGCCGAGCGGCTTCACCTCGTCCTCGCCGCCCCGCCACAAGGAGATGTTGTGGTGGCAGCCATTGGCGGAGACGCCCATGAAGGGCTTGCACATGAAGCAGGCGATGATGTTGAACTCGCGCGCCACCTGCGCGCAGATCTGGCGATAGGTGGCCAGCCGGTCGGCGGTACGGAGCGCATCGTCGTAGGTGAAATTGAGCTCGAGCTGGCCCGGCGAATCCTCGTGATCGCCCTGGATCATGTCGAGGCCCATCTTGCGGCAATAGTCGATGACGCGGAGATAGACGGGCCTGAGGCTCTCGAACTGGTCGATATGGTAGCAATAGGGATTGGAATAGCCGCCCGCGGGCCGGCCGTTCTCGTCCTTCTTCAGCCACATCATCTCGGGCTCGGTGCCGTGCCGGAGCTCGAGCCCGTGCTCCTTCTTGAACGTGTCGTGGATGCGGCGCAGATTGCCGCGGGCGTCCGCCGTGAGAAAGGCGCCGGGCTCGGAGCGCTCCTCGCGGTTGCGGAACAGCGTGCACCACATGCGCGCCACCCGCTTGTCCCAGGGGAGCTGCATGAAGGTCTCAGGCTCGGGGATGCCGATCAGCTCGGCGGCCTCAGGGCCATAGCCGAGATACTCGCCGCGCCGGTTGAGAAACAGATTCATGGTGGCGCCGTAGACGAGCTGGAAGCCCTTCTTCGCCACGCTTTCCCAATGGTCGGCCGGGATGCCCTTGCCCATGATGCGGCCGGTGACCGACACGAATTGCAGGTAGAGATAATCGATGCCGAGCTCGTCGATCTTCTTGCGGACCTGGGCTACCAGCTCCTTCCGCTGCGGATCCTCGACGACGCGCTCGATGTCCGTCGGCTGACCGCCAGCCGATCCAGCGTGTCCGACCGTATCCCCGGCTAGACTCATGTCACACCCCTACGCTCAGCTCCACGGAAACGGACTATGGGAGGTCGGATGCAACTCGCCCTTGGCGAACCGCGTAAAGCGGAACGGCTCCAGAAGCGCGCTCTTCTCGCCCATCAGCTCCTGCGCCACGAGCTTGCCCACGCCGATCATCTTATAGCCGTGGTTTGAATCGGCAATGACGTAGACGTTCTCGCGGAAAACGTCGAAGACCGGGAAGTTGTCCGGCGTGAAGCAGCCGAGCCCGCCCGAGTTCTCCTCTTTCTTGTAGTGCGGCATCTGGCCCTCGAAGCGCTTCTGGCAGTGCGCCAGCGCCGAGCACCACATATCGATGAAATCCTCGCCGACGACGAACTCGGGCGACTCAGGTCCGTAGGGGTCGATGGCAACCTTGTCGGGGTCCTGCTCGATCTTGTAGGGCGATGCGCCGCCCTGGATGCCGCCGAAGCTGAAATCGGGCTTGTAGTAGATACCCCACAGCCGGTCGGTGATGAGCTTGCCGTCGCGGTCCGAATAGAGCGGCGCGTCGGTGTCGACATGGAGGACCGGCGGGAAGCGCCCGTCATTGGTCCTGTGCATTTGCGGATCGACGCCGAGCGTGCCCTCCTCGAGGCACCAGAACTTCCACATGGGCACATTTTCATGGACCTGGCCGCTCAGGTCCTTGACGGTGGTCCGCTTCGGCAGCTCGAGCAGGTTCCAGATCCTGTTTACCCAGGGGCCGACGCCCACGACCACGGTCTCGCAGGCGATCCTGCCCTCGTTGGTGTTGAGCGCCGTCACGGCGCCGCTGTTCGAGCCGAACTCGAAGCTCTGCACCTCGACGCCCGACAGGATACGCACGCCCTCGTTCTCGGCCTTGGCGGCAAGCCCGTACATGCTGGCCTTGTTGTTGGCATAGCCGCCGCGCTTCTCGTGCAGCACCGAGGTGATGCCCCGCGCCTGCCAGTCGTCGAACAGGCCCTTCATATATTTGGCTGAGGCGTCGGCGCCCTCGATGAACACCGACTCGTAACCGATCGCCTTCTGCTGCTCGTAGATCGAGGCGACGTCCTCGCGCATGCATTCCGGGCTGATCTGCATGTAGCCGACGGGGTGGTAGCTGAACGTCTCGGCGTCGCTCTCCCACACATCGACGGAGTGGGCCATCAGCTCGCGCATGGCCGGCTGGAAGTAATTGTTGCGCACGACCCCGCAGGCGATGCCGGAGGCACCGGCCGCAACCGCGGTCTTGTCGACGACGAGGATGTCCTTGCCTGAGCCCCGGCCCGTCGCCTTGAGCATCTGGGCAAGGTGGTAGGCCGTGCTGAGCCCGTGGATGCCGGCCCCAATAATGGCGTATTTTGTGGCTTGAGGGATGGTCATGCGGGACCGCCTTGGCTTAAGGCATTGGTCCGGCTTTGGTCCTTGTTAGTGGACCGGATCGAAGGAATAGGCCACATTGGTATCCCAACCTCACGCGGGCCTATTACCGCATGGGCGCGGACCGATTGTAAACCAATTTCTGCATGCGGGCCCAATGTGGGCCCAAGTTCAGGAGGAGGCCACAAATTGACCGATCATCCGAGCAGAGACGCGGAAGCCGTCTTGGTGACTCTCGTCAAACCAAACCGTGGCGTCGGCGCCATCTCTGCCTATCTGCAACGCGCCATCGAGACCGGCGCCTATAGCGAAGGCGATAGGCTGCCGCCCGAGCGGCAATTGGCCGCAACGTTTCAGGCGGCGCGGAGCACGGTCCGCCGCGCACTCGACCAGCTGGAAAGAGCAGGCTTGGTGTCGCGCCGCCTCGGCAGCGGGACCTTCGTCGGGGCCACGGCTGCGGCCAACCGGCGTGGCGTCGACCTCGTCGACCAGCTGAGCCCGCTGCAGCTCATCGAGGCGCGGCTCGCGGTCGAGCCGTTCACCACGCGGCTTGCCGTGCTGCATGCGACGCGGCGGAACCTCGACGACATGGAGATGGTGCTGGCCCATGCCGAGGGGGCCGTCAACGACAAGGACGCCTTCTCCAAATGGGACGGCGAATTCCATCTCCTGATCGCGCAGGCCTCCGCCAACCCACTTCTCCTCAATGTCTACCGGCAGATCAATCACGTGCGGCTCCATGCCCAATGGGATGCGATGAAGGAGAAGATCCTCACGCCGGACGTGATCGCCAACTACAACCGGCAACATCGCGGCATCTACAACGCCCTCAATGAGCGCGACGGACAGCTCGCCCATGCGCTGATCAGCGAGCATCTTGAACAGGCGCGCGAGGATCTCGTTCGGGCGAACAGCCCTTAAGGCGCACGATGCGCTCCACTTGCTCGCGCTGGCAGCGGCGCTCGCACGGAGCCTCGGCGATGCTCTTGGCCGCTTCCTTCCCACTTCATTAACTAACCCCCTACACGGGTCTTCAACTGTCCCGGGGTCATGGTTCCTCGTCGGAGAGGGAAAGGGCATGACGACCAGAGGCGCCAGCGCGGGAGCGACAAGCGAAGCCGTAGTAGGGGGCGACCTGGCTGACCTTCGGCAAGTCGTTCACGATCTGCGTTCGCTGCTCGGACCCAACGAAGGATTTCTCCCAACCGTCGTCGAGAACATGCCCGCGGTTGTCTTCGTCAAGGATTCGACCACTGGCCGTTTCCTCCTCTTGAACCGCGCCGGCGAGGAGTTCCTCGGCGTCTCGCGCGAGGCGATCCTCGGCAAGACCGACCACGACTTCTTTCCGAAGGACGAGGCCGACCGATTCATCGCGAGGGATCGCCGGGCGCTTGAGTCGCGGCAGCTGCAAATCGTGGAGGAGGAGCCAGTCCACACGCCGCATAACGGCGTGCGCTGCCTGCGCACGAGGATCATCGCCGTGCGCGACAGCGCCGACCGGCCGCAATATCTGCTCGGCATCTCCGAGGACATCACTGAGCAAAAGGTCGCCGTCGAGCGGATCAGGTACATGGCACATCACGACGGCCTGACCAATCTCGCCAATCGCGCCCTGTTCCGCCAGCAGCTGGACGCGGCCTTGGCGGAGTTCCGCCGCACGGGGCGCCGGGCCACGCTATATTTTTTCGACCTCGACGGCTTCAAGAAGATCAACGACACGCTCGGCCATCCGACCGGCGATGCGTTGCTGCGCATGCTGGCAGACCGTCTTCGCCAATGCGCCGGCGACGGCGACACCGTGGCGCGGCTCGGCGGCGACGAGTTCGCCATTCTCCATCCTGCCTCACCGCTGGCGAAGGACGAGCAGGCGCTGGCGAGAGAGCTCGTGCAGCGCATCTCGAAACCCTATGACGTCGGCGGCAACCGGCTGACGGTCACGGCCAGCATCGGCGTGAGCAGGGCCGGCGAGGCCTGCACGGACTCCGATCGCATGCTCAGGAATGCCGACGTCGCGCTCTATCGAGCCAAGGCCGACGGCCGCAACGCCTTCCGCTTCTATGACCCGAGCATGGATCATCATCTCGAGGAGAAGCGCGCGCTCGAACTGTCGGTGCGCAACGCCCTGGCACGGGGCCAGTTCGAGGTCCACTATCAGCCTTTCGTCACCGTCCAGTCCGAGCGGATCTGCGGATTCGAGGCGTTGGTGCGCTGGCGCCACCCCGAGCGCGGCTTGCTGCCACCCTCGGAATTCATCCACGTCGCCGAGGAAGCCGGATTCATCGGTGCTTTGGGCGAGTGGGTCCTGCGCAAGGCCTGCGAGGATGCGGCAGCCTGGCCCGTCTATATCGGCTTGGCCGTGAACATCTCGCCGTCCCAATGCACCCCGGCCCTCACCCAAACCGTGATAAATGCGCTTGCCGCTTCACGCCTCACGCCGGGGCAATTGGAATTGGAGATCACCGAGACCGCACTGCTACAGGACAGCAGCACGACCGTGTCCGTGCTGCATCAGCTGCGGGCGCTCGGCGTCAAAATCTCCATGGACGATTTCGGGACCGGGTATTCGTCGCTCAGCTATCTGCGGAGCTTTCCGTTCGACAAGATCAAGATCGACAAGAGCTTCGTGAAGGACGTCCTCACGGACGGGGATTGTCTCGCGATCGTGCGCGCGGTCGCGAGCCTCGGCACGAGCTTCGGCGTGCCGACGACGGCGGAGGGTGTCGAGACGGCTGAGCAGTTCGAGCAGGTTCGCAACGCCGGCTGTACCCAGTGCCAAGGCTATTATTTTGGCCGGCCGATGCCGCTCGAGGACGTGCAACGGCTGCTGCATCGCAGGCGGGCGAATATCCGCAAGCCGGGCTATGCCTAGAGCGCCATCGGCTGAAGTTCAATCGCGGTGGCGCTCTCGCTTCTTGTTTGAGCATGATCTTTTCGGAAAACCGGTTCCCACTTTTCCGGATCATGCTCAGCCGTTGTGGCTTGACGAATGCCGAGGCTATTCGGCAGATGGACCCATGTGCAGCCTTAGCCTCGCCTGCCGCATCGCATCGGTTTCTCTCTTGCTGTCTTTTGCCGGGGTCGCGGCTTCGACCGCACGGGCGGCGGAGACAGAGGCCGAGCAGCGTACCGCGCAGAAGCTCGACGAAATTCGCGCCGACCCGCTTGCCTTGCGCGCCTTCCTGAAGAGCATGCCCAAGGGCGCCGACCTCCACAATCATTTGGACGGCGCCGTGTACGCCGAGACCTTCATCCGCGTGGGGGGCGAAGATGGCCTCTGCGTGGACCAGGTCGCCAAGGCCTTCACCAAATCGCAGCCGATCTTTGCGGGGTCGGAGCCGCATCCGGTGTGCGAAGCTGGCGACGTTCCGGCCGCCGACGTCCCCAACAAGCAGCACCTCTACGACGCCCTGGTCGATTCCTTTTCCATGCGCGGCTTCGTCCCCTCGGAGGGTGTCACCGGGCACGACCATTTCTTCGGAACCTTCGCGAAATTCGGCGGCACCGATCCTCGCCATACCGGCGATTTTCTCGACGAGGTCGCCACCCGCGCCGCCGCTCAGAACGAGCAATATCTCGAGCTGATGGAGACGCCCACCTGGAACCGTCTCAACACCATCACCAAGGACGTGGCTTGGCGCGAGGACCTGGGTTCACTGCGCGACGAGCTGCTCGCCAAGGGCTTGGCCGAGGACGTCCCGGCGGGCCGCGCCTTTTGGGATCAGACCGAATCCATTCGCCGGCAGCGTGAGCGCTGCGGGCAGCAAGACGAGGCTCCCGCCTGCAAGGTCGAGGCGCGGTATATCTACCAGGTCTTCCGCAACACGCCGAAGGAGCTCGTCTTCGCCCAGACCCTGTACGGCTTCGAGCTGGCGGCGGCCGATCCGCGCGTGGTGGCCATCAACTTCGTGGGGGCGGAAGACGACCATGTCTCCATGACGGATTATGAAGCGCAGATGCGCATGGTGGGCTTCCTGCGCCCGCTCTATCCCAAGGTCCATGTCAGCCTGCATGCGGGCGAGCTGGCGCCGGGGCTCGTGCCGCCCGAGGGGCTGTGCTGCCATGTGCGGCTCGCGGTGGACGAAGCCAAAGCCGACCGCATCGGCCACGGCGTGGACGTCATGTACGAGGACCGGCCCTACGAGCTGTTGCAGGACATGGCCGCCAAGCATGTCATGGTCGAGATCAACCTCACCAGCAACGACGTGATCTTAGGCGTCGTCGGCAAGGAGCACCCCTTCCCCACCTACCGCAAATTCGGCGTGCCGGTGGCGCTGTCAACGGACGACGAAGGGGTCTCGCGCATCGACCTCACCCATGAATATGTCCGCGCGGTCGAGACCTACGATCTCACCTATGCCGACCTCAAAGGACTGGTGCGCAACAGCCTCGAATATAGCTTCCTCGCCGGCGGAAGCCTGTGGGACGACGGCAGCGCCTATGCGCGCGTGGTCTCGGCGTGCCGGAGCGATGTCGCGGGAGCGGACAAGCCGTCCCCGCCTTGCGCTTCTTTCCTCGACGGGAGCGACAAGGCGAAGCAGCAATGGGAGCTCGAACGCCGCTTTCAGGCGTTCGAAGCGGGCCATTGATCGCAAACGCTAAGGCTGCGCTGCAACGCCGGAAGTGAACAACGTGGCACCGTGTCACGAAGAAGACCCCGGAGGCGGTGAACTTAAAATCACCTAGGCCGTTATTAGGTCCCAGCATGGAAGGAAAGGACGGCAGTCATGGACAAGGATCGTATTAAGGGGTCAGCGCAGCAGGCCAAAGGAACGGTCAAAGAGGTGGCGGGCAAGGTCACGGGCGATGCCAAGCTGGAGAGCGAGGGCAAAGCCGACAAGGCTGCCGGCAAGATCCGCAACGCCATTGGCGGCATCAAGGACACCCTTCGCGGCAAGTAGCTACCGCTTACACGAAAGCCCCGCCGGCACACTGCTGGTGGGGCTCGTCGGCTCGCCGGCCACCTTGGCTCCACTCTCGCGGGAGAGCGAGACGAGCGCCACCGCTCCGTCTTACTTGAGCCAAAATATTGGTCTTCTGAGTGGCGTTGGCCGTTCCGCGACGGGCGGAGCGAGGCCGAGACCTCACTATCGGAGGGATCAGATGAAACGGGTGTCACTCCTCGCGGCAGTTTTGTTTGCCGCAACGATGTTAGCATCGCCGGCTCAGAGTGGGCCGGTGCAGGGCGCCGTGCAAGGCACCGAGACGGTCGGCGAGGGCGTCGTCCAGGGCGCCGGACAGGCCGGCAAAGGCGTCGTGCAAGGAACCGCCACCGTCGCGAAAGGCGCGGGTCAGGCCACGGTCGGGGTCGCCAAAGGCACTGCCACGGTGGCCAAGAAGACCGGCAAGGGCGTCTGGTGCATCGTGACGCTGGGTTACGGCTGCTAGAGCGGGTTTGTCGTTTTCCGATTCGTAAGGGATTCCGATTTTTTGCGAACAGTGCGAGTCCTATGCCGTTGCAGCGGAGGAGGACGGACATGGCGCGGGCCTACAGTCAGGATTTGCGAGACCTGGTGATCGATGCGGCGTTTTCGGGGACGTCGGCCCGGCGGGCGGCCGATCGGTTTGGGATCGGGCTGGCGACGGCGATCCGCTGGGTCCGACAGGCGCGCGAGACCGGGGATCG
>JBGQMX010000047.1:0-20738 GCA_041500805.1 Methyloceanibacter sp.
CCAGACGGCCTGCTGGATGACGATGCTCGGAAAGCGGTGGCAGCGGTATGAAAGCTTGTCCATAAGCGAATGCTATACGGCCCGTCCGTACCAAGCCAGTGTGTTACTGTGACAGTGCCCCCTCGCAACACGGCAACGATAAAATTGATCGCTTCGTCCTCAACTGCTAAGAAGGTATTCGAACTGACAAACAGGATTGCATGGACGAGCTCGGAACTGTCCTGACTGTGGCGAAGGATGCCGCGGAATGGGCCGATGCGCTGGACCTTCTGTCCAACCAGTCCGGCTACCGCGTCCTTGCCGTCCGCTCCGCAGCCGACGCCCGCGCCGCCCTTGCCGATGCCCATGTCGACCTCGTCATCGCCGAGGATGGCGGGAGCGGCGACGGGCTCGGCTTCCTCTCCGGCTTGCGCATCTCCCACCCCGACGTCATCCGCGTGCTGGCGCTCGATGCCGAGGCCAATTTGCCGGGAACGGCCATGGCGCCGGCGGCCATCTATCAATTCGTGCGCAAGCCGCTCGATGCCGAGCAGGTCGGCCTCGTCGTCAAGCGGGCGCTCGAGACCCGCGAGCTTGCCCGCCGCCACCGCCTGCTCTCGCGGGAGTTCAAGTTCTCGGGCGACTCGCTCCTGTTCAACGACCGTCACGGCAATCCACTGACCCCCGAGAGCCAGCGCTTCGAGAAGCTCGTCTATGTCAACGAGAAGATGGCCGAGCTCTGCGATCTTGCGCGTAAGGCGGCAAGGACGGAGCTCCCCATCCTGATCCATGGCGAGACCGGCACCGGCAAGGAGCTGCTGGCGCGCGGCATCCACTACAATTCAAGCCGACGGGCGAGCCCGTTGATGGTGCAGAATTGCGGAGGCATGCCGGATGAGCTGCTGCAGTCGGAGCTGTTCGGACACAAGCGCGGCGCTTTCACCGGAGCGATCTCGGACCGGCTCGGCCTGTTTCGCGCGGCCGACGGCGGCACCGTGTTTCTCGACGAGATCTCCGAGGTGTCGCCCTCGTTCCAGGTGAGCCTGCTCAGGTTCCTGCAAGAGGGCGAGGTGAAGCCGCTCGGCTCCGACAAGACCGAGACCTGCAGCGTCCGCATCGTCGCCGCCTCCAACCGGTCGCTGAAGGCGCTGGCCAATGCCGGCAAGTTCCGCCAGGACCTCTATTTCCGCTTGCGCGGGTTCGAGCTCGAAGTGCCGCCCTTGCGCGATCGGCCGGACGAGATCGCGGCGCTCGCCGAGTTTTTCGCGGCCAAGCACCGTGACGCGATCGGCAGGAAGGTACTCGGCATCTCGGCCGGCGCGCTGGAGAAGCTTCAGGCCTACGACTTTCCCGGCAACGTGCGCGAGCTCGAGAACGAGATCAGGCGCATGGTGGCCCTCGCCAAGGACGGCGACTATCTGACGACGGAGTCCATGTCGCCGGCAATTCTCGCGGCGATACCGCGTGCGCCGCGGCGCATGAACGGCTTTACTCCCGAGGGCGGGACGCTGAAGGAGAAGGTCGAGAGCCTGGAGAAGCAGCTGGTCGGCGAGGTCCTGTTGCGGCATCGCTGGAATCAGAGCCGCGCGGCAAACGAGCTTGGGCTTTCGCGCGTCGGCCTCGCCAACAAGATCAAGCGCTACGGCCTCAACGAGACGAGCTAACGGCCCCGCTATGCCCGGCCCCGACGACTCAAACAAGGACGATCCACAAGCTCCAGTCATCCGCTTTCCGTACTCGCGCGTGCGGCTTCCGGGAAGCGCCGAGCCCGTCAAAGAGCTCGGCGCAAGCGCGCTCGTGCAGCGCCTCGGCATCGCCGAGCAGGCGACCGGGCACTGGTGTAGCCATTGCCGCGGCATCTGGTACGGCTACCTGCTCGAGGTCGCCTGTCCGGTCTGCGGCAACCGTCACGGCTAGATTGGACTTCCACTGCGGCTCGGCCGAAAATGCCCCTTGAAGGCAGGCCCTGCGCCTGTGTGTTGAGGTCCACTATCGGCGATGCCGCCGATCCGGAGTAACCCCCGATGCAAAGAGTGACGATCACCCTCGACGACGAGCTGATGGCCGAGCTCGACGCCATCATCGCCGCGCGCGGCTACCAAAACCGGTCAGAGGCGATCCGCGATCTCGCCCGCGCCGGCATCAAGGAGGCCGCGCAAGACACCGACCGCAAGCGCGATTGCGTGGCGGCGCTCGTCTATGTCTATGACCACGCCGCGCGGCAGCTTTCCAAGCGCCTGACCAGCGCCTTCCACGATCACCACGAGCTGTCGCTTGCCTCGCTCCACGTCCATCTCGACCATGACACGTGCCTCGAGGTGACCGTCCTCAGGGGCAAGACCGGTGACGTCCAGCATTTCGGCGAGCACGTCATCGCCGAGCGCGGCGTCCGCCACGGCAAGCTCGTGCGCATGCCGACCGAAGCGCCGGACAAGACGCGTGAGGCTTCGCACAGCCACCCCGGCCATCACGGCCATCACCATCATGCGCACGCGGCGCCGAAGCCTCGGCGCGCGTCGAAGCGCATCACGGCGGCGCGCCGCGGCAAGTAAGCTCAAGCGAGAGCGGACAGCACTCAGAGTTTGCCGGTTTTGCCGCGCGCTTCGCGGCAGGGCGTTCGGCCGGCCGCAGCGCCATATGTGCATACAATGTTTACATGCGACATAGATGCTATGCAGTTTTATTGTGACGCATGGGTGAGCTGTGGTATGAGGTTTGCTGTGAGATTGCTTACACATGAAGAAAATCAGGGAGGGACCTTATCCATGAAGCGATCTTGTCTTTGGCTAACATTGCTTGCGCTTTGCCTCACGCCGACCGCGGCCTTCGCCCATGTCGGCGTGGGTTCCACCAGCGGGTTCATGCACGGCTTCATCCACCCGCTGTCCGGCCTCGATCATCAGCTCGCCATGATCATGGTCGGCGTCTTTGCCTATCAGCTGGGCGGCCGTGCACTTTGGCTGGTGCCATTGACCTTCGTCACGGTCATGGCGCTCGGTGGCTTCCTCGGCGTCATGGGCGTGCCGATACCCTTCGTCGAGACGGGCATCGCGCTCTCGGTCATCGTGCTCGGCGCGATCGTCGCCTTCGGCGTCAGGGCCCCGCTCGCGGTGGCCATGGGGGCCGTCGGCTTCTTCGCCATCTTTCACGGTCACGTGCACGGCACCGAGATGCCTCTGGACGTGGCGGGGGCGACTTATGGGGCCGGCTTCATGCTGGCCACCGCGGTGCTCCATGCGGTCGGCATCGGCATCGGCTTCCTGATCGGGATGTCGAGCAAGACGCTGGGGAACAACGTCTATCGCGTTGCCGGAGGCCTTGCTTCCATCGCCGGCGTCGCCCTTCTCCTCGGCTATCTGTAAGTCGGCCTGTCAATAAATTGCCGGAACGGCGCCCTTGCGGCGCCGTTCTTTTTTGGCTTGCCGCCCATCCGTGCGCGGTTCTCTCGCGGCCCGCCGTGAAGTCCCCGAGAGGCTGAAAACCTTCTTTTCACTGCAAAGCAACTTGGCGCTTACAGAGCCGTAATTGCTGCTTTGCAGCAGAACCTCAATTTCTCCTAGCCTGCTCAAACAATTGATTTTTTCTAATCCTAAACAAACTGGCATGCCGCTTGCTCTTCTTTCCCGCAAGAAGACTTCAGAGTCACTGCGCGATAACAATCGGAGGAAGCGATGCCTAATCTCCTCTGGCTCCAGGGTGGGGCCTGTTCCGGCAATACCATGTCGTTCCTCAACGCCGAGGAGCCGAGCGCGTGCGATCTCGTCACGGATTTCGGGATCAACGTGCTTTGGCACCCCTCGCTCGGCTTGGAGCTCGGCGACAACCTCAAGAAGATGCTGAAGGCGCTGGTCGCCGGCGAGATGCCGCTCGACATCTTCGTGTTCGAGGGGACGGTGGTGAACGCGCCGAGCGGCACGGGCGAATGGAATCGCTTCGCCGGCCGGCCGATGAAGGATTGGGTGGCAGACCTTGCCAAGGTCGCGACGTTAACCGTGGCGGTCGGCGATTGCGCCACCTGGGGCGGCATCCCGGCGACGGCTCCGAATCCTTCCGAAAGCGAAGGCCTGCAATTCCTCAAGCGCAATCACGGCGGCTTCCTCGGCAAGGACTACAAGTCCAAGGCGGGGCTGCCGGTCATCAACATTCCGGGCTGCCCGGCGCATCCCGACTGGATCACCCAGATCGTCGTGGCGGTTGCCACCGGGCGCGGCGGCGACCTCACTCTCGATGAGTTCCAGCGTCCGAAGACGTTCTTCACGAGCTTCACGCAGACCGGCTGCACGCGCAACATGCACTTCGCCTACAAGGTCTCCGCGACCGAGTTCGGCCAGCGCAAAGGGTGCCTGTTCTATGACCTCGGCTGCCGCGGGCCGATGACCCACTCGCCCTGCAACCGCATCCTGTGGAACCGGGTGTCGTCGAAGACGCGCGCCGGCATGCCCTGCCTCGGCTGCACCGAGCCGGAATTCCCGTTCTTCGATCTTGCTCCCGGAACGCTGTTCAAGACGCAGACCGTCATGGGTGTGCCCAAGGACATGCCGACCGGCGTCGACAAGGCTGGCTACATCAAGCTCACCGCCGCCGCCAAGGCGGCATCCCCGGCCTGGGCCGAGGAAGACCTGTTCGTCGTTTGACCTGGCGCAAAGCCTGTCACCGCTTTGAAGGAGGATAATTCCCCATGGCTGCTGCTGTACAAACCCTCGACATCTCGCCGGTCGGGCGCGTCGAAGGCGATCTCGATGTCCGTGTCGACATCCAAAACGGCGTCGTTATCAACGCCTGGACGCAAGCCGAGCTGTTCCGCGGCTTCGAGGTCATCCTGCGCGACAAGGACCCGCAAGCCGGCCTCGTCGTGACGCCGCGCGCCTGCGGCATTTGCGGTGCATCGCACTTGACCTGCGCCGCCTGGGCGCTCGACACCGCCTGGCAGACCGAAGTGCCGCGCAACGCCATCCTGGCGCGGAACCTCGGTCAGATCGTGGAGACCATCCAAAGCCTGCCGCGTCACCACTACGGCCTCTTCATGATCGACTACACGCATAAGAACTACGCCAAGTCGCCGTTCTATCAGGAGGCCGTGAAGCGCTGGGCGCCGTTCACCGGAACCAATTACGAGCTCGGCGTGACCATCTCCGGCCGCCCGGTGGAGATCTATGCCCTGCTCGGGGGCCAGTGGCCGCATTCGAGCTACATGGTGCCCGGCGGCGTGATGTGCGCGCCGACGCTGACCGACGTCACGCGCGCATGGTCGATCCTCGAGCATTTCCGCCGCAACTATATGGAGCCGGTGTGGCTCGGCTGCACGCTGGAGCGCTATGAGGAGATCCAGTCCTACGACGATTTCCTGGCTTGGCTCGACGAGCGGCCCGAGCACGCCAACTCGGACCTCGGCCTGTTCTGGCGCATGAGCCTCGACATCGGGCTCGACCACTATGGCCGCGGCCACGGCAAATATGTGAGCTGGGGTTACATGCCCCACGAGGACAAATACAACAAGCCGACGATCGAGGGCCGCAACGCCGCCGTCATGATGAAGAGCGGCGTCTATGACGGAAAGTCCAACACCCACAAGAGCATGGACCAGTCGTTCACGCGCGAGGACATCAAACACGCCTGGTACGACGAGCCCGGTGGCGTGCACCCCTTCGACCGCAAGACGGTTCCGGTGCAGAAGAATACCGTCGATCCCGCCGGCAAATATTCCTGGGCGACCGCCGTCCGCCATGCCGAGAACGGACGGCTCGAGGCCGGCCCGCTGGCGCGTCAGCTCATCGCCGGCGGCAAGCACGGCGAAGCTTGGCAGTACCAAAACCCCTTCGTGCTCGACATGTACCGCAAGATGGGGGGCGCCAGCGTGCTGCTCCGCCACTTCGCGCGCATGCACGAAGGCATCAAGCTCTACCGCGAAGCCGAGCGCTGCCTGCGCGAGTTCAAGCTCGCCGATCCCTGGTATATCAAGCCGACGGAGAGGGACGGCCGCGGCTGGGGCGCCACCGAGGCCGCGCGGGGAGCGCTTTGCCACTGGATCGAGGTGCAGGGCGGCAAGATCAAGAATTATCAGATCATCGCCCCCACCACATGGAACGTCGGGCCGCGCGCCGCCAACGAGGAACGGGGGCCGATCGAGGAAGCGCTGATCGGTACTCCCATTACCGACGCGCGCGATCCGGTGGAGGTTGGTCATGTCTGTCGCTCGTACGATTCGTGCCTCGTCTGCACCGTTCACGCGCACGACGCGGCGACCGGGGAAGAACTTGCGCGGTTCCGCACAGCCTGACGCAAGACCCGAAGGCGAGGCGGCGGCGGCCGGTGATGCGGCCGCTCGTCTCGCCGGGGGGGTCGGCCAGACCGAGAATGTCAAAGGGCAACCGCCGATGGGGTCTGACCGCGAAGACGTGCTGAAGGCCATCGCCGCCATGCTGGAGGCGGGCCTCAAGACCGAGGTCGAGCCGTTTCCCGAGACGGACAAAGAGTTCGGCGACATCCTGCTCAAGCTCCGGCAGCTCAAGCCAGAGGACTTGGAGGGTAAGCTCGTGATCGGCGGCTTCGTGGACCATCCTTATGGTCCCGACAAGCAGCGCTGCATGGAGTGCATGTACTACCTCGTGCACCGGAAATGGTGCGATCTGCCTGAGCTCGCCGTGCCGGTCGAGGCGGAATGGTGGTGCCGGCTCTGGCGCATCTGACCCCGGCGCGCGGGGGGGTTTGCCGGCGAGGGTTGGAGCGCGGCCCGTGGACGATGACGACAAGCGTCGCGAGGAGATCCGGGCTTTGCTCGCCAGCGATCTCGTCACCGAAGTGTTCCCGCGCGCCGATACCCATGAAGAGGTGCAGTCGATCATCGCGCGGCTGCACCGGGCGGAGGGCGACCTCAAGGCTCGGCTCGTGATCGGAGGCTTCACCTTGACCCCGGTCACGCATGGAGACCTCGAGCAAGCCTGCGAGACCTGCATGTACTACAAGGTGCATCGCCGCTATTGCGAGCTGCCCGAATTCGAGCTTCCGGTCGAGCCCGAATGGTCCTGCCGGCTCTGGCGGATCTGACGCAAGAAGCGCAAAGTCGCGCCCGGCTAGAGCGCTATCGCCTGAGACTGAATCGCGACAGCGCTCTCGCATTTTGTTTGAGCATGATCTTTTCGGAAAACCGGTTCCCACTTTTCTAAGATCATGCTCTAGGCTTGCCGGCTCTGATCGGGTGTGATCGCCGATGATCGCCGTGATCGCTTGCGGAAACGCCAATCGAAGCGACGATGGCGCGGGGCCAGAGGTCATGCGCGCGCTCAAGACGCGCGCGGGCGGCGATGGCGCGTCCGGCGTGCTCCTGCTCGACGTCGGCACCGACGGCATGGCGGTGATGTTCGCGGCCCGCGGCTGCCGGTCGCTGATCGTCGTCGATGCCTGCCGCTCAGGCTCCGAGCCAGGCGCAATCTTCGAGGTGCCGGGCGCCGAGCTTACGCGGCCCTACGAGCCTGCGCTCAATCTGCACGACTTCCGCTGGGATCACGCGCTTCATGCCGGGCGCATGATCTTCCGTGACGAGTTCCCCGCAGACGTGGTCGTGCTGCTGATCGAGGCGGAGACCGTCGAGCTCGGCATCGGGCTCTCGCCGTCCGTGGCCGCCGCCGTCGACAAGGTCGTGACCCGCGTCGAGGGATTGATCGAGGAGCGGCGGAGCGCGGGGTGCGGGGCGACATGACAGGAGAGGCGACCGTGACGGTGAAGCGGGGCGGCCTCTATCTCTCCCGCGAGGTCTATGACCGCTTCTTCCCCGGGATCGAGACGGTGATCCTGCTCAGGCGCGATGACGACCTCCTCATTTTGCCGGTCCGCCACGCCGCTGCCGGCGGATATCTCCTGAAGCTCCGCAACGCGGCGGGCGACCGCGTGGTGCAGGCCGCCGATTTTCTTCAAGCGCAGGGGATCGGGGAGGCGACCGAGATCAGTCTCCCGGTCGTGTGGAATGCCGAATTTGCGGGTTTGTGCGCTAGAGCCGCCTTTCGTCTGCAAATATAGTTTGCAGTTCGCATGCTAACTAGACAGCGTTCGCAAAGTCCGTTACTGTGTCGGCAATCCAACAACACGCCTTAAGGCGGAGCTGGGAGGTACGCAACGTGGCGGCTTTTCGCGTCGCAGAGGACGTTCGCGCGGCTTTGGCCGTCGCCGAGGATGAGGCGGCAAGCCCGGCCGAGCGCGCCGAGATGCTGATGGAGATCGCCATCGGCCTGCAACAGCGCCCCAAGACCCCGAAGCAGCTTCACTCGGCCGTCGAGCTCTACGATAAAGCGCTTACCATCTGCCCTGAAGGTCAAAGCCTGCTGAAGGCGCGCATCACGGCACGGAAGGCGACGGCGCTGCAGGCGATCCCCGAGCAGGGGACGGCGTTCCTCGAAGCGGCACAGGCCGCCTATGCCGAAGCAATCCCGCTCCTCACCGAGCTTGGCACATCAGAGGAATTGGCCGAGGCCGAGATGAATCTCGGCGTCGTGCTGCAGAGCCTCGCCGGCGCCGGCCGCGCCCGCATCACCGACGCGATCTCAGCCTATCAGCGCAGCTTAAGGACCTTCGACCGCAGGCGGCACCCGGAAGAGTTCGCCATCCTGCAAAACAACCTCGCCACCGCCTTCCTCTCCATCCCCTTCACCGACGAGCGCGCCAAGATGCGCGAGGCGCTGGCCGTGCAGGCCTTCGAGGAGGGACTGAAGATCATCACGCTGATCGATCACCCGTCGGAATACGCGATGCTGCAGAACAATCTCGGCAACGCGCTGCAATATGTCTCGTCGAGCCATCGGATCGAGAACAATCTCCGTGCGCTCGATGCCTATGACGAGGCGCTGAAGGTGCGCAATCGCGAGGCGACGCCGCTCGAATACGCCAACACCATCGCCAACAAGGCGAACTGTCTTGCGAACCTGCCCGACGAGCCCGAGCATCCGGACCGCGGCAATCGCGTGAACCTCACACTGGCGAGAGCCTGTTACGCCGAGGCGCGGGAACTCTTCGTGGCCCATGGCGAGGTCGACAAGGCCCGTATCGTGGCCGAGGCCGGCTTGAGCATCGAGCGCGAAATTCTCGGGCTGCCTGACGCAAACGGGCAAGGCGTGCATGAGGCAGGCGAAGGGTGAGTGGGTCTAAGCATCGTTGAAGGGAGACCGGAGAGTGGCAATCGCAATATCCATCGCGGGCGCGGCAGTGGCGCTCATCGTGGGCGTGATGGCGTCCGTCGTGGGGGGTGCCCTTGGCGGCATCGTGGTCGGCGGCAAGGCGCTCGGCAACGAGCTGGCCGCCATGATGGGCGGCTTCTACGGACCGCTCGCGGGCGTCGCAGGCGTGGCACTCGGTCTCGTGGCGCTCGCCCTCATCGCCTTGGGGGGTGCCTGATGTGGACCATGGCAACAAGCTCGATGAGCCTCTTCTTTCGCGGCAAGCTCTTTGCCGATCCGGCCAAGGCCTACCGGCAACTCGCCATCGGCATCGCCGCCACCGCCATCGTCATGATCGTGGCCGGAAGCGCCGGCGCGCCGCTCTGGGCCGCGGCGCTCGTCGCCGGGCTCGCCGGTGGCGCGCTCCAGCCCTATTTGTTCAAAGACCTGCGCTACCGCTGAGGCGAACATGAACGCGCTGGACATCACGCCGACGCAACGTGCCGACCTCGCCGGCTTCTTGAACGACGTGGAGCGGCTGGAGACGATCTTCGCCACTTGGGAGGAGACGCCGCGCGGCGCGGTCGAGGCCTATGCCCGCGCCATCGAGGCGCTGCACGGCGAAGCCATGCGCAGGCTGGTGCGCGCCTTGAAGACGGACGCAGCGGCGCTCGCCGCTATGAAGGCCGCGCTCTCCGATGAGGTCGTCTATGCGGTGCTCCGGCGGCACGAGATCATCAGGGCGAGCCTTGCCGAGCGCGTCGAGCGCGCACTTCAAGGCATCCGCCCCATGCTCGCCTCCCATGGCGGCGACGTCGAGCTCGTCAAGGTGGCGCCGCCGGCGATCGAGGTGCGCTTCGTTGGCGCCTGTGACGGCTGCCCGGCCTCCGCGCTCACCTTCCATGCCGGCGTCAAGAAGGCGGTGGAAGATTCCTGCCCCGAGATCACCGAGGTTCTGCAGGTGAAGGGCGCGGGCGCTGCTGGCCCGTCGAGCATCCGCTTCGTCAGCCCGTTTGCGCTGAACGCCACCGGCAATTGGCTCGCGGCGGCGACGCTCGCCGAGATCCCCGAGGGGGGCGTTCTTGCCAAGGAGATCGGCGGGGCGAAAATCATGCTGTCGCGCCGCGGCGCCATCGTCACCTGCTTCCAGAACGCCTGCGCGCATCTCGGCTTCCCAGTCCATGACGGTGAGGTCGAGGACGGCATCATCACCTGCCCGCATCACGGCTTCCGCTACGATCTATCGAGCGGCGAATGTTTGACGGCGCCGGAGGTGCAGCTTCAGTCGCATGCCGTGCGCGTCGTCGGCAGCCAAGTCGAAGTGAGGCTTGCGACCTGACCATGCGCGTCTCCCTCGCCCCGGCCCGTCTGCGTACGCCTACCCTCGGCGCCAAACCTCACCATGACCGTGGGGCTTCGCTTGTCGAAGGCGCCCCGCGCATCGTGCTTGGCGGGCGCCTCGGTCCTGACGGATTGGCCGAGCCGATCGTGCCCGCGGCCGACACCCTGTTCGGCCCGCGTGGCGCCTCACTTGCCGGCCCGCGCGGCCCTCTTTTCGTCTGCGACACCGGCCATCACCGGCTGCTCGTGTGGCGGCGTGCTCCCGACAGCGACCAGGCGCCGGCCGATTTCCTGATTGGCCAGCCCGACTTTGCCCGCGAAGGCCGGAACGCCAAGGGCGAGGTGGGGGCCACGACGCTCAACGTGCCGACCGGGATTGCCGTATCGGACGGTATCCTCGCCATCGCGGACGCTTGGAATCACCGCGTGCTCATCTGGTTTGGCCTGCCGGAAAGGACGAACCGTCCCGCCGACGTGGTGCTCGGCCAGGCGGACTTTGCCGGCAGCCTCGCCAATCGCGGGCACAACGCCCCTTCTGCCTGCACGCTCAACTGGTGCTACGGCGTCGCCATCGAGGACGGGCGCCTCATCGTCGCCGACACGGGCAACAGGCGCGTGCTGCTGTGGGACCGCATTCCGACGCAGAACGGAGCACCGGCCGATCTCGTGCTCGGTCAGCGCGATTTCACCACCCGCGACGAGAATGCCGGCAGCGATGCTGGGCCGCTCGGCATGCGCTGGCCGCACGGCATCGCCGTCGTCGACGGCGGCATTCTCGTGTCCGATGCGGGCAATAACCGCGTCATGGCCTGGCGCAGCCTGCCAACGACGAACGGGGTCCCTTGCGATTTCGTCATTGGCCAGACCGACATGGCAAGCGTCGATCACAATCGGGCGGCCTACTACCCGACCGCGCGCAGCCTGAACATGCCCTATGGCATCGCCGTTCAGGGGACCCGGCTGATCGTCGCCGACACCGCCAATTCGCGTCTCGTCGGCTACGCGCTCGTGAGCCTTGCCATGGACGCCGCGGCGAGCCGGCTTGCCGGCCAGCACGATTTCACCGGCAAGGGCGACAATCGCTGGAGCCCGCCGGTCCGCGACAGTCTGTGCTGGCCCTACAACGTCTCTGCCTGCGGCGACACCCTGGTCATCGCCGATTCCGGCAATAACCGCGTGCTTCTTTGGGAGGCGGCTTCATGAACCTGCACCGCCCGATCCTGCCTGACGAGAGCCACGCGACTGTGGAAATCCGCGTGCGCGGGCGCGTGCAGGGGGTGGGCTTCCGGCCGACGGTGTGGCGGCTCGCGCGCGAGCAGGGCCTGCGCGGCGAAGTGCTGAACGACGCCGACGGCGTTCTCGTCCGCATCGGCGGCTCGACGCGGGCTATCGCCGATTTCATTGCGCGCATGCATCGCGAGCCCCCACCGCTGGCCCGCATCGACCAGATCGAGACACACGCCTTCTTCGGTCCCCTGCCAAACGAGTTCCGCATCGCCGACAGCGTGGATGGGCCCACGCATACCGAAGTCGCCCCCGATGCCGCGATCTGCGCGACTTGCGCGCGGGAGGTGCTGGATCCCTTCGAGCGCCGCTACCGCTATCCCTTCACCAATTGCACCCATTGCGGGCCGCGCTTCTCCATCGTCACCGGCATTCCCTACGATCGCGCGCAGACCACCATGGCGGCCTTCCCCATGTGCGAGGCCTGCCTTGGCGAATATCGCGAGCCGTCGAATCGCCGCTTCCACGCCGAGGCCATCGCCTGTCACACTTGCGGCCCGAAAGCGAAGCTCGTGCGCCTCGACGGGCGCGCGGTGAGCTTCGACCAGCATTCCATGCTCGACGATGTCGATGCCGTGTGCGGGCTCATGCAGAAGGGCGAGATCGTCGCCATCAAGGGCATCGGCAGCTATCAGCTCGCCTGCGACGCCACGCGCGACGATGTGGTTGCACGGCTCCGCCTTCTGAAACGCCGCGATGCCAAGCCCTTCGCGCTGATGGCCCGCGATCTCGATATCATCCGCCGCTATTGCGCGGTGGGGGACGAGGACGAGCGGTTGCTGGCGAGCCCCGAGGCGCCCATCGTCCTCTTGCCGGCCAACGGGCCGGAGCGGCTTCCCGAGGCGATAGCACCCGGCCTTGCCACGCTTGGCTTCATGCTGCCGACGACGCCGCTGCATCTCCTCATCCTGCGGCGCATGAACCGCCCCGTGGTGATGACGAGCGGTAATCTGTCTGACGAGCCGCAGGTGATCAGCGACGGGCAGGCTCGCGAGCGTCTCGGCAACATCGCCTCCTATGCGCTGATCCACGACCGGGAGATCGCCAACCGGATCGACGACTCGGTGGTGCGCGTCATGGCAGGACGGCCGCGTCTCTTGCGGCGCGCCCGCGGCTACGCGCCTTCCCCCATCAAGCTTCCGCCGGGCTTCGAGACGGCGCCCGAGCTTCTCGCTTTTGGCGGCGAGCTGAAGGCGACGTTCTGCCTGGTGAAGGACGGCGAAGCCATCCTGTCGCAACACCAGGGCGACCTCGAGGACGCATCGACCTTCGACGACTATCGCAAGAACCTCGCGCTCTACCGCCAGATCTTCGATCACGCGCCGGTGGCGCTCGTTGCCGACCGTCACCCCGAATATCTCTCGACCAAGCTCGCCCACGCGTCAGCGCCCGCCGCGGAGCTTGCCTTGATCGAGGTGCAGCACCACCACGCTCATGTGGCTTCGTGTCTCGCCGAGAACGCCTATCCGCTTGCGGCGCCGCCCGTGCTCGGCATCCTGCTGGACGGGCTCGGGCTTGGCGACAACGACTCGACTCGCGCGCGTGTCTGGGGCGGCGAATTTCTGCTCGCCGATTATCGACGCTATGAGCGGCTCGGCACTTTCAAGCCCGTCGCCATGCCGGGGGGTGCTGCCGCCGTGCGTGAGCCGTGGCGCAATCTCTATGCGCAGCTGATGGCCGAGATGGGCTGGGCGCAATTTGCCATGAACTTCGCCGAGCTCGAGCTGCACGACTATCTGGCGGGCAAGCCCCGCGCCACGCTCGACGCCATGATCAAGAACGGCGTCAACGCGCCGCTCGCCTCCTCATGCGGCAGGCTGTTCGACGCGGTCTCCGCCGCGCTCGGGCTTTGCCGCGAGCATCAGGCCTATGAGGGCGAGGCGGCGGCGCGGCTCGAGGCGATTGTGGACGAGGATACGCTTGCCCACGAGGACGAGGCGCTCGCCTACCCTCTCACCATCCCCAATCTCTTCGGGTCCGGGCTCCCCTATATCGAGCCGATCGCCATGTGGAACGCGATCCTCGGCGATCTCATCTTGAAGACGCCGGTGCCGATCGTGGCGGCGCGGTTCCACAAAGGCCTCGCCAAGGCGATCGTGGCGATGACGAGGAAGCTCGCCCGCCGCGACGACGCGAGCGGGCCACGCTTCGACACCATCGCGCTCTCGGGCGGCTGCTTCCAGAACCGCATCCTCTTCGAGGACATCGTGCGCCGCCTCGAAGCGGAAGATTTCACCGTGCTCAGCCACGCGCTCGTGCCCGCCAATGACGGCGGGCTCGCGCTCGGCCAGGCGGCGATCGGCGCCGCTCAACTGATCGATGCCAAGAACAAACCTAGGGAAGGAAACGTGCCATGTGTCTCGGGATCCCTGGCCTGATCGTGAAGGTCGACGACGCTGCCAAGAAGCTCGCGACCGTCGATGTGAGCGGCGTCAAGCGTCAGGTCAACATCGCCTGCATCGTCGATGAGAGGCACCCCGTCGAGGCTTGCGTCGGCGACTGGGTGCTCGTCCATGTCGGCTTCGCCATGAGCCGGATCGACGAGGCGCAAGCCGCCGAGACGCTGAAAGTCTTGACCGAGCTCGGCGAGGCGCAGGCCGAGATCGAAGCCATGCGGCTCTCGGCGGTGGAACTGGGGAGGGTCGCGTCATGAAATATATCGATGAGTTCCGCGACCGCGAGAAGGCGGCCGTCCTCGTGAAGGAGATCGAGGCGCTGGTCGCGACCATGGATGTCGCCAAGGAGCGGCCGATCCACATCATGGAGGTATGCGGCGGCCACACTCATTCGATCTTCCGCTATGGCGTCGAAGGCATGCTGCCCAAGGAGATCGAGCTGGTGCACGGCCCGGGCTGCCCGGTCTGCGTGCTGCCCATGGGCCGCGTCGACGATTGCGTCTCCATCGCCGAGCGACCGGAGGTCATCTTCACCACCTTCGGCGACGCCATGCGCGTGCCGGGCTCGAAGAAGAGCCTGATGCAGGCGCGCGCCGACGGCGCCGACATCCGCATGGTCTATTCGCCCATGGACGCGCTCGCCATCGCGCGCAACCACCCCGACCGGGAGGTCGTGTTTTTCGGTCTTGGCTTCGAGACGACGATGCCGTCCACCGCGCTCACCGTGCTCGAGGCGGAGCGCGAGGGCCTCACCAATTTCTCGGTGTTCTGCAACCACATCACCATCGTGCCGACGCTTAAGGCGATCCTCGACAGCCCCGACCTCAATCTCGACGGGTTCCTCGGGCCGGGCCATGTGTCCATGGTGATCGGCACCGCGCCTTACGAGTTCATCGCGCGCTTCTACAAGAAGCCGATGGTGGTGGCGGGCTTCGAGCCGCTCGACGTGCTGCAATCGATCTGGATGGTGCTGAAGCAGATCAAGGAAGGACGCGCCGATATCGAGAACCAGTATCAGCGCGTGGTGCCGGACGACGGCAACGCGGCGGCTCTCGATGCGGTGGCGCGGGTCTACGAGCTTCGCGAATTCTTCGAATGGCGGGGCTTGGGCTCCATCGATCATTCCGGGGTGAAATTGCGTGAGGCCTACGCGGGCTTCGACGCGGAGCGGAAATTCGCCATTCCCAACGTCAAGATCGCCGACCCGAAATCCTGCCAATGCGGCGAGGTGCTGAAGGGCGTGATCAAGCCCTGGCAGTGCAAGCTGTTTGGGAAGGCCTGCACGCCGGAGACGCCGCTCGGCGCGCTGATGGTGTCGTCGGAAGGCGCCTGCGCCGCCTATTACCAATATGGCGGCCTCAACAGCGAGCTCGAGCCAGCATGAACCTCATTCCTTTCATCCGCCCGCGCCGGCTGGGCAAGGTCAATGTGCCGACGGTGACGCTTGCCCATGGCGGCGGCGGCAAGGCCATGAAGGATTTGATCGACGACGTGTTCGTCGAGGCCTTCGACAACGCGGCTCTCGCGCCGCTCGAGGACCAGGCCCGCTTCGATCTTGCCGCCATCGCCGCTCATGGCGACCGGCTTGCCTTCACCACGGACGCCTTCGTCGTCGATCCCTTGATCTTCCCCGGCGGCGATATCGGCAAGCTCGCGGTCTGCGGCACGGTGAACGATCTCGCCGTCGGCGGGGCGCGTCCGCTTTATCTTTCCTGCGCGGTGATCATCGAGGAGGGCGTGACCATCGAGCTCTTGCGCCAGATCGCTCGCTCGATGGCTTCGGCGGCGCGCGAGGCCGGCGTTCAGATCGTCACCGGCGATACCAAGGTCGTCCCCAAAGGCGCATGCGACAAGCTGTTCATCACCACCACCGGCATCGGCGCGATTCCGGAAGGCCGCGTGCTCGGGGCGCATCTCGCGCGGCCGGGCGATGTGGTTCTGGTGAACGGGCTCCTCGGCGATCATGGCGCGGCCATTCTCGGCGCCCGTGGCGACATGGCGCTCGACACCGCGATCGAGAGCGATTGCGCTTCTCTGCATGGCCTCATCGAGACTCTGCTTGCCGCATCACCGGGCGCGCGCGCTTTACGCGATCCGACGCGGGGCGGCATCGCCACGGTGCTGAACGAGATCGCCGAAGCCTCGCAGGCGGCAATCGAGATCGACGAGACGCGGACGCCGATCCGCGAGGACGTCAAGGGCTTTTGCGAAATTCTCGGCCTCGATCCGCTCTATCTCGCCAATGAGGGGAAGATCGTCGCCGTCGTTCCGGCGGAGGAGGCGGACGCCGCTCTTGCCGCAATGCAGGCGCATCCGCTGGGGCGAGGTGCCGCGGCAATAGGCAAGGTCAACGCCGGCGAGGCGGGCCGCGTCACCATGCGGACCGTGTTCGGCGGCAGGCGCATCGTCGACATGCTGGTCGGCGAGCAGCTGCCGCGCATCTGTTGAGGGCGTCCATGCACGAGCTCGGCATCACCCGCAACATCGTGGCCATCGTCAGCGACGCCGCCAAGGGGCGCCGCGTGCGCCGCGTGACGCTTGAGGTGGGCACACTGTCGGGCGTGATGAGCGAGGCGATTGCGTTCTGCTTCGACGTCGTCGCCGCAGGAACCGTGCTGGAAGGTGCGGAACTCGACATTCGCAAGATCGACGGGCGCGCGCGCTGCACTGCGTGCGGCTCCGAGTTCGCGACGGCGACGCTTTACAGCCCTTGCGCCTGCGGCTCACGCCAGATCGAGCGCGTGGCCGGCGAGGAACTTACCATCAAGACCATGGAGCTAGAGGAGGCAGCCTGATGTGCGGGCATTGCGGGTGCGGAAGCGACGCGAAGGCGAAGCTGATCGATGTCGAGACGGGAAAGGAAACCGCTATTCGAGGCGAGCCCGCCTCGTCTCAGCACCACCACGACCATGATCATGAGCACGTCCACGCCGACGGCACCTGTCACAGCCATAGCCTCGACCATGGGCATTCGCACGACCATGGGCATGAGCACGCGCGCGGCGAAGATCATCACCACGGGCATGACCACGTCCACGGCGACGGCACGCACCACACTTGTTCCCATGACCATGGGCACGAGCACGCCCATGGCTCCGAACACCATCATGACCACGAGCCCGTGCATGCGGACGGCAGCCGCCATAGCCACACTCATGACCATGGGCATGAGCACGCGCATGGCGACGCGGTCGTGGCGCTCGAGGCACGCATTCTCGCCAAGAACGACGCTTTGGCGGCGAAGAACCGCGCCTGGCTCGCCGGCCGCGAGATTCTCGCGCTCAACCTCGTCAGCTCGCCCGGCGCCGGAAAGACCACGCTGCTCGAGCGCACCATCCACGACCTCAAGGGGAAGCTGCCGCTCTTCGTGGTGGAAGGCGATCAGGCCACGGCGAATGACGGGGAGCGGATTCGCGCCGCGGGCGCACCCGTGGTGCAGGTCAATACCGGCACGGGCTGCCATCTCGAGGCCGACATGGTGGCGCGCGGCCTGATGGCGCTGAAGCCCGGTCCGGGCGCGGTGGTGGTGATCGAGAATGTCGGCAATCTCGTCTGCCCCGCCATGTTCGATCTTGGCGAGCAGGCCAAGGTAGTGATCCTGTCGGTGACCGAGGGCGACGACAAGCCGCTGAAATATCCGCATATTTTCCGCGCCGCCAGCCTCATGATCCTGAACAAGATCGACCTCTTGCCGCATGTCGATTTCGACGTGGAGCAGGCGATCGCCAATGCCCAGGCCGTCAATCCGGACATCGAAGTGCTGACGCTGTCGGCGCGCACCGGAGAGGGGCTCGATGCCTGGTTTGGCTGGATCGCGCAGGAGCGCGCCGCGGCGCGCGCGGCCGTGTTGGTTTAGAGCATGATCCGGAAAAGCGGTAACGGGGACAGCCGGGCTTAGCCACGGCTGCATTGGGGTTGCAGTTTCCTGCCTCAACCCGAATTGGCTGGATTTATCTCTAGTGCATCCGAGTTCACATTTGACTGTGCCGGAGAAGCCAAGAGAGCCTCGTACTCTCGCGTACTGGAGTAGACTCCGGTGTACGAGCGTGGATTGCCGAGACACCGCGATGAATGGTTTCGTAAAGCCAAGGTCGGGAGTTCAAATCTCTCCAGCGGCACCATCGCATCATATAGGGGACAACTTCTGTTAACCGCTGGGTCGCTGGTTCGAGTCCGGCCCGTGGAACCAAATTAAATCAATGACTTATGGCGCAAAGTTTTAACGTCTAGAGCCCCGCAGCAGCACCCGATGTACGCTATATGTACGGGCCTCCCCTCGAGAAGCTCCATACCCCCCGTCGGGGACTTCTTCATTTCTGGCTTACGACCTCGTGCCGATGAGTTCCGCACTTAGGAGTTCAGCCGACCATGCGGCAAGCCACTGTGGCGTCAGCTTCTGGGTCAATTGCCGACCTCACAGCAGCCCATCGAGTTGGTCCGCTTAATGCCATAAACAGACTTGGAAGAATTGTCATCGTGGTGTTGCGGCACGTGCAGGTGCTGCCGAGCAAGAAGCAAGCTCCCATCGCTCAAGGGGGGCCACAAATCTGGATCGAGCCCCCTAAAGCTGTGGCGAACGGGCGCCGGCGTCTGCCCCCGAATTCCTCGACCAGCTATGGGAGTGCATTCATCCGCCGCCAAGTATCGACTTTTTGGCAAAGGTCTGTTGTGTTTTAGTGCGGCGAATAGGAAACGGTCAGGCACACTCGCAGAAAACAACGAATGGATGACGCGCTTAGGTCAAAAATCCTCGAAGTCTTGCGGCGCCATCACACCATGACGCTTGCGACCATTCGCCCTGACGGTTATCCGCAGGCCACGACAGTCAACTACATCCATGATGATCTCACCTTGTATTTTGCGACCGACGCAACATCGCAAAAGGCCGGCAATATCAGGCTTAACAACAAAGTCTCTGTGGCAATCGCTAGCGAAACGCAGGATTTTTATAAGCTTCGCGGCTTTTCCATGTCGGGCATAGCCACAAGGGTGGGCGAGAGACAGAGGGTTGAAGAATTATTCTTGCGCCTGTTTCGGACGCTCCCACAATCGAAGCGGTATGTTCCAGAGGATCCAAATCAGCTCGCAGTCTATGAGATTACACCCGTGGCTATCGCACTGGTCGACTACACTTCGGGCTTCGGCAAGACCTATTTGGTTGAGCTATAAGAGATCTGGTGACATCCGCTAGGGGTCAGTCGACGACAAAGCGGCCCATGCGTTGATGTCTGAATAGGATCGGGCTCCAGACATCAAGCTCTGCCGCGTGAATGTCGCCGGAGTGCCATCAGCGGACATTGGTGGATTGATGACACCCGGCGAGGGAAGCCCGCGCAAGCGCGCGGTCGCCTTCGTTGCTTCGACTTCGCTCTGTTGTGTGGCTCCCTTTCCCTTCCCCTTCTTCTAGTCGTGAGCGTCCATAGCAGCTTGCGCGTGAGCCAAGTAGTCCAAGTAGTCCATGGTCGCTTTCTTGGCCGCTGCGTCAGCGTGCCGCCAGGGCGATGCTCGAAAATTGCTTCTCGGCTGAGTGATTCCGGTGAGGCATTTCTCCTGGTTTGGAAACGGCCCGGACAAGAGCTTGCCGTTGCTCTCCATCCCATACCACCCAGGCTTGATCGCCCGAAGATCCGATTGGCCTTCATTGACGTAATGGGGAATGGTCATTGCGGTACTCCTAAATTGCGCTGGTCCCAAATCCAGGACTGGCCCGTGGCGTATTCCATCGCGGCGCCCGTTCAGTGCGCGGCTCATCCATGCTGTTCATCAGATGACCCTTGAGCGGTTCGCCCGCGTCGGCCGCCACCTTGGTCGAAAGCGCGGGGACTTCCTCGGCTTGAGCCGTCAATGCGCTGAACTGCTTGCGCCAATAGGCCGCCTGCAATTCCACGATCTCGGCGAGGTTCTTGGCGCCCGCCAAGCTGTTGGCCAGGTCGACGCCGGAATTCAGGTTGCGGCGGGCGATGTCGATGATTTTATGGTTGAACGCCGCAGCGCCCCACCCCGCCGCATCAAAGGATCTTTCGAAAGTCGCTATTGATGCTTCGAGAGCATCCTTAGAGCTGTCATAGGCCTCGCGCGTCTGGCCCACGGTCTTCTCGGCAACGACTCCCAGGGCCTCGGGGATGGCGGTGTCGAGAGCTAAGAGACCGAGTTGGGCGGTAACGTTGCGGTAGGCGTTGCGGGCTTGGTCGGCGGCAGCTTGGGGATTGAAGGTAGCGGCCATGACAGTGCCTCTTGGGGTTACAGCGCACGTAGGCGCTGTTTTCGCAGGCTCGCGAATCCGGAGGCTCTGAGAGCGTTCGACTGCTGAGAATTTCGGGAAAGCGCCGTGCACGTAGTTGGTACGGGTCGTCTCTACCGTCAACGCCTCGGGTGGCGCGCCAGTAACAGGTATATGGGCATTGACTGAGGGTATTACAATCTTAGCGCGCTAAATTGTCACCCTCGCCCGCAAACGTTGCACACCTCCCTCTCCCCAAAGCAGAGCCAGAAAGTCCGCTTTGGGGTCAGAAGCGGTAAAGCTAGAATCCGTTGAGCAGAGTCCGATTGTCGGCTCAAACCAGACCTGAAAAATGGCACATGTGCCATTTGTAAA
>JBGQMX010000048.1:0-20560 GCA_041500805.1 Methyloceanibacter sp.
ACCAGGCACGCCCTTTGTGGTCCATTGGACCGCGACCAAATCGCCTTCCTCTAACGGCGAGTTGGGGTCGATCAAAGTTGTCAGCAACAAATAGTGAGGCGTTTCCGGTTCGGGTCGAGGGAACGAGACAACGTTGGTCATGGCCGCGCCTTCCATAATGGCCCCTGCCTGCCGCGCTCCATTTCCTCGATGAGCGATAGCTCCCCAGGCTCCCACGGCTCACCCTCGTCGCCCATGAGCGCTTGAAGCCCGCGGGCAATGATTTTGCGCTCTATCCATTCGCCGGCGGTGAGGCCGTCGCGTTCCGTGAGGAGCTTCCGAATGAAAGCGCGCATCATATCTGGCGTGCTTTGCCCGCTCTGAGCTGGCAGAGCTAGAGCGGCGGGCAAAGCTGTCACGGACGCTGCTAAGCCAGTGAGCGCCGTGCGGCGGCTGAGGGGCTTCATGACCGCACCTCCTTGGCGATGGCCTCAAGCGCACCCCTGATCTCATAGCAGGCGTCCTGCATGCACCACGTCTGATCGTTGTCCTCAAGCGCCATAAGGCCCTGGATCGCGAACGTAAGCAGTTCAGCCTTGCGGGCAATCTCTTCGAGGTGGTCGGCAATATCATCTCGTTTGACCCAATCGGCCTGGACCTCGGGCGTCTTGAATTTACGTCCCTTGGGGAGCGGTTTGGTCCGAACAATCTTCTTCGCGGTTTGCAGCATCTATCCCTCCTGTTGCTATCAACAAAAATTGTTGTAAGCTACCAGCCCGAGGATGGTCAACAATAATTGTTGATAGGGGGAACATGACACCTTCGCAATGCCGCGCGGCGCGCGCGCTTCTGGATTGGTCGCAGACGACGCTTGCGGAGGCTGCCAGCTTAGGCCTTTCGACCGTCGTGGATTATGAGCGCGCGCGCCGCCGCGTATCGGATGACGCGATCGCCGACATGCGCCGGGCGCTCGAAGCTGCTGGCGTCGAGTTCACCAATGGCAAGCGGCCGGGGGTGAGGAAGGGGTGATCGTCCTGTGCCCGTCGAGCCGCAAGCTCGCTTCTTGTGTGGGACGCCTGCTTCCCCCATGCTTCCCCGGAGACGAGGCGCAGTTGGCCCCGCTTTTTGCAGTGTCCATAAGTCACTAGTTTTTATGGGAGAAATTGGAGCGGGCGAAGGGATTCGAACCCTCGACCCTAACCTTGGCAAGGTTATGCTCTACCCCTGAGCTACACCCGCACTCCAAACCCGCCGGTCGCGCTGCAAAATGTCTTCGTCTTAGGCGCTTCCATTGGCCGTTTCGGGTTGTAGTTGATCGCTGTTCCGATGTCTACAAGAGCGCTTCCCGGGTAGCTGGGACGCGTGCTCTCGCCTATCAAGGGCCCGCAAATCCTAAAGAGGAGGCCTCTCGCCGAACGCTGATGGCAGCCGACCGAGAGACCTTGTTCGCCCGCCTCGAAGAGCTCGGCATCCCAACGACGACCGTCGAGCACACGCCGATGTTCACGGTGGAGCAGTCGGCGAGCTTGCGCGATAGCCTGCCTGGCGCCCACACCAAGAACCTGTTCCTCGTGGGCAAAGAGGGCCGCATGGTCCTGGTCGTGGCCAAGGACGACACCAGGGTCGACCTCAAGTCGCTCGCCAACCGGCTTGGGCTCGGCCGCTTCAGCTTCGGTAAGGCGGAGCTGCTCGAAGCCGTGCTCGGCGTACCGCCAGGCTCCGTGACGCCGTTTGGCCTCATCAATCCGTCCGCAGCGCAGGTCGTCGTGGTGGTCGATGCGGCGCTCATGGATTTTACCGAGGTCAATTGCCATCCGCTCGAGAACAGCGCCACCACACGGCTCGCAACGCAGGACCTCATCGGTTTCATCAAGGCATGCGGGCACGAGCCCATTGTCCTGCCACTCGGCTGAACCTGCCTCCCCTCGTCTTCCGACAGGTTGCCAAACGCCGCGCGGCGGCCCATCTTCCGGGGCGAATGGCGGACCTTGGCCTTGGCAAGACTTGGCTCTAGGGTCCCTAGCGGGCAAAGGAAGCATGAGCGTAGATACCCCAATCCTTAGCAAGGGCGGCGCTGGCGGAGCGGACGCCGGCCTCATCAAGGACAGCACCGCCAAGGACTTCATGCGCGACGTCATCGAGGCCTCGCGCGAGGTGCCGGTGCTGGTCGATTTCTGGGCGCCGTGGTGCGGTCCCTGCAAGCAGCTCACGCCAATCCTGGAAAAGGCTGTGCGCGCGGCAAAAGGCGCGGTCAGGCTGGTCAAGCTCAATATCGACGATCACCCGCAGATCCCCGGCCAAATGGACGTGCAATCGATCCCGGCGGTGTTCGCCTTCCAGGACGGCAAGCCCGTCGACGGCTTCATGGGGGCGCTGCCTGAATCCCGCGTGGCGGACTTCATCGCGCGGCTGATCGGCGACACTGCCGGCGATACCGCCGCCGACCTCGAGGCGGCAGAGGCAGCGCTTGCTGCCGGAGACCTCAACACTGCGGCGCAGATGTTCGGAGAAGTGCTGCAAAAAGACCGCGAGAACGCGCAGAGCCTTGCCGGCCTCGCCAAGTGCTACATCAAGACCGGCGACCTTGCCCGGGCCGAGCAGACCTTGGCGCTCGTGCCGCCGGCCAAGGCCGACAGCGCGCCCGTAGCCAGCGCGCGGGCGGCGCTCGAGCTTGCGCGCAAGACGCCGAGCACCGGAGATATCGAGGGCTTGCGCGCCAAGCTCGCCGCCAATCCGCAAGACGCGCAAAGCCGCTTCGACCTCGCCCTCGCGCTGAACGCCAAGGGCGACCGCAACGGCGCGCTCGAAGAGCTGCTCGCCCTCGTCGCCAAGAACCGGAGCTGGAACGACGACGCGGCGCGGAAGCAGCTCCTGCAACTGTTCAATGCCTGGGGCGTTAGCGACGCGGCTACCATCGCGGGGCGCCAAAGGCTCTCCTCACTCCTATTCGCCTGACAGCCAAGGAGCATCTCTTGGGGGTGACCGACCGCTATCGCAACGCCACCGACCTGCCCAAGGCGCTGCCGCTGTTCCCCTTGCGTGGCGCCATTCTCCTGCCGCGCGCCTCGCTCACGCTCACCGTGTTCGAGCCGCGCTACCTCGCGCTTGTGGATCACGCTCTTGCCGGCAACCGCCTGATCGGCGTCGTACAGCCGGCGCCCGAGGCCGGACCCGGCGAATCGCCTCCCGGGAAGAGCTTTCCCTTGCGGCGGGTGGGCTGCGCGGGACGGATATCCTCCTTCACGGAAAGCGACGACGGCAGGGTCGTCATCTCGCTTGCCGGCGTCGCCCGCTTCCTCGTTGTGCGCGATATCGACGGAGAGGAGCCGTTCCGGATGTGTCAGGTGGATTTCGCGCCCTACGCCGAAGATTTCGTCGGCGGCTGTGGCGAGGACGACGTCGACCGCCCGCGCCTCATCGCCACCCTCAGAAGCTATCTCCTCGCCAACAATCTCAATGCCGACTGGGAGCGCATCAACAGCGCGAGCAGCGAGCGGCTGGTGAATACCCTGTCGATCCTGAGCCCCTACGGCCCTGAGGAGAAGCAGGCGCTGCTCGAGGCGCCGGACCTGCGGGCACGCGCCGAGGCGCTGGTGGCGCTCGCCGAGATGGAGCTTGCGGCAACCGACGACGGCTCGGGGACATCCCTGCAATGACGGCCTGGGAGAACCATAAATGACGAACGCGCCAGAGCGCAGCGGCGAACGGCGCCTCGATCCGAAGCTCCTCGAGATCCTGGTCTGTCCGCTGACCAAGACCTCGCTCGACTACGATGCCGAGCGCCAGGAGCTGATCAGCCGCGCCGCGGGCCTCGCCTACCCGATCCGCGACGGAATTCCGATCATGTTGCCTGAGGAAGCGCGCAAGCTCGACCAGAGCTAGCTGACGAGATCGTCCGTCTAAAGAGTGATCAGCGCGGTGCCGAACAGCACGACGGCGACCTGCAGCGTCAGCGCCAATCCCTGCAAGGTCAGGAGCCTCCGGGCGCCCAACACTCGCGGCTCGACCTCCCGCCCCGCCTTGGCCTTCGACAGCAAGCCGAGCTCGAGCAGGGCCGCGTCGAGCTTGCCGAGATCGAGAGCGCTTCGGCCCTCGTCGCCGGCGAGACGATGGAACAGCGCGGCGTCGAAACCGGTGCGGAGCGCAAGGTAAGTCTCGATCAGCCCCGCCAAGGCCACCAGCAGGAGTGCCGCGATCAGAAGCGCGCCAAGCTCGACGCCAAGCCCGGCGACGAGGCCGATCAGAGCGGCGATGGTGAGCGGACGGGACAGGCGGTCGATGACCTCGCCCTGTTCGAGCAGGGCGGCGGCGGCGGCGAGCACATAGCGGGGCTCGGGCTCTCCCGTCATCGCGCCTGCTCGACAGCTGCGGCGATGGCCCGCTTGGCGTCCTCGCCAAGCACGATGCGCGGACGCACGGTCCGCACCCTCTCGATGGCGTCGTCCACGCTTGCGGCACGTCCCGTCACGACAAGCCAGGTGGCAACGGCCGAGGCGCTGCGCGAGACCCCAAGCGCGCAATAGACGAGGACGGGACCCTCGCTCCGCGCAGCCTCGATGGCGCGCGAAGCTGCCAAGAGGCGCGCGGGATTGGGCGCAACGAGATCGAGCATGGGGAAAGCGTAGCAGCGCGCGCCCCGGCCGGGAAGCTCGGCGCAGAGATCGATGGTGATGTGCGAGGCGCTTTCATGGCGAGACGGGATGCGCCCAAGGGCCACGCCATCGGCGACTGCGACAGACGCCGGGTGGCTCCGTGTCCAGGCGCGGGAATTGATCCAGGCGCCCGCATGATAGGGCGCGAACAACGACCGCGACGCTGCGCTCATTCTGCCGTCGGCGCTTTTCTGGAAGCCCTCGGCGCCGAAGAAGGCGTAATTGGCGGCGACCATGAGAAGCGCCACGGCAGGCCAGAAGAGAAGAAGCGCAGCGCCGCCCATCCAGGCCGCGAGCACGCCGAGGGCGACGCCGCCGAGCGCATAGCGAAGCGCGAGCCGCAGCCTGCGCGGGTCGGAGGTCACGCCGAAATGGGACAGCGGGCTCTCTACTTCATTCGGCCAGAGCCAGAGGCAGAACAGACCGAGCAGCAGGCCGGTGGGCAGGTCGATGAAATGGTGCTGATAGGTGGTGAGCACCGAGACGGCGACGAGCAGGAACCAAGCGTTGAGCAGCGGAAGCCCGAAGCGTGGCACGTGGCGGACATAGAGCGCCCAAAGAATGACACAGAGAGCGATATGCAGCGATGGCGCCTGATTGAAGGGCTGATCGAAGCTCGTCAGCGCATCGAACATGAAACCGGGGAGCCCGGTCGTCTCGGGCTGGGCGAAGGTGAAGCGAAGCGGAAACAGGATGAAGCAACTGACCGCAATCACTTGCGCGGTGAGCAGGCGAAGCCCGTGCGTATCGAGCTCGGCCTTGCTGCTGCACACGAAAAAAGACAGTCCGTAGAAGGCGTTGATCGACCAGTAGGGGATGATCGTCCAGTCGATGAAGGGGATCCAATGCTCCCAGTCGAAGACGATCGAGGGCACGCCGTCACGCCGCGCGGCAAGCCAGTTGGCGCCGCCATAGGTAAGGTAGAAGAAGGGCGCGAGGAAGAGGAGCCAGAGAACTGCGCGCCGCCAAGGGCGCGCTTGGGCCGGCGCGGTCACGCGCGGCGCCGCGGTCACTCTGCCGCTCAAGCCTTGACCCGCTCGGCAAGCGACACGGTGAAGATGCCCCACGCGTCGATGCGCTGCTCGATCTTGCGGAAGCCGGCAGCCTCGACGAGCTGATCCATCTCGCCTTGCGTGCGCCGGCGCATGACCCAGGCCTGGCCTTGCCGGTGGCTCGTCAGCACGCGGCCGATGAACTCAAGCTGCGGATGCCAGGGCTGCCCCGTATAGACGAGATAGCCGCCTTCAGGGATCGCCGCCGCAAGACCTGCAAGCGAGCGGCGGACAAGCGCGTTATCGGGAAAGAGCTCGTAGAGGCCCGAGACGATGCCGAGCGTGGGCTTGGGTGCGATATTCGCAAGGCTCTCGCGGTCGAAAGCATCGCCTTTGACGAAGCGCGCGACGCCGTTCAAGCCCCGCTCGGCGATGAGCTTGGAGCCTGCTGCGACATTGATGTCGCTATAGTCGCGAAGCAGGATCCCGTCGGGCTTCACGTCGGTGCCGGCAAGCGCCTCGATGACGTAGCGGCCGTGGCCTGCGGCAATGTCGAGCACGCGCACCGGCATATTCTTCTCGCGGAGAAGCGCCATCGCCTTGCGCAACAGCTCTTCGAGATTGAGTTTGCGCTGGCGGATGCCGCGCCAGCCGATCGACTCAAGATAGCCCTTGTCGATGAAGCGCCCGAGCGCGCCTTTGCCTTGCGGCTCGTTGCGATAGACGTAGTCGAGCGTCGAGCCCGAATCGAAACCGGTGCGATGCCCAAGCGCCACACCTTCCGAGACCCATCCGCCGATCTTCATGGCAAGACGCTGGGCCCTCCAATAGAGGCCGCGCAGGGAGAGAAGCGGCAGCGGCGAGGCGATGCGATCGGCCTCGTCGCGGGTGTAGCTCATGCGGTCGGCGTCGAGCAGCGAGGGTCTCACGATCGGCTCGGCGAAGCGATCGAGGATGAAGGCGCGCGCTTTGGCGATCGCCTTGCCGCGATCCTTCTCGCCGAACGTGTCGTGATAGAAGCCCCGGAGAACGTGACGCTCCTTGATGGGTGTGCCGAGCCGCTCATAGAAGCGATGCTGCGCGCCGTGCTTGACGACGAAATCGCTGCCCGAGATGAGAAGCGCGGTCGGCACGGTGATGGCGCGTGCATCGGCCACGACGCGATCCGCCGTCTCGTAGAGACCGAGCAGCACGTTGACGGCGATAGCGCGGGTGATGAGCGGATCGCTGTCGTAAGAGGCGATGCGCGCCTCGTCATGGGTGAGGAAGCGCGCCTTGACGTAGGAGTTCACATAGAACAGGCCGCGCCAGGATTGCTTCAGCTTGAGCGCGGTCCGCGCAAAGGGAACATAGAGCTTCACCGAAAAGGCCGGAGAGGCGAGCACCATGCAGCGGATCTTCGGCGCGTAGTCATGCACCCAGGCGGCGATCAGCACGGCGCCCACGCTTTGCGCGATGACCCCCATGTCCTCGCTCCGAATGCCGTAGCTCGCTCCGATATGGTCGACGAAGTCCTGCACGTCGCGGACCGAGGTGGCGATGCTCGGGCTATAGCCTCGCTCGCCGGGAGAGCAGCCGTGGCCGCGCGCGTCCCAGGCGAAGAAGGCAAGGTCCGGGAGGTCGAGCTCATCGACGAGATGCGCCATGCGGCCTGAATGCTCATGCCCGCGATGGAACAGGAGGACTGCCCCTTTGGGCCTCGCCGGGAGCGCCGGCCAATAGCGGTAGAACAGCTCCACGCCGTCATGGGTGGTGAAGCTCTTCTCTTCGGCGACGCGCTTTGCGAGCAGGGTTTGCGGCCGCGTTGGCGAGCCCATGATCGGCTCGGCAGGATTGAGATTCATGATCTCCCCTTCCTATGACGTTCGCAACCAGACCGCCCGCAAAGATGTAGGGAGCGTTGGGCCCTAGGCGTAGGCCCGATTCACAGCCTTTCGCCCTTCAGTAAACGCGGCACGTTTCCGGTCGTGCCCGCGGCCTCGCGGACGAGAAACCGCTTCAGACCCGGAGCCCTTTCGACCAGGCCGAGCCCGAGATCGCGCAACGCTCGCAAGGGCACGCTGTCGTTGGAGAAGAGGCGGTTCAGCCCGTCCATCACCGCGGCCGAGAAGGCGCTGTCGAATCGCCGCCAGCGCTCATAGCGCTCAAGGCTCGGCGCCGCCCCGATATCGAGTCCGAGCCGCGCCGATTCGACGATGATCTCGCCAAGGGCCGCCACGTCGCGCATGCCGATATTGAGGCCTTGGCCTGCGAGCGGGTGCACCACATGCGCGGCGTCGCCGATCAATGCGAGCCGGTCGGCGACGAAGGCGCGTGCGATCTGGAGATCGAGCGGGAAGGATTGGCGCGGGCCGGCAAGCACGATCTCGCCGAGCCTGTGGCCGAAACGCTTGCTGAGCTCGGCCACGAAGTCTGCTTCGCTCGCGGCCATGGTGGCCTCACCGCGCGCGCGCTCCTCCGTCCACACGATGGAGGAGCGGTTCCCTTTCAGCGGCAGGATGGCGAATGGCCCTGCCGGCAGGAAATGCTGAACCGCTCTCCCATGATGGGGCTTGGCATGCGCCACGGTGGTGACGATGCCGATCTGCGGATAGGACCAGCCGACGCATCTGATGCCCGCGCGCTCCCTGAGCCGCGAGCGCTTGCCGTCAGCCGCCACCAAGAGGCGCGCCTCAATCGCTTCGCCGCTGCCGAGCCGCGACGCGACGCCAAACGCATCAGAGGTGTAATCGGCGACGGTGTCGGGAGCATAGACGTCGATGGCGTCCTCACCAGCCACGGCGGCAGCAAGCACGCGGGCGAGGTCGCCATGCTCGACCATGGTGGCGCCCGGCTCGCCGGTCTTGAGCTCGTCATCGAAGCCGAGGAAATAGGGGCGCAAGACCGCGTTCAACGGACTGTCGGTGATCTCGATCGCCAAGATGGGTTGAGCGTTGGACGCAAGCGCCGGCCACAGCCCAAGCACCGACAGGAGGCTCTTGGTCGCCGCCGAAAGCGCCAGCGCGCGAGCATCCTGAGGAAGTTCGGCTTGCGGCGCCTCGGCATCGATGAGCGCGACGCGGAAGCCCTGCGGCGCGAGCCTGGCGAGGACAAGCGCAAGCGTGCGTCCGGCGAACCCGCCGCCGGCAATCGCCACGTCGTATCGCCTGTCGCTCTGCATCCCTTCCCTATAGGGGAGGGTGGCGAGCAAAGCCACTTGTGGCAGCGCCGCGCGTGGCAAAGCGAGCCTGGTTGCGGCTTTCTGGGCAAAGCGCGTTCCGCTCTGGCGGCGAAACTGGTAAAGGACGCGCGAGCCGTCCTGCCCACAGCAAAAGGTCACGCTCCATGAGCCGCGCTCTCGACCAGCTCCTCTCCATCCTCGACATCGAGACGCTCGAGGTGAACCTGTTCCGCGGGCTTAGCCCGCAGGTCGGCTGGCAGCGGGTGTTCGGCGGGCAGGTGATCGGCCAGGCGCTGGTGGCGGCCCATCGCACCGTCGAGGGGCGGCTGGCGCATTCGCTCCACGCCTATTTCTTGCGCGCCGGCGATCCTTCAGTGCCCATCATCTACGAGGTCGATCGCATTCGCGACGGGGGCAGCTTCTCGACCCGCCGCGTGGTCGCCATCCAGCACGGGCAGGCGATCTTCTCCATGGCCGCCTCCTTCCACAAGGAGGAGAAGGGGCTTCACCATCAGATGAAGATGCCCGAGGTGCCGCCGCCGGAAGCGCTGCCGAGCGAGGCTGAGCTCAAAGAGTGCCTCATCGATCGCCTGCCTCCCCAGGTTAAAGCCTATTGGGAGCGCGAGCGGCCGATCGAGATCCGCCCCGTCGACCTGTCCCGCTACCTTTCTCCGGAGAACCGCGCCCCCTCCCAGCAGGTCTGGATCAGGGCCACGGGCAGCCTCGGGGACGACCCCAGCCTGCACCAATGCGTGCTGGCCTATGCCTCGGACTTCACCCTTCTCGACACGGCGCTGATCGCCCATGGCCGCTTCATCCTCGACCCGACACTGATGCTGGCGAGCCTCGACCACGCCATCTGGTTCCATCGGAGCTTCAGGGCCGACGAATGGCTGCTCTATGCCCATGACAGCCCAAGCTCAGGCGCTGGCCGGGCCTTCTGCCGTGGCAGTCTTTTCACCCGGGAAGGGGAGCTTGTGGCCTCGACGGCGCAGGAAGGGCTCGTGCGGGAGCGGAACTCCCGGTAGGCCTGCCTATATTCTAAGCAATCCTGCATTTTTGCCTATTTTGTGGCCATTATGCCTTAGCCCTGCCGGTGGCCCCGCGCGGCCAACCGGTAAAAGACTCCCTAAAGCCAATGACTTGCCGCCTTTTCTCCGAGTTGGCACGGGGCTTGACTCTGCTTTCAGGTTCACGCGGCTGGAATGGACGCAGTCAAGAGCCTGGCAGCCGTAAACATGGAGGGGTTCAAAAGATGAAGCTGGTGATGGCGATCATCAAGCCATTCAAGCTCGATGAGGTGCGCCAAGCCCTCACTGAGCTCGGCCTGCAAGGCATGACCGTGACCGAGGTGAAGGGCTACGGGAGGCAAAAGGGCCATACGGAAATCTATCGGGGCGCCGAATACGCCGTGAACTTCCTGCCGAAGATCAAGATCGAGGTGGTGGTTCCTGCCAAGCTGGTCGACAAGGCGGTGGATGCCATCGTCGCCGCGGCCAAGACCGGGCAGATCGGCGACGGCAAGATCTTCGTCGTTCCCGTCGAGCAGACGGTGCGTATCCGCACCGGCGAAACGAACGAATCAGCGCTCTAGAGGGGAGGAAGAAGATGACCCTGGTTAAATATCTTTTCGCGGCAGGCGCAGCGCTTATTGTGCTGATCCTTGCCCATATCGATCCGAGCTTGGCCCAGGAGGCCGCAGCTCCCGCCGCAGCAGCGGCGCCAGCGGCGGCGGCCGCTCCGGTATCGCCGATCAATACGGGCGACACGGCTTGGATGCTCACATCCACGGCGCTCGTTTTGATGATGACGATCCCGGGTCTTGCTCTTTTCTATGGCGGCATGGTGCGCAAGAAGAACGTGCTTGCTACCGTGGGGCAAGCGTTTGGGGCGACATGCATCATCACCGTGTTGTGGATGGTCATCGGCTACTCGATTGCCTTCACGACCAACGACAGTGAATCGCTCAACAAGTGGATCGGCGGCTTCAAATATTTCATGCTGAAGCCGATGACCATCGACGCGGTGAGCCCGCTCGCGGGGACGATCCCTGAATCTGTTTACATGTGCTTTCAGATGACCTTCGCCATCATTACGCCGGCGCTGATTGCCGGGTCGCTCGCGGACCGCATGAAGTTCTCCTCCTTCATGGTGTTCATGGCTGCTTGGCTGGTCCTGGTCTATAGCCCGATCGCGCATTGGGTTTGGGGCGGTGGCTGGCTCGGTCAAATGGGCGCGCTGGACTATGCCGGCGGAACCGTCGTGCATTTGAACGCCGGGACCGCGGGCCTCGTCGTCGCCCTTGTGCTTGGCCCGCGCTATGGGCTCGGCAAGGAGAACATGGCGCCCTACAATCTCGTCTATAGCGTGATCGGCGCTTCGCTTCTGTGGGTTGGCTGGTTCGGGTTCAACGCCGGTTCGGCCGTCACTGCCAACGTCAATGCCGGCATGGCCATGGCCGCGACCCAGATCGCGACCGCCGCAGCTGCGCTTTCTTGGATGGTTTGTGAATGGATGATCGCCAAGAAGCCCAGCATTCTCGGCATCGTCTCGGGTGCGGTGGCGGGCCTCGTCGCCATCACGCCTGCATCGGGCTTCGTCAATCCGATGGGTGCCTTGATCATCGGCATCGCTGCGGGCGCCGTCTGCTATTTTGCGGCGGTGCATGTCAAGAAGATGCTCGGCTATGACGACGCGCTCGATGCGTTCGGCGTGCACGCCGTAGGTGGCGCGCTCGGCGCCATGATGACTGGCATGTTTGCCTCGAGTGCCATCAACTCGGCCGGCAAAGGCTGGCTCATCGACGGCAACGGCCACCAGATGCTGATCCAGTTCTATGACGTCGCCGGCACGTTCGTGTACTGCGCCGTCATGACCTTCATCATCCTCAAGGTGATCGACATCATCATGGGCTTGAGAGTCCCGCAGGCGGTCGAAGTCGAAGGTCTCGACATCAACCTGCACGGCGAGGTGGTGCAGTAACGGTCTGAACGCGCGAATAAACTGAGGGACAATAACGTTGCAAGACGAGAGCTAAGTCCTCCTCCCTAGACTTTTGCTCTGACCTAAGCCCCGGCGCGTTGCCGGGGCTTACTTATTTCGGGAGGCCTCCAGACGGCCATTGCCGCAAAGGCCGCCATCCCGTAACACCGGTCGCATGCCGCCGGACGCTGCGCTGACCCCTCTCGACGACTTGGTCCGCTCCCCGTTTGCGCGTCTTGCTGTCTTGCTCGATGGGATGACGCCCGGCGCCCTGCCCATCGACCTTTCGCTCGGCGAGCCGCGCGCGCTCATGCCGCCCTTTTTGGGTCCGACGCTTGAACGTCATTTGAGCGAGTTCGGCCGCTACCCGCCGATCAAGGGCATTCCCGCACTTCGCCAGGCGATCGCCGATTGGATCGGTCGCCGCTACCCAACACTGGAAGGACGGATCGATGCCGACAGCCACGTGCTGCCGCTCAACGGCTCGCGCGAGGGATTGTTCTCGGCGATCTTCCCGGCGCTGGCGCGGAAGCCATCGATCGAACGGCCGGTCGTGCTGATCCCCAATCCCTTCTATCAAGCCTATGCGGCAGCGGCAGCGGCCTCGGGCGCCGAGCCCATATTCCTGCCCAGCACCGCGGAGACGGGGTTCCTGCCTGAGCTTGAGGCCATCGACGAGGCGCTGCTCGAGCGCACCATCGCTTTCTATCTCTGCTCGCCATCGAACCCGCAAGGGGCCGTTGCCGGCCGCTCCTATCTTGCCCGCGTCATCGCGCTGGCGCGGCGCTTCGACTTCCTGCTCTTCGCCGACGAATGCTATTCGGAGATCTATGGCAGCACCCCGCCTCCCGGCGCGCTCGAGACGGCCTACGCCGAGACCACGAGCTTCGCCAATGTCGCGGTGTTCCAATCGCTCTCCAAACGCTCGGGACTGCCGGGCTTGAGGTCCGGCTTTGTCGCCGGCGACCCCGACTTCATCGCTTCCTTCGGGCGCTTCCGCAACGTCGCCTGCCCGCAAGTGCCGCTTCCCATCCAGCATGTCTCGGTGGCGGCCTGGGGCGACGAGGAGCATGTCGAGAAGGGCCGTGCGCTCTACGATGCGAATTTCGCCATCGCCGACGCTCTGCTCAAGGGCCGCTACGGCTATCTGAGACCCCAAGGAAGCTTCTTTCTTTGGCTCGATTTCCGGGCTTTCGGGGGTGGGGAGGAGGCCACGACAACCCTTTGGAAAGGGTGTGGTGTCAGAGTGCTGCCAGGAACTTATCTCGCGCAAGCCGAACCCGATGGCGTCAATCCGGGCAGGGACTACATCAGGGTCGCGCTCGTGCATGACGCGGACACCACGCGCGAGGCGTTGACGCGCATCGTCGCTACATTGGGTTGAGGGGATGGCCACTAGAGGCAGAGCAAAGGAGCGGCGGCGGCTCCTGCCGGGAGCGGTCGAGTCGGGACTGCGGCGCCTCATGCTCGGCGCCTACGGTCTCGGCATCGTCACCGTCGCCTGCGCCGCCTGGGCCAGTCTCGCCACCTGGTCGGTGCACGATCCGAGCCTCAACAACGCGACACGCGCGGCGCCGCGCAACGTGCTCGGGAATTGGGGCGCGGTGGTCGCAGACCTTGCCATCCAGTCCTTGGGGCTTGCCTCGATCATCCTTTTCCTGCCGCTTGCCGCCTGGGGATGGCACCTCGTCTTCCGCACGGTGCCGAAACGCCTGAGGCTCCGGCTGCTCGCTTGGCCCACCGCTGTCATCCTGCTCGCAGCGGCGCTTGCGGCGCTGCCGCAGCCCAAGAGCTGGCCTCTGCCGAACGGCCTTGGCGGCATTCTCGGCGATTTCTTCATGGCCGGCGCCCATGTCATCGGGCCGTTCCTGCCTGAGGCCGCCGTATCGTTCGTCGCCGGTCTCGCCTTTCTCGTCGTCGGCACCATGCTGCTCCTCTTCGCCTGCGGTACGAGCACGTCGCGACTGATTGCGCTGTGGGCGCCGCGAAGCAGCGCTGCCGGCGAATGGGCGAGCGCCTCGCTTGGCGCCGCCATGCATTTCGTCATGCACACGGGCGCCAAACTCAAGCGCATCTCCCGCCTCTTCCCCCGGCGCCAGGCGCGGCGCGATGAGGCTGCCGAAGATTACGAAGAGGTCGAGGAGGAGACTCGGGAGGAGCCGGCGCCCGAGCCCGACGCCGACGGCCGCATCGAACCCTCCTTCGGTCCGGCGCCGATCGGCGTGGCGAGCGACGACGAGGAGGAGGACGAGGAGGAGGAGGACATCACCTCGCCGGGCTACCGCATCACGCGCCTCAACGCCAAGGACAAGGCGAAGAAGAAACACACGGGCGCCCGTTCGCCGCGCATGGAGACGCCTTACGACCCGCCGCCAATCCGCCTGTTGCAGCAACCGCGCACCCCGCGCGGCCGCGGCGTGAGCGACGAGGTGCTGCAGGAGAATGCGCGCGAGCTTGAAGGCGTGCTGCAGGATTTCGGCGTCAAGGGCGAGATCACCAATGTGAGGCCCGGACCCGTGGTCACCCTCTACGAGCTTGAGCCCGCGCCCGGAACCAAGTCCTCGCGCGTGATCGGGCTTGCCGACGACATCGCCCGGTCCATGAGCGCCATCGCCGTGCGCGTTGCCGTCGTTCCCGGCCGCAACGTGATCGGCATCGAGCTTCCCAACGACCGGCGCGAAGTGGTGATGCTGCGGGAGCTGATGGAGGCCTCCGACTTCCAGGAGGCCGACGCGAGACTTGCGCTCGCGCTCGGCAAGAATATCGGCGGCGAGCCGATCATCGCCGATCTGTCCCGCATGCCGCATCTCCTGATCGCCGGCACCACGGGCTCGGGCAAGTCGGTGGGCATCAACACCATGATCCTGTCGCTGCTCTACCGGCTCTCGCCCGACCAGTGCAAATTCATCATGATCGACCCGAAGATGCTCGAGCTCTCCGTCTATGACGGCATCCCGCATCTCCTTGCGCCGGTGGTCACCGATCCCAAGAAGGCGGTGGTCGCACTCAAATGGACGGTGCGCGAGATGGAGGAGCGCTACAAGCGCATGTCGAAATTGGGCGTGCGCGACATCAAGGGCTACAATTCCCGCATCCTCCAGTCCGAGGCCAAGGGCGAGGTCCTGACGCGAACCGTGCAGACGGGCTTCGACCGCTCAACCGGCCGCGCCGTCTACGAGCAGGAGGAGATGGACTACGACGTGATGCCCTATATCGTCGTGATCGTGGACGAGATGGCCGACCTGATGATGGTCGCGGGCAAGGACATCGAGGCCGCAGTGCAGCGGCTGGCGCAGATGGCGCGCGCGGCCGGCATTCACCTCATCACCGCCACGCAGCGCCCGAGCGTCGACGTCATCACCGGCACGATCAAGGCCAACTTCCCGACCCGGGTGAGCTTCCAAGTCACCTCCAAGATCGACAGCCGCACCATTCTCGGCGAGCAGGGCGCCGAGCAGCTGCTGGGACAAGGCGACATGCTCTATATGGCGGGCGGCGGGCGAATCATGCGCGTGCATGGGCCCTTCGTCGCCGACGAGGAGGTCGAGAAGGTGGTGCGTCACCTGAAGAAGCAGGGCGTGCCAGCTTATCTCGATGCTATCACCGACGAGGAGGACGACGAGGCCGAGGGCGGCGAAGGCGGCGAGGAGTTCGGCGAGTCAGGCGATGATCTCTACGATCAGGCCGTGGCCCTTGTGCTCCGCGACCGCAAGGCCTCCACAAGCTATGTGCAGCGGCGGCTCGGCGTCGGCTATAACCGTGCCGCAACCCTGGTCGAGCGCATGGAGAAGGAGGGCCTGATCGGCCCTGCCAACCATGCCGGAAAGCGTGAGATTCTGGTGGGTGGGGACGAGGCCGCGACGCCCTATTAGCCGCTTCATCTTGCCGCCGCCAAGAAGTTGACCAGATTTGCCGGAATCATCTATCGATTGTCTCTTGATCCAAAGCCGCGCCGGTCCACGGAGGGGTTAATGATAAGCCGCAGAGCCGCCGGGCTGATCTTCGGTCTGCCACTCGCCCTTTTTCTCCCCGTAGGGCTCGCGCTCGCCCAAGACGGCGCCACCACCGTGGTGAAAACCCCTTCCACCACCGGCTCGGTCACCCCGCAGGTAGACCCGAAGCACAGTCCCTCGCCCGCGCCGCAGAACGTGTCGGGACCGCAAGACGAGCTCCGGCCGTCGCTTGACGATGAAACGACCGGATCAACCGACTCGGACCCGGTCGACGAGATCTCCCCCGCCGCGATGGACGAAGGCGCTGGCTGGGAAGCCGCCGTGGAGGCAGCGCAGGCGGCAACGCCCCTGATCGGACCCGAGCAGGCTGAAGCCGTGCAGCGCATCAACGCCTATTTCAACAACATCACCAATCTGCAGGGCAGCTTCGAGCAGGTCGATTCCACCAACAAGCGCTCGACCGGCCGCTTCTACGTGCAGAGGCCGGGGAAGATCAGGTTCGACTACGCGCCGCCGAGCGCGCTCCGCATCGTGGCCGATGGCAGTTTTCTCGCCATCGAGGATTCCGACCTGAAGACGGTCGAGAAATATCCCATTCAATCGACACCCTTTCGCCTGCTCTTGGCCGATGCCGTCGATCTTGGCCGCGATGCGCGCATCGTCGGGGTCGAGACCCAAGAGGGCACGCTTGCCATCTCGCTCGAAGACAAGACGGGCGACGCGGCGGGAAGCATCAAGCTCCTCTTCGATAACGGGCCCGATCTCACGCTGAAGCAGTGGATGATCACTGACGCGCAAGGCTTGACCACAAGCGTCACAGTCAACGACATCGTTTCAGGACGGAAGGTGGCGGCCGATTTCTTCACCTCGACGCAAAACTTCCAGCCCTTCCGTTAGGGCCGAATAGGGGCGGTTCGGGGCGGGGCGGCCCTGGTGTGCGGCGATACTCCGCCTCTTGCGAAGCGAATAAAAACAAAGCAGAATCAAAGCGCTAGCTGATCGCCCAGGCGTCCATTTACGTCGCGTTAAATTTTTCAGAGGGTGGCGGTTGAAAACGCCGGGAAATCTACTTATCTCTGAGCGCAGAAGTGGACCACATCGCTTTTATCGGTAGTGCCCCCCGTCTAGCCGAAGATGTGGTTCGCTCGTGCCGGCTTCCCTCCCGGCACGCGCGCGACAAAACGCGCTTCTGGGCGCCCAACCACGCGCAGCGGTTGGGCGCCTTTCTTTTGGAGATATAGTCCTTGACGTACCCAGACTAGATACGGTATGCCGTTCCCCTTTTGGACACACCAGGGGTTGATTGTCTCATAGAATCGGTTAGATAAGGAAAAAGCCGGGGCGTGCAACCGCTCCCGGCTTTTGTGCAACCCGCCGATGGCACGGCAGGGGGCCTTGAATCGGTCTGACTATGAATCAGGCCACACTGTGATATCTGGGCCACAGTGATGGGACTCTCTCCCCCCATCACAGGGTTCCCCCCTAAGAGGAACCGGAGAAGCCCCGCCCCCCGTGCGGGGCTTCTTCATTTTGGGTGTCGGCTAGCCTTCTTTGGTTTTTGGGCGGCAGGCTTCTTCGGCGGCACGATCTTGCTGAAGGTGCGCTCGAAGGCCTTGGGATCTTCGTCGCAGCCAAGTTCGCGGGCCTTGTTTATGAAGCTCTGAGACTGTTTACTTTTCGGTCGGGGAGAGGTCATGCGCATTCACCCTGATCCTGAAGAGATTGCTGAAATCTACCTCGACGAAAGTAGCCAAACCCAGCACAGGTTCCTGGTACTCGGTGGCGCAATCGTATCGCTAACTGAGGCGCCGAAGCTGGGCGAACTTATCGCAAAGGCGCGGCTACCCGAGTTACCAGAAAAGGAGGCGAAATGGACCAAGGTCTCTCGCACTAAGTTGGAGGCTTACAGGCGCATTGTAGACACGATGTTCGATAATCCAGACCTTGTGAATTTTCACGCGCTCGTCGTGGATACGACTCAGATAGACCACCGGAGATGGAATGAAGGTAGCCGTGAAATCGGTTTCAACAAGGAAATTTATCAGCTCGCGAGGAAATTCGCGCGCATGTACTCAAAATCTCTTTTCCACCTATACCCAGATCAAAGGCGAACAACTCAGCGCCCAGAAGACCTGCGGCTCATTCTGAATCGTGGACGCCGAAAGGATGGTGATAAGCGAGATTGGCCATTCCGGCGATGCCAGTTCCGCGACTCAAAAACGACGCTACCGCTCCAACTGATAGATATTATTATCGGAGCGCTCGCATTCGAGCTTAATGGCCACAGCAAGGCTGAGAATGCGTCTCCGGCAAAGACTGATCTGTCCGCACACATTCTAAAACGAGCCAACATTGTTGACGTGAGCAAGGATACCGCTCGCGTCGGAACATTCACGGTGTGGCACAGACGTTTGCAGAAGGCCGTCTCGTAACCCTAGACCATCTCTGGTCACCGCCTTGAGCGGGTCCACTACACTAGGCAGTGGGTTCGGGCTACGAGAGTGGCCCGAATATAAACTTTAATGCCCATACAATCAAGATTCGTCAGTCTGGATCAGCAACTTAGCTAAAAAGCTAAGCTGCTGTTCTGACTCGATTTTCTTAGGCAACCGACGAACTAGGTCCCTGATAGCGGAGCCGCTTGCCTTTGATGCCGCGCAACGCCGTTTCCGCGCGCTCACTGTCCGTCACCTTGCGCTCGTTGTAGCGAAAGTCGAACTCGGCCAGATAACGATGCAAATGGCGCTCGCTGCAATGCTGGTAGATGCCCTTCATTCCGCGTTTGAAAATCGAGAAGAAGCCCTCGACCGTGTTCGTGTGAATGATGCCGTAGCCGTACTGGCCCTTTGAGTGGCGCACGATTTCATGGCCAGCGAAGCCCTTGGCTAGATGCTTGTAGTGGCCGGCATCATCGGTCATCACGACCGTCTCTTTGGCGATGTTCTTGCGGACAATCGGAATGATCGTCTTGCCGTCAACGGCATCAACCTTGAAGCTACGTGCTTTGCCGGTGGTCCGGTCAACGAGCGACAGCACTTTGAACTTGTGCGCGTAGCCGCGACCCTTCCTCTGACCCATGGCCTTCTTGGTGTGGTCGCGACCGATGAACGTTTCGTCGCTTTCCACGATTGAGCCTTCGCCGCCGAACGGGGCCAAGTCGCCAGTTCGCATGGCTTCGCGAATGCGATGTGAAAGGAACCATGCGCTCTTGAGCGTTATGCCTAGCGTGCGGTGAAGCTGATTCGAGCTGATGCCCTTTTTGCTTGAGCACATCAGGTGAATGGCTTGCAGCCAGAGATGCATCGCAATGTGCGAGTCCTCCATGATCGTGCCGACCTTGACGCTGAAGGGCTTGCGGCAGCGATAACATTTGTAGACGCCAACCCGAGTGCTCTTGCCCTCAAGTTTGCCGATCCGATCCCCTTGCTCGCAGCGAGGGCACACGGGGCCATTCGGCCATACGTGAGCCTCAACGAACTTGTAGGCTTCGGCTTCGTTGTGGAACTGCGATTGGGTTAGAACGGACTTCATGGCGATCCCCCTTACGTACCCACCTATGTAGGTTGTATAGGTGGGTACGTCAAGGACTATATCGCCTTTCTTTTGGGGATTGTATACTTCGTAAACCCAATTCCGTGATAGAGCCTAACCCTGGGTTGAAACCAGGGAGGTCGAGCATGGCGATTCCAAAAACCGATCTAAATCAGACAAGGACGGCGGTGGCAGCTCTAGTCGCCTGCATCGTTCAAACACTTGATGAATCCGATCCAACCTTTCGAGGCAGGTTCGAACGTCGGTTAGATGATTGGTACGTCGCGATTCGTGATCGCGGAGAGCCTGATCTTCATGCCCTTGAGCTTCTGTCGTGGGCGCGAGAAGCTGCGCGTTCAAAGCGTCCATTTGAACCTCTGCCTTCCTAATGAAAAACCCCGGCTTACTTGGCCGTGGTTGTGGTATGTCGGGTTGTGGTGGTCGTTCCCTGCGACCACTCCTTTGGTAAGTAGGGAGCCCCGGTCATCCACCTTTGGCCGGGGCTTCTTCTTTCTTCGGCTAATTGGCCGTGGTGATTTAGGTGTTGATTTCAAGCAGCCACAGTGATGGGATTCTCCCTCCCCCCATCACAGGGTTCCCCCCTAAGAGGAACCGAAGAAGCCCCGCCCCCCCGTGCGGGGCTTCTTCATTTCGGGGACTGCTTCGCCTTCGGCTTTGGGCTGACTGGCGGCGGCGCCTTCGCGATCTTCTTTAGCCGCTCCTCAAAAGCAGCCTCATCTTCATCGCAGCCAATTCCGCGTGCAGCCTCTTTGAACTTCGCGGATTGGGAGGTATCTTGCTTTTGGCCAACGGTGCGTTTCGTCATGGTTCTGCGTTACCTCTGGGGTGGGCTTTCAACCTTCTACGCGGATGAATCCGACGACAAGTTCATTTACACGATAGCCTGCGTCGCCATTCCAACGCTCGAAAAACCGAACCTTATAAGCAGAGTGCTGGCGATTTCATGGGATAACTACTTGGCCGGCGCAAAAGCGTGGCGCAAGAGTTTGAGAGACAGATTTGGCGTCCCGGCCTCCAAAGAGCTGAAGGGATCGAGCATTGCCACTGGCCGAAACTCCTATGGGGTCGGAGGCACACGCATCCAAGGACCCGAAGCCTTCGAACTTTATAGGTATGCCCTCAACTCCCTGAGCTTCTTGCCTGAGGGCATGACCTGAGCCCCTAAAACTCCTCCAGATTTGGGTAGAGTCCGTCGCCGAGAAGGAGACGGACGATGAGGGCATCACGGTTCAACGAAGAGCAGATCATTGCGATCCTGCGTGAGCAGGAGGCCGGTGGGAAGACGGCGGA